>WGEZ01000110.1 GCA_015492515.1 Nitrospirota bacterium
CATCGGCCGGTACTCGGAGACGTGCTCGGCTCCCAGGTCTTGCGCGGAGCACGTTTTCTGGGAGTCGATGCAGGCAATAGCGTCTGGCCGCAGTACTGCAAGCTTGCCCGCGTGCGTGAAGTTCATGTTCGCGGACACACGAAAACGAATCGCAAAATCTGCTGCAAAGGAGTTTAGAACGTTGTACAGTTCGTGCGCGCCGGTGCTTAGCACCGCCCCCCAGCAGGAGTTGCCGAATGCTGACCGTTTGGGAAGTACCGCGGCGATGCAGGTGCGCTCATCGGTGTTGCGGGCGATGGCGCGGAAGACGAGCTTCGGGCCGGGATCGGGCGGTCTGTCGTACCTGCGCTCAGCGGCCTCGAGGCTCACCCAGCGCTCGATGGGCTTGATGTCCACCAGGAACTGCTCGATGTGCTTGCCTTCATACAACGGCCAGAAGCCCGCTTCGGCCATGCGGGCGCGGATCTCGGGCCAGGCGGCCGGGTCGTAGTAGGGCGGATCGGCGGTGGTGCCGGGCACGGGGCCCAGGATCTGGCGGGGGTTGTAGAGCTTGCCGGTTTTCGGATCGGTCCAGAGGTCCCGGTCGTTGGTCATATTAAACTCCGTATAAAACCGCGCGTTCCAGGTGCCGGGGCCCTGGTCGCCGAGGAGCGGCCGGGGGCTGACGGGGTTTCCGTCGGCGTCGTAGCCGTACATCTTGAGCAGGATCTCGCGGTCGCGGGGGCTGCGGTACTCCAGGAAGGCGAGGGTTCCGGGCGACAGGCGCTTGAGTTCCTTGCGGCGGATGGTGACGAGCCAGGGGGCAGGGAAGGACTTCACCCTTTCCCGGCCCGGCTCGCGGTGGCGAGCCGTGGCCTCAAGCTCCGAGAGCTCATGGCGCATGAAGGCGGCCACAAAGCCGTCCGCCCCGGGCTGGCCTTTGCGGAAGACAAGGCTCACGAACTTGTAGCGGGAATCGATCGGGAAGATCTTCTTCCGGTTCTCGAAGGCGTAGAAGCGCTCCACCGTGGCGTGCTCGAGCAGCAGGTGCCGCAGGCCGGTGCAGCCCTGGCCGAGGGGACGACGAAGCCCACGCGGCCGCCCTCGCGGGTGAGCTGCCAGGCCCGCTCGACGAAGAACTTGAAGGCATCCGGGTCGCCGCCGGTGGTCTTGCCGTCCACCGCCCAGTCCTGGAAGCGGTAGTCGCCGCCCTTCTTGAGGCACGAGGCGAGAGTCTTGAGGCGCGCCTCGTAGGCCTCGAACGCTGCAGCGAGCCCCGGGCGCTCGCGCTGGAGTTCCTGGATGCGGCGGTCCAGCTCGCCGCCGACAAAGGCGCGGATGAGGATGTCGTAACGGCCGTAGAACTCCTTTCGGTCCGGCTTGATCTTGTCCCACGTCTCGCGTACCAGCGTCGCGCCCAGGATGCGGTGCGCGTTGACCCATGCCGCGAGGGATTCCATCTGCGCGAGATCGAACGCGTGCCTCTCGTTGGGAAGAAGCCGCGGCTCCTCCGGTGGCACGGCGACCTGAAGTGTCTCGGGCCGATCGCCGTCGAGGGCCTCGAGCGCGAGAAGCCGATGCGCGTTCCCGGTCTCGGAGACCTGGCGCACGATCCAGGGGCGGTCCCGAAGCAGGATCCGGTCGTTTGGATGGATCGGGATTGCAGTCACTCAAAACCCTCCCTCACTGTTTCCGAGTTTTCCGGAAGCGGCCCAGGCACGCAGCATGAACATGCGTCCGCCCTCCTAATTACATTTTGCAAAACCCACCGAACGGCGCGAGGTGTGTTCACGGATCATGTCTTGACTACCCGCCGATCTTCCCCATGACCTGATCCGGGAGTTCCTCCAGCCCCTTTAGGCAACAGGCCGGGGTGGTGCTCCCGCCGCGCCTCGTCGGAGGCGAACGTCTTGCCAGGGCTTCGGACAGGCCTTACACTTCCGGAACATCTCCGGCGGTGTCAAAGGCAACTCTTCCGGCTTGCGAAGAGAGGTCTCAGGGGTGGGTGAAGAAACGAGGTTCCGCCCCTACAGGAACTTCAGGCCTGCTATACGGTAGGAGGATTCCTTTATAACCCACTTGACCACCGCCCGCCGCTCCTCGGCCTGGTTGGTGAACCTCAGCACCTGGCCGACCTCTATGGGAAAGACGGTCTTGATGCACATGCCCCCGATGCTCCTGTCCACCACCTCCGCCTTCCCGCCGGTCTCCCTCAGCCTTCCCATCTCCACCATGGGAGCGACGAAGCAGACCTCTTCCGAGACCAAGTACCTCGGATATCTCCTCCTTATGACCCCCATCCCCCCCTGCATAAAAAAATTCTACTGAGGGCCAAAATCAAAAGTCAAGGGGGTTGATTTCTGTCCTATACATATGTATAGTATTATGTATGGGGTTGACCCGGAAGCAGGCCGAGGTCCTCAGGTACCTGAAGGATTACATCCTCCGGCGGGGCTGCCCGCCGACCGTGAGGGAGGTGGCGGAGGCCTTCGGCTACAGGAGCCCCCTTGCGGCGAAGCTCCATATCGATGCACTGGTGAAGAAGGGTTATCTGAGGAAGACCCCGGCCAGGTCGCGGGGGCTCGAGGTGGTCGGGTTGAGGCCCTATGGCGCCGTTGCGATCCCCGTGGTCGGGAGGATCCGTGCAGGTGAGCCGATACCGGCGGTGGAGGAGATCGAGGAGCATATATCCCTGGACAGGCGTATCTTCAGGACCGAGGGAGGCTTCGGCCTCAGGGTCGTGGGCGAGAGCATGAGGGGAGCGGGGATACTCGATGGAGACATCGTCATCGTCAACCCCGGGGTTGAACCGAGACCCGGAGAGATCGTCGTGGCCCTCGTCGGCGACGAGGCCACGGTGAAGAGGTTCTACAGGGAGGGCGGAAAGGTGAGGCTCCAGCCTGAAAACCCGGAGATGAGCCCCCTCCTGGTCGACCCCGGGGAGGTAAGGATCATAGGGAAGGTCGTAGGTCTCGTGAGGAGGCTGTAACGTCCGGGATGAGGAGAGGTCGGTCATGACGATGGTGGACGAACCGGTGGCGGTCATCGCCTCCTTCGGCGGCAGGGGAGGGATGAGGCCCCTCAGGTTCAGATGGAACGGCAGGGTGATCCATGTGAAGGGCGTCACCTACAGGTGGGTCCGGCGGGAAGGCTCCAGGAGGCTTCACCTCTTCTCCGTCACCGACGGCGGCACCCTCTACAGCCTCTGCTTCGATCCCGCCGGGCTGAGCTGGAGGCTCGAGGCGGTGGAGACGGAGATATAGAAGAACCCAGACGCCATGAGGACGATGCTCCTTGTCGACATGGATGCCTTCTTCGCCTCCGTCGAGCAGCGGCGCAACCCCGCCCTGAGGGGCAGGCCGATCGGAGTGATCGGCTCGGACCACAGGACGGTGATCACCACCGCCTCCTACGAGGCGAGGCGGTACGGCGTGAAGACGGGGATGAACATCTACGAGGCGAAGAGGCTCTGCCCCGGCCTGGTGCTCGTCATCGGAGACAACGACCGCTACATCCACACATCTGAAGCCCTGAAGGATCTCTACCTCAGATACACCCCGGAGGTGGAGATCTACTCCGTGGATGAGGCCTTCCTGGATATAACGGGCTCATGCCATCTCTTCGGCGGCCCCCTCGAGGTGGGCAGGAGGATCAAGGAGGAGGTAAAGGGGCTCTTCGGGATCAACGCAACGGTGGGCATAGGCCCCAACAGGGTTGTGGCCAAGCTCGCCGCCGAGCTCTCCAAACCCGACGGCCTCCGATGGATAAAGGCCGAAGAGGTGGAGGGGGTGCTTGCAGACCTCCCCACGGAGATGCTCTGGGGTGTGGGCAGAAGGGTCTCCGAGAGGCTGAGGGCGATCGGCATCACCAGGTGCGGTGAACTCGGCAGGGCGCCTGCAGGACTGCTGAGGGCCCGCTTCGGAATCGTCGGTGAGAGGCTCAAGGCCCTCGGCCAGGGCAGGGAGCCCGAGGCCCGCGACCGCTGCGGAGAGGGGGTGCGATCCATCGGACACAGCACCACCTTCCCCCGTGACCTCTGCTCCCCCGCCGAGATGGAGGGCTGGATACTCCGGCTTTCCGAGATGGTGGGTTCAAGGGCCAGGAGGCACGGACTCGGGGGAAGGACCGTCTCCGTGGTGGTGAGATACCGGAGCTTCGAGACCTTCTCCAGGCGGAAGGGGATGGGCCAGGCCACAAACGACACCCACAGGATCTTCCACACGGCCATGGATATACTGAACTCGGCGGGACTGAAGGAGCCCGTCCGGCTGCTCGGTGTGGTGATCAGCGGCATCGAGCCCGTGAGCGGCCAGGTGCCGATCTTTGAGGAGCAGAGGAGGAGGGCCGCCCTGCTCGAGGCGGTGGACGGGGTGAACCGGCGCCACGGCCCCTTCACGCTCACATGGGCGCCCTGTCTGAAGCGCCTCCGGAAGGGGGTGATCGCACCGGCCTGGCGGCCTTCGGGTGTGCGGAGGAGCCTCTGAGGATCGGCGTCTCAAGGGACTTTTGCCCGGAAGATTTGTTAAATTATCTCATGGCCGATATACTGATCGTCGATGACGAGCCCCTGCAGAGGAGCATCCTCAAGACGATCCTCACCGAGGAGGGGCACGAGGTCCACGAGGCCGGCTCCGGCACAGAGGCCCTCAAGGTGATGCGGAAGTTTCCCCCCCAGGTGGTGCTGACCGACCTCAGGATGCCGGACATGGATGGACTGCAGCTTCTGGAGAGGATAAACTCCCTCCAGAAGCAGCCTCCCACGGTGCTGATAATGACCGCCTACGGTACGATATCCTCCGCTGTCGAGGCGATCAAGAAGGGGGCCTTCGACTACCTGACGAAACCCCTCGACAAGGACGCCCTCCTCCTGAAGGTGAGACAGGCCCTCGAGAGGAACGAGCTGCTGAGGCAGAACATGGAGCTCCAGGACGCGCTCTGCGAGAGGTTCCGCATAGAGGGCATCGTGGGCAGGTCGGAGAGGATGGTCCACCTCATCGAGACCCTCAGGAAGGTCTCTCCCACCAATGCCACGGTGTTGATAGTCGGCGAGAGCGGCACCGGCAAGGAACTCGTGGCAAAGGCGATCCACTACAACAGCCCGAGAAGGGGGAGGTCCTTCACGGCGATAAACTGCGCATCCATACCGGAGAACCTGCTGGAGAGCGAGCTCTTCGGCTTCGAGCCCGGCGCGTTCACGGGCGCCACGTCCAGGAAGAAGGGGCTCATCGAACTCACCGCCGGCGGCACCCTCTTCCTCGACGAGATAGGGGACATGCCCTTGAATCTCCAGGCGAAGCTCCTCAGGGTACTTCAGGACGGCGAGGTGAGGAGGCTCGGCGGGAGGGAGTCTTTCAGGGTGGACATGAGGGTCGTGGCCGCCACCCACCAGGAGATCGAGGAGCTCATAGGGAAGGGCCTCTTCAGGGAGGACCTCTACTACAGGCTGAAGGTGGTGACCATAAAGCTCCCGCCCCTCAGGGAGCGGAAGGAGGACATCCCCCTGCTGGCCGGGTATTTCCTGAAGAGATACAACGAGGAGTTCGGCAAGAGGATCAAGGGGATCGAGGAGAGGGCCCTTGAGGCCCTTCGCGATTACCACTGGCCCGGCAACATCAGACAGCTCCAGTCCGTCATAGAGAGGGCCGTGATAATGGCCGACTCCGACACGATCACCTACGACGACATCAGGGAGGAGCTGACCGGGATGGCGCCGAAGGGGGTCATGGAGATAGAGATCCCCAGTGAGGGGATCGTCTTCGAGGAGCTCGAGAAGGCGCTCATGAGGAAGGCGATGCGGATGTCGAACAACGTGGCGAAGAGGGCGGCGGAGCTCCTCGGCATGAGCTACAAGACCTTCTGGTACAGGTGGGAGAAGTTCGGCCTCGGCAAAGAGGGTGAAAAATAACACCTTTCTGCTATAATACCCCATTCCGCAGTGCCGGCTGTACCTCAGGGGTCGCCTTTTAACTCCCGGGGCGGAACGCTCAAAACTCAAATCAAACTCAGGAGGTGCAATGTCTACAGGAATCGAACTTGCCGACAGGGTGAAGAACCTTCCACCTTACCTCTTTGCAAGGATCGACCAGATGAAGGCCGAGGCCCTCAGGCGGGGTGCAGACCTGATCGACATGAGCATCGGAGACCCCGACATGCCCACCCCGGCCCACATCGTGGAGGCGATGAAGAGGGCCGTGGAGAAGCCCGAACATCACCGCTACCCATCCTACGCCGGGATGTACTCCTTCCGCGAGGCCGTTGCAAGGTGGTACGAGAGACGGTTCAGCGTGAAGCTCGACCCTGAGAGCGAGGTCCTCTCACTCATCGGCTCTAAGGAGGGCATAGGACATATCCCCCTCGCCTTCGTCAACCCGGGGGACGTCGTGCTCTGCCCCTCGCCCGCATACCCCGTCTACTCCATAGCCACCCTCTTCGCCGGTGGCGAGCCCCACTACATGCCCCTGACCGAGGACAGGGGCTTCCTGCCCGATCTCACCACCCTGCCCGAGGAGGTGCTGGGACGGGCGAAGATGATCTTCCTCAACTACCCGAACAACCCAACGAGCGTCTCGGCGGGTGAGGACTTCTTCAGGGAGGTGATCGACATGGCCCGCAGGCATGGGATCATCGTCTGCCATGACGCGGCCTACTCCGAGATCTACTTCGACGGCAAGAGGCCCCTCAGCTTCCTCCAGGTGGAGGGCGCCATGGACGTGGGCGTCGAGTTCCATTCCCTCTCGAAGACCTACAACATGACGGGCTGGCGGATCGGCTTCGCCGTGGGCAACAGGGAGGTGATCCACGGGCTGGGCAGGATAAAGACCAACATCGACTCCGGTGTCTTCCAGGCGATACAGGAGGCCTCCATAACCGCCCTCGACACCGACGACGGCCTGCTCTCCGGAATGAGGGCGACCTACCAGGCCAGAAGGGACATACTCTACGAGGGGCTCAGGGGGTTGGGGATGGAGGTCGTCAAGCCCGAGGCCACCTTCTACCTCTGGGCGAAGGTGCCCGGAGGGTTCACCTCCGAGGGGTTCGCAGTACACCTCCTTGAGAAGGCGGGCGTGCTCGGCACCCCCGGTAACGGCTTCGGCGATCCCGGAGAGGGCTACATCAGGTTCGCCCTCACCGTGCCGGAGGAGAGGCTCAGGGAGGCGGTGGAGAGGATCGGGGAGGCCGTCCGTTGATCCCTCCCCTGCGGTGATGGCCACCATCTATATCGGTATAGGCTCCAACGTAGGGGACCGCAAGGCCAACTGCCTCAAGGCGGTGGAGGAGCTCGACTCCAGGGGGGTGAGGGTCACCAGGAGGTCCGGTCTCTATGAGACAGAGCCCTGGGGGGTGAAGGACCAGCCGGGGTTTCTGAACATGGTGGTGGAGGCCGAGACCGACCTGACGCCGGAGGGGCTACTGGCGGTGATGAAGGCCATAGAGGGGGCACTCGGCAGGAGAAGGACCAGCCGGTGGGGCCCCAGGGAGATCGACCTCGACATCCTACTCTACGATGAGCGGATCGTTGATGAGCCTCACCTGAAGATCCCCCACCCCCACATGCATGAGAGGGGCTTTGTCCTCGAGCCGCTCTCGGAGATCGCCCCTGAGCTGATGCATCCCCTGTTGAAGAAGAGGGTGAGGGAGCTGCTCTCAAGGATCAGGCACGGCTGAGCTCAACCCCTCCTCGCGAACTCTCCAAACCCCTTCAGCACCTTGAGGCCGAGGTGCTGGCTCTTTTCGGGATGAAACTGTGTGGCCACTATATTCTCCTTCCAGACGAGGGAGGTGAACTCCACCCCGTACTCGGTGGTGCCTGAGATCACCCCCTCCTCGGCGGGATCGACATAGTAGGAATGTACGAAGTAGAAGTAGCTGCCGTCCTCTATGCCCTCGAACACGGGCGGCCTCTTCCTGAACCTGACCGTGTTCCAGCCCATGTGGGGTATCTTCAGCTCAGACCTGGGGAACCTCACGACCCTCCCCTTGATCACATCGAGCCCCCTGCTGTGGCCGAACTCCTCGGACTCGCTGAAGAGTATCTGGAGGCCGAGGCAGATACCGAGGTAGGGCTTTCCGGACCGGATCGCCCTCAGGAGCGGTTCGATCAGCCCGAGGCCCTCGAGGTTCCTCATACAGTCACGGAACGCCCCCACACCGGGAAGTACGACCGCCGGAGCGTCCTCCACGTCGGAGGCACTTGAGGTCACCCTCGCATCGACCCCGACCTTGAGAAACCCCTTCTCCACGCTCCGGAGGTTGCCCATCCCGTAGTCAACGATGGCTATCGGCCCTCTCACCTCTCCCCCCTGATGTTGTGGACCCCTTCAAAGGGCACAGAGACCCTGAAGAGACCTTCCTCGCCCCTTGACCCTGCAGAGAACCTCCGCGTGCATGCTGAGCGGGGCGTCCTATTATGACACAACCGTTGAAGGAGGCTCAACTGCGGCGGCATCCGGCCCCTTTTGGGGTATAATCAAGAGGATGAAGAGAGACCGTGCCATACTCCCCGTCGTCCTCATCGCCTCGCTCTGCAGCCTCTCATACGAGTTGAGCCTCGTGAGGGTCTTCTCCGTCTCGCTCTGGTACCACTTCGCCTTCATGGTGATAAGCATCGCCATGCTCGGCATCGGAGCGAGCGGGACGTTGCTGGCGATCAGGCCGGGGCTCAGGGAGGACCGATACATTCCCCTGCACTGCCTGATGCTCGGCCTGAGCATCCCCGTCAGCTACCTGCTGACGAACAGCCTCCCCTTCGATCCCGCGAGACTCGCCTGGGACAGGGTCCAGCTCCTCTACATAAGCCTCTACTACCTACTGCTCTCCCTCCCCTTCCTCTTCTTCGGCCTCATCGTCTCCACCGCCCTCTCCACCATGGAGGGACGGACGGGTTACATCTACGGCGCGGACCTGACCGGTGCAGCCCTGGGCTCGCTCCTCACCCTCCTCCTCCTTCACACCGGAGGGCCCGAGAGGGTGGTCTTCATCCTCTCGGCGGTCTCGGCCTTCCCGCTCCTGTTTCACGGGAGGTGGAGGATGAAGACCGCCTCAGCCGCGCTCATCCTCGCCAACATCCTGATCCTCTCACTGCAGCCCCGGTTCATCACCCCCAGGATATCCCCCTACAAACCCCTCCAGGTGGCACTGAGATACCCCGGCGCCGTACTGCTGAAGACCTACTACAGCCCCTATGCCAGGGTGGACATCTTCAGGAGCCCCGCCGTCAGGTATGCACCGGGGTTGAGCCTCCGGTACCTCGAAGACCTCCCGGAGCAGACCGGCATCTCCGTCGATGCCGGCGATATCTACGCCGTCACCGACGACAGTGACCCCGGCAGACTCGCCTTCCTCAGATACCTCCCCTCCTCCCTCCCCTACGAGCTCTCCAGGAAGGAGGACGTCCTCATACTCGATGCGAAGGGCGGGCTCGATGTGCTGAAGGCCCGCTACTACGGTGCGCGCAACATCTACACGGTGGAGTCAAACCCCCTCGTGGTCCGCTCCGTCAGGGACTACTCCCGGAGGCTCACCCATCACCTCTATGCCGAAAACACATGGACCGGGCTCGGAAGGAGCTGGCTCGCCTCCGGCGACAGAAGCTTCGACCTGATAGAGATATCCGTGATGGGCTCGATGCCCTCGGGTTCCTTCGGCTTCTCCGAGGATTACAGGTTCACCGTGGAGGCCTTCAGCAGCTACATCCAGCACCTGAAGCCCGGGGGGATGCTCTCGATAAACCTCTTCATCATCCCTCCGCCGAGGACGGAGCTCCGGCTGATCGACACGATCAGGGAGGCCCTGAGGGAAGAGGGCGTGGAGGACCCCGGCAGCCGTGTGGCGGCCGTCAGGAGCTGGGGAAGCATCACCATCGTCGTCAAGAACTCGCCGCTGACCGAGGGGGAGATCGAGCTGATCAGGGCCTTCGCCAGGGAGAGGAGGTTCGATCTTGTGTACTACCCCGGCATCAGGGAGGACGAAACCAACGTATATATCAAGATGCCCACCGGCGGATACGCCGATGCGTTCAGGAGGCTGCTGCTGGACCCTGAGACACGGGCACGGTTCGTCAGGGAGTATGTGTTCGACATCTCCCCGGTCCGTGACGAGAACCCCTTCTTCCACTACCACCTGAAGCTCGGAAGGATCGGAGAGATCTACGCCGTGATGGGTGAGAAGTGGCAGTACTTCCTCGAGGAGGGCTATCTGCTGCCGGTGATATTCCTGCAGGTCCTCTTCATCGGACTGCTGCTCGTCCTCCTGCCCGCGATGCAGGCGAGGGGAGGGGCCTCGGGCGGGGCCGGGACCCTCCGTAGCCTCTCCTACTTCGCCCTCCTCGGGGTGGGGTTCATGTTCATCGAGATATCCTTCATCCAGCGGATGATCCTTCCGCTGGAGAACCCTCCCTATGCAGTGGCTGCCGTGGTCTTCTCCATACTGATCGGCTCAGGCATCGGCAGCGCGCTGTCGCAGCGGTTCGAAAGGCTCAGGAGGCCGCCCATCGTGCTCGCCCTCGGCATCGTGATCCTTGCCTACAGCCTCACGCTCCGCCCCCTTACCGACGCCGTCCTGGGCCGTCCCATGGGGATGAAGCTCCTCTTCACCTTCTTCGTCCTGCTGCCCCCCGGACTCCTCATGGGCATACCCTTCCCCCTCGGGCTCTCCCTGCTCACCAGGGACAACCCCCGACTCGTCCCCTGGGCGTGGGCCGTGAACGGCTGCTTCTCCGTCCTTGCCCCCATACTGGCCGTGATGTTCGCCGTGGCCGCCGGGTTCAGGACGGTCATGATCTCCGGAGCGATGATCTACCTCCTGGCCTTCCTCTCCCTGCCCAAGAAGACGTATCCGCCCTCTTAAGGCGGTCGCAGGGGCAATCCTTCCGAACTCTATACCGCAGCATCTTCTCCCGCGGGTCATGATCAGAGGACTTGCCGCCCCCGGAGCAACAAACCCGGACCTCGGTGAAGATGTGGCAACGCCGCGTCCGTTCCTTTATAATTAACTATCATGAAGCTCTCTATCAGAAGGCTCGTGCCCGAGAGGAGGGAGGTCACACCCCATCTGATCCTCCCATTTCATCGTTTCTTCAAAAACGAGGCGTCGAGCAGCATCCTCCTCATCCTGGCCGCAGCGGTGGCCATTGCGTGGGCCAACTCACCGGTCCGGGAGACCTATCACCATTTCTGGGAGACCCCTCTTTCGGTCAGCCTTGGAGAGCTCAGCATCAGATTGAGCCTCAGGGAATGGATAAACGAGGCGGTAATGTGCGTCTTCTTCTTCGTGGTGGGCCTCGAGATAAAGAGGGAGGTCCTTGTGGGAGAGTTGTCCACAAGAAAGAAGGCCCTCCTGCCCGTCAGTGCAGCGGTGGGTGGCATGATGGTCCCTGCACTCATCTACTTCTCTCTGAACCTTGGCAGGGAAACCTCCGGAGGCTGGGGGATACCTATGGCCACAGACATCGCCTTTGCCCTGGGAGTACTCTATATCCTCGGGCAGAGGGTGCCGGCAGGGCTCAAGGTCTTTCTCTCCGCCTTTGCCATCGCCGACGACATGGGTGCGGTCCTGGTGATAGCCCTCTTCTATACCAGAGGGATAGCCGTGGATTATCTCCTCCTCAGCATACTCATACTCATCGTCATCGCGATTGCCAGTTACTTCTGGATCAGGAGCACCCTGTTTTATGCATTGATGGCCCTTCTGCTCTGGTTCGCGGTCCTGGGAGCCGGCATCCATTCCACCGTGGCCGGCATACTGGTGGCCCTGTTTATCCCCGCGAGGGGCAGGTACAATACGGACAGATTCCTTGAAGAGGTTGGTTACTATCTGAGTAGATTTCAATGCCCCCCTCGGGGATGTGGTGAATCCATCCTCCTGAATCAGGAACACCTGAATTCGGTGCAGTCGATAGAGATGGCCTGCCATCATGTGGAGACACCCCTCCAGAGGCTCGAACACGCCCTCCATCCATGGGTGGCCTTCCTGGTGATACCCCTCTTTGCGCTTGCCAACGGAGGGGTCTCCCTGGAAGGGGTCGGTCTGACCCGTCTCTTCGACTCAAGGGTGGAGACGGGCATAATACTGGGGCTTCTCCTCGGCAAACCGATCGGTATAACCCTCTCTACGTGGCTTGCCGTAAAGACAGGCATGTCGGAGCTTCCCTACAGGGTGAGATGGGGCCATATACTCGGGGTTTCGGTGCTGGGCGGGATCGGCTTTACCATGTCTCTCTTCATCGCCACCCTTTCTTTCCAGGAACAACGGCTTGTAGAGGAGGCGAAGTTCGGTATCCTTACAGCCTCTCTGCTGTCAGGGATAACGGGCATCTCGATCCTCTATCTCCTCTCAAGAAGAAACGAAGGACCCGGTCATGATCCAGGGCCGTCCTGAGAGACCTCGTTCGGTGACTCCCGAATCCGGCGACAGGAGTTGTCGACGAAGATAACAGCCCTCGTTCCGTCCGTTATTTTGAGCGTTTCAAATCAAAATACAGGAAAATCAAGCACTTAGCTTGTCCCTTTGTGCTAAAATGACCCTTAACCGGTCCTGTTGCAGGGTGCTCTCTATACACTAATCTCGATTATACTCTCCGGAGGGATCGACGAGGTTCGCTCCCTCTCCGTTCTCTGGCTTTACGATGCGTTTGAGCCGATAGCTCAGATCTTTCGAGAAGGCTTCCGGGGAGTCTTTATGCTTCTTCAGAAAGTCCATCCATCTGCCGGGGTCGGCGGAGAAGACCATCATGTCGTCCCCTTTCAGCCATATGAACGGCAGAGACGTCTCTTTTGATTCGACCCTCTCTTCAAGCCAGTCATAGTTGAGGGGCGTGAGTATCAGGACCTCGCCCTTCATATCGAGCCTCAAAAGGGAGTGGACCGGGATCACGTGCATGTACCACCACCTGTTGAGTCTGCTCTCATCGGGCTCACCCGCCGTGACGTCCATAAAGAGGGTGTCATCGATCTTGAAATACTTTATCCTGAGGATCGAACCGATTCCGTGTTCATCATAGGTCTGGACAACGGTACCGCGGAACACCCAGTGCTTTATTTTCTTACCGGAGACATCTTCACCGGCGTCCCTCAACAACGACCATTCCCCGTCGAGCTGAGGCAGCTCAACCACCGCCTCCTCGGTGTAAAATGGCTGAAGCGAGATGACTATGCAGCCTCCGAGCAGGATGGAGGCGGCAGCGAGGACGAGTATAAGGGCGATCCTTTTCAACGGTTCACCGGATCTGAGGACTTTTATCCCTGACTCACCTAAGATATCATGAGGGGGAGGGAAAAATCCAACCGGGGTTGGACCGGACGGGCCTCGCAACCCTCGTCTGTATTTGTCTCAAGACCGGAGGGGATAAACTCACCACAGAGCATCCATCGGGGGCCTCCGGATCTGAGGCCGGAGGAGGCCCCCCTTGTGAAAGGGCTCATCTCCTCCCCCTCTGCACCTCTCCCACCATCGGGACGAAGGCCACGCTACCCAGCTGCTCCACCTCGAGCTCACCCCCCCTCTTTGTGATGAGGGTGAGGGTCTGGAAATAGACCGTGCTCCCCAGGGGGAGGATGAGCCTGCCGCCTTCCCTGAGCTGCCTGATCAGCGGCGGAGGGATGTGGTTGGCCGCAGCGGTGACGATTATCGCATCGAAGGGTGCATGCTCCTCCCAGCCGAAGTACCCGTCGCCGTGTTTCACCTCTATGTTCCGGTAACCCAGGCGTTTCAGGAGCCTCTCCGCCCTCTCGGCAAGCCCCTCCCTGATCTCTATCGTGTACACCTCCGAGACGATCTCCGCCAGGACCGCAGCCTGATAACCCGAGCCCGTCCCGATCTCGAGCACCCTGTCGGTGGGCTTCAGCCTCAGCGCCTCGGTCATCAGGGCCACCACGTAGGGCTGGGATATGGTCTGTCCCTCGCCTATGGGGAGGGGCTGGTCCTCGTACGCCCTGTCGACGTACCTCCTGTCGACGAAGAGGTGCCGCTCGACCCTGGACATCGCGGCGAGCACCGCCTCGTCCCTTATGCCCCTGGCCTTTATGTCATTCCGGACCATCGCCTGACGCCTCAAGGCGTGGACGTCGGAGCCGGTGCCCGACGGGGCCGAGACCAGTGTCAGCAGCGATATCATCAGGAGGAGGCTCTTCATACCCGGAACCTCTCAGCTCTATTCTAACCCAGGGCTGAGGGGGTGTGCAAACCCCTCCCTGCGGGAGCTGTATATTGCAGAGGGGGATGTTTTAAAATAGATCATGACCATCGGCTCAAGGGTGCTCTACCCCGAGGAGGTGGGCCTCTGGAACGTGGAGCTCCTCCAGATATCCGTCTACAACGGGATGAAGGGCTGTCTGGACCTGATGAGGAACTGTGCCAGACAGTGCAGGGAGCTGGGCATACGGTACGTGGTGCACCCCGTGGGGTACTCCCTCCTGGAGAAGAGTACGATGAAGGACCTGAGGGTGATGGCCGAATGGACGGACCTCGCCCTGATACTGCATGACGAAAAGGCGCCGGGAGGGGGGAGGCTCAGGGGAGGGTACGAAAGGAGCTTCAGGACGGCCCTCGACGAGCTCAGCTCCATAACCACCGTCTCCTTCGAGAACGCCGAGGATACGGCGGACGTCCTCTGGTTCTGGCGCAACTATGCGGACTCGATCACCCTCGACCTGGGACACGTGGAGACGGCCGGGCTGGACGCCGTCCGGTTCATCGGCTCCCTCGACGACTCAAGCATCGGGAAGATAGAGTTCGTGCATATCCACAGGAACAACGGCTGGCACGGCGGCATAAGGGACCACTGGCCCCTCAGCCCGGGTTGCAGGGAGCTGGAGGCGCTCAGAACGCTCCTGAGGAGGAAACCCGACCTGAACGTGATCCTCGAGATCAACGAGACGGAGATGACCGGAGAGAGCCTCAAGCTGCTCAGGGAGCTCGAGGAGGAGCTTCGGGGCTGACCCCGGCGGAGCTATCGAGCGGCACCAGGGCCGCTCAGCGCCTGCCTATGGTGAAGGCCTTTCCGAGAAACCTCCCCGTCCCGTAATAGGTGCGGCTCTCGGGGACGAAGGAGAAGGGTCTCACCTTCTCGATCTCCGGGATGTCCTTCTCACCGATCACGGTCTCCTCTGCCTTGAGGTCCATCACCTCGCCGATGAACTGTGTATGGAGCCCTATCTCGATGGTATGGGTCACCCTGCACTCCAGAACGAGGGGAAACTCCTTTATGTACGGTGCGTCCACATGCTCTGCCTTCAACGGCGTGAGCCCCGTCGCCGTGAACTTGTCCACGGTCCTGCCGGAGACAGTGCCGAAGTAATCCGCCTCCTTGATGTTGTCCTCCGAGGGGATGTTCACCGTGAAGGCCTTCCGTTGCATCACGTTCTCGTACGTATAGGTCGCCTTCCTCAGGGAGACGGCGATGCACGGCGGTCTCGAACAGCATATCCCGCCCCATGACGCGGTCATCGCATTCGGCCTGCCGTTCCGGTCATAGGTGCCAATGACCAGGACCGGCGTCGGATAGATTATGGTCTTCGGCCCCAGTGACTTCTTCATCCAGACCTCCTTTCCGCAGGGATCAACTCATGGTGTGTACAGGGCTATTATAACACCGGAGGCCGAACTTACAAAACCCGGGCTTTTGTTATATACTGTAACATGAGGAAGGGACACGCGGAGACCGATGTGGAGGCGGCCGACCTGAGGGAGGAGATAACACTCCTGAGGCAGAGGCTCACCGAGCTCACCCCTCCCCTCGAGGCCCTCCTCAGGAGGAGGGGGTTCAGCATCTTCAAGAAGGAGCCCTCGGAAGACCTCATCATCCCTGCAGAGAGGCATCTCGACTCCTACTACGAGACGATGAAGCGGTACTCCTTCAGGCTCTTCCTGAGGGAGGTGATAAAGCACCAGGAGGGGTTCACCCCCGGGGAGGTGACCACCTACGCCACGGAGGAGATCACCGGAGAGTACATCGACTACCTCCTCGAGACAGGGTTGCTGGAGCGGGTCTCCGGCGGGTACAGGCTGAGGAAGAGGCCCGTCAAGAGCTTCGGCGAGACCCTCGAGTGGTTCGTTGCGGAGGTGTTGAAGAGGGAGTTCAGGATGGAGACCATCTGGGGCATCAAGTTCCGGGGCAGGAGGGTCGGCGGCGACTATGACCTGATCGCCAAGCTGGACAGCGGACTCCTGTACATCGAGGTGAAGTCCTCACCCCCGAAACAGATATACGACACCGAGATAAGCGCCTTCTGGTCGAGGGTCCAGGACCTGTGTCCGGAGATGGCGGTCTTCCTGATGGATACCCATCTCAGGATGAAGGACAAGCTCGTGCCGATGTTCGAGGAGGAGCTGAGCAAGAGGTTCGAGCGCCCTCCCGCTGTGGAGAGGCTGAAGGCGGAACTCTTCACCATCGACGGCAGGGTCTTCATAATCAACTCGAAACCCTCGATCGAGGGCAACATCGAGACACTCTTGAGCTACCATCTGAGAAGGAGGTGCAGATGAAGGAGGAGCTCCCCGAGATATGCGCCGTCTGTGCCTGGAGGGCGACGTGCCAGAAGAAGTTCACCCTCTCCGGAAAGGACGTAAGGTGTCCTGACTTCGTCAGGGACGTTACGATAAGGAAGGAAGAGGAGGAGCCGAAGCAGTAGCGCTACACCGAGGGCCTCAGCGCCCTGAGATGGAGCTGGAGGGTCTTTCCGCCGTTCCACTCGTTGATCACAGGGGTGTAGACGGCGTCCACCTTCACGGTGGGCTCGAACCATTCCATCATCCCACCCATGTCGAAGCCGATGGCATCGAGCACGCAGTGGCGGTGCTTCAGCCTCGTCTTGAGGTGGTTGTTGCCCACCACCCGCGGCCCCACCGCCTCGAGCCCCTTTGTCCCGAGCAGGGGCTCGGGATTGCCGTAGCCCAGGGGTTCAAGGAGTGAGATCTCCCTCACGAGGTGGAAGTTAACCTCCCTCAGCCCTACAGCGGCATCGATGGTGAGGGTGGGGACGAGGTCCTCCCCGGTGAGGCTCTCGGCTATCACCTGGTTCATCCTCTCTTCGAACTCCGGGAGGTCCTCCGCCCTGAGCCTCAGTCCCGCCGCCTGTCTGTGCCCTCCGAAGGACAGCAGCATCTCCCTGCACCTCGATATGCCCCTGTGGAGGTCGAAGGGCGGGATGGACCTTGCCGAGCCCCTTGCAACGCCCTCGCTTATGGTGAAGACGAAGGCGGGTCTGTAGAACGCCTCGGCGAGCCTTGAGGCGACGATCCCCACCACTCCCTCGTGCCACCGCTCCGAGGCGAGCAGTATGGAGAGGTCGTAGCCCTTCTCATCCAGCATGGCCATGGCCTCCTGGTGCATCTCGTCCTCGATGGCCTGCCGCTTCATGTTCAGCTCATGGAGCCTCCTCGCCATCTCGACGGCCTCGTCGAACTCCTCCGACAACAGCAGCCTGACGACGTCCGTGGCGTTGTCGATCCTGCCCGAGGCGTTCAGCCTCGGTATGATCGTGAAGGAGAGGAGCCCTGCGCCCACCTTCCTCTCCCTCAGTCCCGAGACCTCCCTGAGCGCCCTTATGCCGGGTCTCAGCCCCTCGTTGATGAGCCTGAGGCCCTCCTTGACGATGATCCTGCTCTCCTCGATCAGGGGGACCACGTCGGCTATGGTCCCGAGGGCTGCAAGGTCGGCAAGGTCCATCGCCGCGTCCCGACCGAGCAGGGCCGTGGCAAGCTTGAAGGCCACGACGGAGCCGGAGATCACCGGTGCCGCATCGCCGCCGAGCCTCGGGTTGACCACCGCGAGGGCCCTGGGCAGCAGGGGCCTTCCAGAGCCGTCCCTCGCGGGTTCATGGTGGTCCGTGATGACCACGCCGATGCCCGCGGAGGCAGCCGCTTCGGCAGCCTCCCGGGAGGTTATCCCGCAGTCCACGGTCACTATCAGGCCGGCCCCGGCCTCCCTGGCGTACTCCACACCCGCTGTATTGAACCCGTATCCATGGGCCATCCTGTCGGGGATGAAGTAGCAGGTCTCCGCACCGAGCCTCCTGAGCGCGGTCATCATCACGGCGGTGCCCGTCAGCCCGTCGGCGTCGTAGTCGCCATGGACCATGACCCTCCTGCCGGCCTTTACGGCGTCACGGATCACCTCCACCGCCTCGGCCATCCCCGGAAGCTCAAAGGGGTCCGAGAGCCCCTCCACA
Organism: Nitrospirota bacterium; assembly: GCA_015492515.1. GTDB lineage: Bacteria > Nitrospirota > Thermodesulfovibrionia > Thermodesulfovibrionales > JdFR-85 > S146-64. Next base: position 18,144 of record WGEZ01000110.1, read on the forward strand.
CCCGGGTCGAGGAAGGACCTGACGGCGCCGGGAGACTTTATGCCCCTGTTTATCAGCACCTGGGCGAAGGCTGGAGAGACCGAGGCAGCCCTTGCGAGGTAGCTTATGTACTCAGGGTTCGTCCTCTGTACCAGCCATCTCCTCTCAGACATTTCCACCCCCAACAGGCTGAGCATCCGGCCCCCTGCCCGCGTCGGGGAGGCCGCTATCGGTCCATCATCTCTTCTTCGAGGCCACGGGCCTCTTCTCCTTCCAGAGCAGGACGATCGGGCTGGCGACGAAGACCGAGGAGTATGTCCCGATCGTTATCCCCAGGATCATCGCCAGGGCGAAGTCATGGATCACCTCACCGCCGAAGAAGAAGAGCGCACCTGCGGCAAGCAGTGTGGTGATCGAGGTTATCAGTGTCCTCGACAGGACCTCGTTGATGCTCCTGTTGATCACCTTCTCGATGGGGTCCTTCGTTACGAACCTCAGGTTCTCCCTGATGCGGTCGAAGACCACCACCGAGTCGGTCAGCGAGTAACCGGCGATGGCCAGGAGCGCGCTTACGAGGACCAGGTTTATCTCCCTGCCCATGATGTTGAAGAGCCCGAGCACGGCGAGCACGTCGTGGAAGGTCGCTGCCGTGGCGCCTATGCTGAACCTGAACTGGAAACGCCAGGCGACGTATATCAGTATGCCCGCTGTGGCGGCCAGTATCGCCCACATCGCGTCCTTCCTCAGCTTGGCCCCCACCTTCGGACCGATCTCCGTGGTGGAGTCCACGGTGATCCCGTTGTCCCTGAAACCATCCTTCAGGGCCCTGATTATCTCCTCCGAGACCTTCCCCAGCTCCTCCTGCTCCTTCTTGACACGGATCAGCACCTTGTTCACCGTGGGGAAGTCCTGGAGGTCGAAATCCTCCATCCCCCTCGCCTCGAGCACGGTCCTCACCTCCTGGAGGGTGACGGGCCTCTCGAACTTGACCTGTACGGCGGTGCCGCCCGCGAAATCTATGCCCAGGTTCGCGGTGCCTCTCGCCACCTGGTATATGGCCACGATCCCCAGCAGCACCAGCACGCCCGATATCATGAAGGCGAACCTCCTGAGGGCCATGAAGTCGATGTTTGTCTTCTTCACGATCTCGATCATATGCTCAGCTTCCTCACTTCCTTCCTCGAGTGTATGATGTCGAAGACCGTCTTCGTACCGATGAGGGCTGTGAAGAGGTTGATGGCCACACCGAGGCCGAGGGTGACGGCGAAGCCCTTGATCGGTCCGGTGCCGAACTGGTAGAGGACCGCGGCGGTGATCAGCGTGGTGACGTGGGAGTCCACTATGGTGAGGAGGGCCTTGTCATAGCCGGAGTCCACCGCTGCCCTCGGCGTCTTGCCCGCCCGTAGTTCCTCCCTCATCCTCTCGAACATCAGCACGTTCGAGTCCACGGCCATCCCGACGGCGAGGATTATCCCCGCTATGCCGGGCAGTGTGAGCGTGGCGTTCAGGAAGGCCATCGCGCCGAGCAGGAGTATGACGTTGAGCACCATGGCGAAGTCGGCGATGAGACCCGAGAGCCTGTAGTAGAGGACCATGAAGAGCACCACCAGCACCACGGCGATCACCCCTGCCTTCTTGCCGGCCTCGATGGAGTCCCTCCCCAGGGAAGGACCGACGGTGATGTTCTGAAGGAGCTTCACCGGTGCGGGCAGGGCACCTGCCCTCAGCACTATGGCGAGGTCCTTCGCCTCCTGCATCGAGAAGGCCCCCGTTATCTGTGCATTGCCGCCGGCTATCCTCTCCCGGATCACCGGGGCGGAGTAGACGTTGCCGTCGAGCACGATGGCCAGGCGCTTCTGGACGTATTTGCCCGTGATCTCCTCGAAGATCTTCGCCCCCGTGCTGTTGAAGGTGAGCGATACGTAGGGTTCGTTGAACCTCTGGTCTATGGCCACCCTCGCCTCGGAGAGGAGGTCGCCCGTGAGGAGCACCTCCTTCTTCAGCAGGAAGGGCCTCTTCGAGACCTCTCCCGTCTCCTTGTCCACGATCCGCTGGAAGAGGATCACGTCGTCCCCGGGTATCCTGTCCTTGAACCTCTCTATGAGGGCCTGCTCCTCACCGGCCCTTATCCTCCGCGGCAGTTCAGCGGCGATCGGAGAGTCGTCGTCAACGAGCATGAACTCGAGCTGGGCGGTCTTGCCTATCAGTTCCACCGCCCTCCTGGGGTCCTTGTACCCGGGCAGCTGGACCACTATCTCGTTCTCCGCCTGTCGGTGGATCACCGGCTCCGCGACGCCGAACTGATCCACCCTGTTGCGGATCGTCTCCAGGGCCTGATCGGTGGCGTTGTCACGGATCCTCCGGGCCTCCTCCTCGGAGAGGCGGAAGCCGAGCCCCTCCCCCGAGGAGGGGAGCTCCACCAGGTTGGGATAGGCGTCGAGGACCGCCTCCCTCACCTCAGGCTCTCCGGGTGAGATCCGGATGGTCTCCCCCTCGGCCTTCACCTCTGCCTCGATCTTCCGTTTCTCCAGGATATCCTCCAGGCGCTGGGCGATCCTCTGGACCGTTATCTCCACAGCCCTCTCCCCCTGGACCTCGAAGACGAGGTGGATGCCGCCCCGCAGGTCGAGGCCGAGGGCTATCCCCCGGTTGGGCATATTCTCCTGCCACCACCGGGGCATGTGCTTGAACAGGGGGGTGTTGGGCAGAAAGAATATCACGGCCAGGATGACCGTACCGACAATGAGGGCCACCTTCCACCTGATCTTCCTCATCCCTTGCTTCTCCTCCTCACGCCATCCTTGTATTGTTTATAAAGAGTTCGAACTCCGTACCGAGCACCTTCGCAGCCCTGCGGCAGGCCGTCATCCTGGAGAGGAAGATCTCGAAATACTCGATCACCTGGGATATCCTGGTGTCTATCACCAGGGAGAGCGTTATCAGCCTCCTGTCCGGCTCCACCGCCAGGTCCGACTCGGTCGCCGCATAGTTGACCCTGTCGTGTATGTCCTCCGTCAGCATCGAGGGGTTCCTCACCCTGCTCCGATGGACATCCGACTTGTCCGCTATCAGGAGCGCCGCTGCCACCTCGTCAGGGATCGCCCCCTCGTCCTCCTCGTGGACCACGATCGCCGTCATCACCCTTACGATATCAGCGGCAGAGAAGCCCACCTCCTCGAGCACCTCCTTCGCGAGGAGGGCTCCCATCTTGTGGTGCATGGACCTGCCGAGCATGTTCCCGATGTCGTGGAGGAAACCGGCGGATGCCGCGAGCATGGCGGTCTTCTCCGGATAGGAGAGTCTCTTCAGGATCCTGCTGGCGTTCTTCGAGACGATGCTGCAGTGTCTCAGCCCGTGCTCCGTGTAGCCGATGCTCTCGAGGTATCTGTCCGCCGCATCTATGTAGAGACGTGCCCTGGGGTTGTTTACGAGATTCTCTATATCCGGTTCGGGATCAGTCTTCTTCCGAAGTAGCTCTGAGCGCTGCAATGTAGCCCTTTCCGATCTTGATCTTTACGTTCTCGGCGATCTTGAGTGTGAGGGTCTTCTCTCCCACGGAGTCCACCACCCCGTAGATGCCGCCTGAGGTTATCACCTTGTCACCCTTTTTCAGAGAGGCCAGCATCTCCTTGTGCTGTTTGGCCTTCTTCTGCTGCGGCCTTATGAGAAGGAAATAAAAGATGGCAAATATAATAATCAGGGGCAGGAAACTCTGAAGCAGTGCCAACGGGCCGCCCTGCGCTCCACCCTCCGGTGCCGGTCCCATCGCCCAGGCTATTGACTCAAACATGCTTCACCTCCAGATCGATTGTTTTGGTTGTGGCTGAAATCGGTTGCATCCGTACGTCAAGAATTTTGGTCTAATATATTACCTGTTTCCACTCATTTTATCAAGGCCGCCGGAGGCCGGGGAGAAACAGGGGTCGTGATCATGCAGAAACACGGGAGGGGGCTGTTTCCTTGACTTTTCCCCCTGGCTGGGGTTATGTTTATTAACTATGCCCGGGGATTACAAGGATACACTGAACCTTCCACAGACCGCCTTCCCGATGAAGGCGAACCTCACCCAGAGGGAGCCGGAGATCCTCAGGTTCTGGCAGGAGAGGGGTATCTACGGGAAGCTCCAGGAGAAGAACCGTTCGGGCCGACCCTTCATACTCCACGACGGCCCCCCCTATGCGAACGGCTACATCCATATGGGTCACGCCCTGAACAAGGTGCTCAAGGACATCATCGTGAAGTACAAGAGCATGAGGGGGTATTACTCGCCCTTCGTGCCCGGCTGGGACTGCCACGGGCTGCCGATCGAGCTCGAGGTGGACAAAAAGCTCGGCAAGAGGAAGCACTCCACCCCGATCCTCGAGAAGAGGGGGTTGTGCAGGGGGTATGCGGAGAGGTTCGTGGATATCCAGAGGGAGGAGTTCAAGAGGCTCGGCGTCTTCGGTGACTGGGAGAGGCCCTACCTCACCATGTCCTACGAGTACGAGGCGTCGATCGCCGGGGAGTTCGCCAGGCTCGTGAAGGACGGCTACGTCTACAGGGGGAAGAAGCCCGTCCACTGGTGCCCCTCCTGCGTGACCGCCCTGGCGGAGGCCGAGGTTGAGTACGCCGAGAAGACCTCGCCATCCATCTATGTCAGGTTCAGGGTCCTCGATGCCGATGCAGAGAGGGTCCTGCCGGCCGACCTCAGGGGGAAGGGGCTGTACTTCATCATCTGGACCACCACGCCCTGGACCCTCCCTGCAAACCTCGCCCTCGCCGTCCATCCGGAGACGGACTATCTGGTGCTTGAGTCAGGAGACGGCTGCTACATCATTGCATCCGACCTCGCCGGGAGACTGGGCGACGAGATCGGCCTTGAGGGCAGGAGGGTGAAGACCGTGAAGGGGAAGGCCCTGGAGGGGCTGAGGGCGAGACACCCCTTCCTGGAGAGGGACTCCCTCGTGATAACAGGCGAGTTCGTCACCACCTCCGAGGGCACCGGGGTGGTCCATATAGCACCGGGGCACGGAGAGGACGACTACCTCGCAGGGCTCCGTTACGGCCTCGAGATCCTCGCACCGGTGGATGAGCGCGGCAGGTTCACGGCCGACGTCGCGGACCTTGAAGGAAGGGCCGTCTTCGATGCAAACGGCCTGATCATGGAGATGCTGAGTGAGCGGGGTGCGCTGATGGGTTCAGGGGCCGTCACCCACTCCTACCCGCACTGCTGGAGGTGCAAGAAGCCCGTGATCTTCAGGGCCACTGAACAGTGGTTCATATCAGTGGAGCACAGGGACCTGAGGAGGACCTGTCTGAGCGAGATAGACCGCGTGGAGTGGATACCGAGGTGGGGGAGGGAGAGGATCAGGGGCATGATGGAGCGGAGGCCGGACTGGTGCATCTCCAGGCAGAGGGCCTGGGGTGTCCCGATCACGCTGCTCACATGCCGGGGCTGCGGGGCACTGGTAAGCGACGAGGCTGTACTGGACAGGGTGGTCGAGCTCTTCAGACAGAAGGGGGCCGATGCCTGGTTCGAGGTGGAGGAGGGTGACCTCGTCCCCGCCGGATACAGGTGTCCCTCCTGCGGTGGTACGGAGTTCAGGAAGGAGACGGACATCCTCGACGTCTGGTTCGATTCGGGAGTGAGCCACGCCGCGGTGCTGGAGGCCGATGAGCGGCTGAGATGGCCCGCCGATATGTACCTGGAGGGGAGCGACCAGCACAGGGGATGGTTCCAGAGCTCCCTCATCACCTCCGTCGGCACCAGGGGGCGGGCGCCCTACGAGACCGTCCTCACTCACGGGTTCGTCGTCGACGGTCAGGGGAAGAAGATGTCGAAATCGGTGGGTAACGTGATCGCACCGAACGACATCATCAGGAGAAACGGTGCAGAGATACTGAGGCTCTGGGTCTCCGCCGAGGACTACCGCGACGACGTCCGCCTCTCGGACGAGATCGTCACGCGCCTCGTGGAGGCCTACCGAAAGATAAGGAACACCTGCAGGTTCCTCCTTGGTAACCTCTACGACTTCGACCATGGGGACCATTCCAGGGCCCTGCTCGAGATAGACCGGTGGGCACTCAGCAGGCTCCAGGGGCTGATCAGCCGCGTCACCACGGCCTACGAGAGGTTCAACTTCCACGAGGTCTTCCACAGCATATACCACTTCTGCGTCGTCGAGATGAGCTCCTTCTACCTCGACATCCTGAAGGACAGGCTCTACACCTTCGCCGCCGACTCCCCTGAAAGGAGGGCGGCCCAGTGGACCATGCACAGGATACTCACCTCGATGACCAGGCTCATGGCGCCGGTGATCTCCTTCACCGCGGAGGAGATCTGGCAGTCCATGCCTGGGGAGAGGACGGAGAGCGTCTTCCTGAGCGACTTTCCAGCGGTCGACGAAGGGCTCATAGACCGTGACCTCGAGAGGAGGTGGGAAGGGCTGATCGAGACGAGGGACGTCGTCAACAAGGCCATCGAACTCAAGAGGGCAGAGAAGATCATCGGCAACTCCCTCGAGGCAAAGGTGGTCCTCTTTGCAGAGGAGGAGAGGCTCTCGCTGCTCAGGGAGTACGAGGGGTTCCTGCCCACGCTCTTGATCGTCTCCCAGGCCGGCGTCAAGACCTACGGAGAGGCCCCGGGGGACGCCTTCAGGGACGAAGAGGCCGGGGGCCTCGCCGTGGTAGTGGGACGTGCAGAGGGCCGGAAGTGCCTCCGTTGCTGGAACTGGTCCCCCACGGTCGGCACCTTCGACGACGCGCCCGAGGTCTGCCAGAGGTGCTACAGGGTGCTGAAGGGTTGACCCTGCGGCATCGGGAGAGCTGCTGAAACCGATGAAGAAGCCGACGGCCTATCTGACACTCTCCATCCTCGTACTGGTCCTGGACCAGGCCGCGAAGCTGATCGTCGTGAGGACGATCCAGCCCTTCGAGGAGATAAGGGTGCTGCCCTTCCTCCAGCTCGTGAACGTGAAGAACACCGGTGCCGCCTTCGGCCTCTTCCAGGGCCTCGGCAACCCCTTCTTCATCGCGGTCTCCCTGATCGCCGTGGCCGTGGTCACCGTGATGCTGATCAGGGGGAAGGAGGACGGCCTCTCCCTGTCGTTCATCCTCGGAGGGGCGCTGGGAAACCTCCTGGACAGGCTGAGGCTCGGCTATGTGGTCGACTTCATCGACCTCCACGCCGGCAGATACCACTGGCCCGCCTTCAACGTGGCCGACTCGGCCCTCTCGGTGGGGATACTCCTGCTGCTTCTCAGCACCCTCCTGAAGGGCAGGACCTGAGGGGCTGACCCGATCACCACGGAAATCCCCAACAGGGGATCACCCCTCCCGGTTTGGGGAGACCGTGGCGGCCTCATGGACCAGGGGAGAGAAGGAGAGGGACAGAGCACCCCCCTCCTGCACGCCTTCGCCGTCCACCGTCTTTTGTCCTGACACCTGGCATGGTTCTTGTAGGATCCTTCGCAGAGACCCGTGGGGTCCGATCATCACGGCAGTGCAGGAAAGGAGGACGGGATGAAGAGGATACTGGTGATCTCCGTAATGGTCGTCCTGCTCGTTCCAGCGGTCTCCTCCGCAGGGAGCAGGTTCGGGGAGGCCTTTGAGTCCGGTGCAGGATGGGAACTGGGCAGACTCGCTGCCGACATCGGGGTGGCTCTGGTGGGCGGCGCCCTGGGAGGCACTTATTACACCGGTTACCACCAGCCGATCTATTACTACGAACGGCCGGTCCGCTACTACAGGGTGCGCTACTGGTACGGCAGGAGGTCCTACCGCCGTGGTTACCGTCACGGCTTCCGCGACGGCTACTTAAAGGGCTATGACGACGGATACTTCGACGGCAGCTACGGCTACCCTTACAGGGGCTGGTAGAGGCCGCTGAAGGGGCAGGTTGAGCTCCTCAACCTGCCAACACTATATCGTCGAGCCTCCTCTTCGGGACGTGGTGGACACCCTCGGCGTCCCTCCAGTACCTGATGCTCTCACCCTCTGAGACCTCCTCGATCACCACCTTCTCCTTCGGCCTCCCCAGTGCGATGACCAGGAGTATCTCGTACCTCTCGGGGATATCGAGCAGCTCCCTGAGCCTCCTCCTGTTCACCGTACCGATGATACAGCCGCCGAGGCCCTTCTCCACCGCACCAAGGAGGATGCTCTGGGCTGCGATACCGTGGTCGCACCCGAAGTTCCTGCTCACGCTGGTGTCACCGAGGATGACGATGTAGGCGGAGGGTCTCTCACCCTCCGGGGGGCCGGGCCAGTCCTTCAGATAACCGGCCCAGCCAAGGCATGAGAAGATCCTGCCGTTGGTCTCGGGGGAGTTCGAGAGGATGTAGCGGAGGGGCTGGAGGTTGCCTGCCGACGCCGAGAGCCTCGCCAGGTTGACGAGCCCCCTCAGGGTCTCCCCGTCGATGGGGACGTCCTCGTGGAAACGCCTGTAGCTCCGGTTCTTCCTGATCAGTTCCTCTATCATCACCCAAAGGTCCCTTGCCGATAATTCTACAACATCAACGCGGCTTTTTTCCTTCCACCTGCCTCTTCAGGTCCTCCGCAAGGGCCTTCCCTATGGTGGGCACGGCCGCCAGCTCTCCGGCCGTCGCCTCCCTGATCTCCTTGAGCCCCCTGAATCCTGCATCGAAGAGCCTCCTCGCCCTCACCCTCCCGATCCCCCGGAGGGTAACGAGCTGCAGGAGCTCCTCCCTCACTCCGTAGACGACCCTCGTCCTGAGGAGGGAGACGGCCCTCACCGCCTCCCTCAGCCTGAAGACCCTGCCGATCTCTGCCGCTGAGTAGAGGAGCCAGTCGGAGAGCTCCACGAGGGTCCGGAGATCACCGGGTCCGATCCCGAAGCGGCTCACCATCCTCTCCTCCGGCGTCTCCTCTATCCACTGAAGGAGCAACGACGCCGTCTTCATCTCCGCCAGCAGCTCCTCCGAGGGGTACCGCTCCTCCTCCGGAAGGAGCAGCTCCCCTGCGTGGGCGTAGAAGAGCTCGATCATCTCGTCGTAATCACCCTTCCTGAGGGAGAGCACCATCATGTCCGGCGTATGGGCTATCATCTGGAAGATCGGCAGCGGCCCGCTCCCGTCGAAGCGGTGGAGGGCGTCCCTCAGCACCACGGCGGTGAGGGGATCGATGTACAGCTCCGAGACCCTCCGGCCGAACCTCGTGGCCGCCAGGGCCGCTCCCTCCCGGACCATCATCCCCTCGGCCTCGAGAAACCCCGTTATCTCCTCCGCTATGGAGGCGAGCCGTCCGGCTCCGCTCTGGAAGGCGAAGAAGGTCTTCTCCAGGAACCCTGCGAGCTCGGCATGGGTCGTCGTGAAGAGTCCTGCCACGGATGCGAGCACGTGGGTCCTGAGGGCGGGCTCGCTGCCGAGTCTGGACTCTATCCTCTCCAGCTCACCGGTGATGTACTTCCTGAAGAGGAACTCCTCATCCCTCTTGCTCCGTGCGACGATCACTGCCTCTCCGTACTCATCGAGCCCCGGCCTTCCGGCCCTCCCGGACATCTGTTTTATCTCGATGGCCGCCAGGGGGTGGATGCCGAGACCTGTCTCGTACCTCCACCAGTCCCTGATGACCACCCTCCTTGATGGGAGGTTCAGCCCCATGGCGAGGGTGGTGGTGGCGGCTATCAGCTTTATGCCGCCGGCCCTGAAGGCATCCTCTATGAGCCTCCTCTGGGCATGGTTGATACCCGCATGATGGAAGGCCACACCGCAGGCCACGCACTCGGCGAGCCTCCTGCAGATCCGTGTCGGTTCAGCGGTGACAGCCAGGACCCTTCCGGAGAGCTCCCTGAGGGAAAGCCTCTCCGCCTCTGAGAGGAGGCCTGTCACGTACGGAGAGGCGTTCCTGGCGACCGTCTCCGTTGATTTCCGCGTGTTCACGAATACGAGCGCCTGCCCTCCGTCCCTGATGGTCTCGAGCGCGAGGTTCACCGCATCCCAGCGGCTCTCCCTCGGCACCCACCTGACGGTGCCGTCGTTGAAGATCTCTGCACCGTTGTAGAAGACCCCCTCCCTGAGGGGCACCGGCCTCCAGTCCGCCTCCACGAGCCTGGCGTTGAGCCACCCCGCGATCTCCACAGCATTCGGTATCGTGGCGCTCAGGGCTATCAGCCTGGGCTCCGGACTCATCAGCCTGAGGCGGGTGAGAACGACCTCGAGGGTCGGCCCCCTGTGAGGGTCTCCGAGGAGGTGTATCTCGTCGGCGATCACGAGGCCCACGTCCCTCAGCCAGGGGGCCCTGTGCCTGACGAGCGAGTCCATCTTCTCGTTGGTGGATATGATCAGGTCAGCCCGTTGAAGCCACGGCTCCGCGCTGTCGTAGTCACCCGTGCTCTGGATCACCCTCACGCCGGCGGCCCTGTACTTCCTCGTGAACTCATCGTACTTCTCCCTTGCCAGCGCCCTGAGGGGCACGAGGTATATCACCTTCCCTCCCCCCTCGAGGAAGACCTTCAGCATCGCCAGCTCCGCAATGAGGGTCTTCCCCGAGGCTGTGGGGGCAGCCACCACGAAGGGGGCCTCTCCGCTCAGGAGGCCCGCCTCAACGGCCATAGCCTGAGGGGGATAGAGGTCCCTCACCCCTGTGGAGGCAAGGACCTCCACGAGTCGCCTCGACCCTCCATATGCCTCCAGTACCTCAATATCCACGGCCTGCATCCTCTATGTGCTGAAGATCACGAAACGGCGGGTATCGGGGCTGCAGATGGACCCGCCCCCCGGAACCCCTCTGAAAAGCCCTCCATGGGCTCGTCAACACCCCCTTTACGTTCCCTGCCCCCTCAGGGGCCTCGAAGAGCAGGCAGACCCCTCTCCCGGAGATCATCCCTGAGAAGGGGGCAGAGGCGAGCCTCTGGATGGAGAGCCCTGAGAGGAACCACCTGAACATTCTTGAAGTTTAGCAGAGGAGTCCCCACCGTTACAACCGGGGTCAGGTCTCAACATTTGACATTCCGGACCGTTTCTGTTAAACTCTCTCCATGGCCAGACCTCTGAGGCTCTCCTTCGAGAACGCTGTCTATCACATAACCGCAAGGGGCAACCGGAAGGAGGAGATCTTCTACAGTGACGACGACAGGCGCTCCTTTCTGGAGAAGATGGAGGAGACGTGGGGGAAATACTCCATAGTATGTTACGCCTACTGTCTGATGAGCAACCATTACCACCTCTTTATAAAGACCCCTCTTGCCAATATATCAGAAGCGATGCATTACCTGAACGCCTCTTACGCAAACTGGTTCAGGGTAAGGCACGGGATCGTCGGGGCGGTGTTTCAGGGCAGATACAGATCGATCATTGTTGATGAAGACAGATACGCTGTTCAGCTCTCCGCCTATATCCATGCAAATCCCGTGCGGGCGGGTATGGTGAAGGACCCTCTGGAGTATCCCTGGAGCAGCTATCCTGAGTATATGGGCAGGAGGAATCCCCTGGCGAGGCTCGAGACGGGCTTCATCCTGGGACAGTTTGACGATGACCTCCGGAGGGCACGGAGGAGGTACAGGGCCTACGTCATCAGAAATCTCTATGCAAAGGACCCGGTTAAGGAGGCATACAAGGGCGTCGCCCTCGGTGGGGAGGGGTTCATAGAATCGATAAAGGAAAGGATGCGATCCATTGGGCGGAGCAGAGAGATCGCCGCGACAAGGGATGCAGAGACGTATACGGCGGAGGAGATCATCCAGCAGGTGATGGAGCGGGCCTCGGTCAGCCGCGATGAGATATTCGACCGCAGACGTGGGAACATCTATAGACAAATGACGCTCTATCTGCTGAAGAGATACACGCCGATGAGCCTGAGGGAGATAGGGGAGATGTTCGGGATGGATTATGCCGCTGTGTCTCAGGCCTGCAGGAGGTATGAGGAGAGGATAAGAGGGGGATGAGGTCGGGAGGAATGTCAAATGTTGAGACCTGACCCCGGATGAGGACCGGTACGGCGATACTGCCGCTGCACCACGGGAGGGCGCCGAGGTGGCTCTTCGAGAGGATGACGGCCCTCTCGAGGGAGATCACCGCAGCCATCGTGGCCGAGTTCGGCCAGAGGGCGTTCCTGGAGAGGCTCTCCGATCCCTGCTGGTTCCAGGCCCTGGGCTGTGCCCTCGGCTTCGACTGGCACTCAAGCGGTCTCACCACGACGGTGACCGGTGCGCTGAAGGAAGGACTGAAGGGCATGGAGGGAGAGCTCGGCCTCTTCATCGCCGGAGGCAAGGGCGGAGCATCGAGAAAGACGCCGGAAGAGATAAGGATGTATGCCGACAGGCACACCGTGGACCCCGCCCCACTGATCCATGCAAGCAGGATGGCCGCCAAGGTGGACAACTCTGCCGTGCAGGACGGGTATCAGCTCTACCATCACGTCTTCGTCTTCACGGACCGGGGACAGTGGGCCGTTATTCAGCAGGGTATGAACGAACAGAAGAGATCGGCGAGACGCTACCACTGGCTGGGAGAGAACGTGGCGGACTTCGTGGTGGAGCCGCACACCGCTGTCTGCTGCGATGAGAGAGGCGCGGTCATCAACATGGTCGCCTCCGAGAGCGAAGGGGCGAGGCGGATATCCACCGCCCTGTCAAGGGAGAGGCCGGAGAAGGTGCTTAAGGAGATGACGAGGATCAGGGAGATAGAGCTCTCCAGGAGGCACCACATAACGGCTGCAGACATAGATCCGGCGAGGCTGCACCGTACACTGACAAAGACGTACGAGAGACAGCCCGAGGGCTTCGAGGAGCTCCTCGGCATCAGAGGGGTGGGACCCAAGACGGTAAGGGCGCTGAGCCTGCTGTCGGAGATCATATACGGAAGGCCTCCGAGTTATCGGGACCCTGCAAGGTTCAGCTTCGCCCACGGCGGAAAGGACGGTACACCCTTCCCGGTCGACCGGGAGACCTACGACAGGACGATCGAGGTCATGAGGAGGGCCATCAGGACGGCGAAGGTGGGCCACAGGGATAGAATGGAGGCCCTGAAGAGGCTGGCGAGGTTCTACGGAGCTTGATGCCCCCTCCTCCGTGGAAACCACCCGGAGGATCGCCGGAAACCTCACCGCAGCCGCCGCATCATCGAGACGGACTCATCCCGCGTCCGGTGCTCCGAGCACCTCGTTCATCGAACCCGTCCTGTAACCGAGGAGGTCGACGGTGACATAGCTGAACCCGATCCTCTTGAGGGAGGCATCGATCCTCAGCCTGAGCTCCGCGTCGCTGAAGAGCCCCATCTCCTCGGGTATGAACTCAAGCCTCGCTATGCCGTCGTGGTGTCTCACCCTGAACTGGGTGAACCCCATCTCCCTCAGGAGCCTCTCGGCCTCCTCGACCTTCCTCAGCTTCTCCTCCGTTATCCTCTCACCGTAGGGGAAACGCGATGAGAGGCAGGCGAAGGAGGGCTTGTTCCAGGTGCTCAGCCCCGCCTGCTTCGAGAGGTAGCGGATCTCGTCCTTTGTGAGTCCAGCCTCGCAGAGGGGGCTCCTCACCCCTGACTCCCGGGCGGCCCTCCTGCCGGGACGGTAGTCCGCCGTGTCGTCGAGGTTCGTACCGTCGACAACGGTGCGCACACCGTACCCCTCGGCGATCCCGGAGAGCTTCCGGAAGAGCTCGCTCTTGCAGTGGTAGCAGCGGTCCCTGCCGTTGTCGGAGAATCCCGGGATCTCGAGTTCGTTGGAATGGATAACGATGTGCTTCACTCCCATGGAGCCAGCAAGCCGTTTCGCCTCCTGCAGTTCCGACTCCGGATAGGTCGGTGAGGCGGCGGTCACGGCGATCACCCTCTCACCGAGGGCATCCCTGGCCACCCGGAGGAGGAAGGTGCTGTCTACCCCGCCTGAGAAGGCGACGCAGACGCTCTCCATCGAGGTCAGAAGCCCCTTCAGCCGGAGGAGCTTGGCCTCTGCAGTACTTCTGTCCACGACGATATCCGTCATCGTCTCCGGACCTCCGCGTTGATCTCCTGAGGCCCCCCTCGTCTTCACCACGAAGTCGCGCTTCCTAAGGAGCGGCTGGACGATCAAGGGAGCCGGCCCACGGTATCTTTTTCGAGCCTGTATCCCTCTGACGCATCCTGCGGGATGGGGCGGTGGGCCTCTCTTCCGAGGTCTTGGGCTCCGGCTTCACCTTCTTCTTCTTCGCCCTCTTCACCGCTGCTTTCTGCTTCGGGGCAGGTGAGGCCACCCTCTTCTTCGGCTCCGTCACCCTCACCTCGACCCGCTCCCCGCCCCTGACCAGGACGACCCTGTCCTGGTATATCTCGGCGACGGTATAGCCGCTTATCGAGCCTCCGAGGCCGAGGACCAGGTGCCTCTTCCCCCTGCCGGGGGTCCTGTAGGGAGCCTTCCTGTCCTCGAGGAAGGCGAGGCCCTTCCCGTCGGTCATGACCGTTCCGTAGAGCACGAACTCTGGTTCGTGTCTCACCATGTCCTTCGTCTTCGCCGCAACAGGCTTCCTCTCCGGGTGGAAGAGGTTCTTCTTCTCTATGATGCTGTACTCGGGCATGGGCATCATCCCCGGCGTATCTGCAGGGATCACGGTCTCTTCCGGCCTCTCCTCCCCCGGCGGCGGGAGATCGGGACTCGACGAACCGATGTCGAGATACCCCTGGTAGAGCCTGACACCGAGGAAGAGGAGCACCGCTGTGAAGACGAGGTTTATGACGGTGAGATGTCTGGTCATGAGGGACCCCCTGCTGGCTCGATCGATATCGACGGAAGATCTTCACCTTTCCGGCCTATGGAAGGCATGGAGGCCTTCCTGTATCCGGAGGGAGATCGGCCGACGTCCGATGAGAGGACTCTGTTCATTATGATGGTGAGCCGTGAGGGATTCGAACCCCCGACCCGCTGATTAAGAGTCAGCTGCTCTACCAACTGAGCTAACGGCCCACGGTTGTCACGGTTACAGGAAACTCGCTATTCGAGAACATCGTTCTCTTTCGTATGTCCGTACAACGACAGCCGCAATTCCTGCAGAGTAAATTTTGTTGGTGCGCCTGAGAGGATTCGAACCTCCGACCTGAGGTTCCGGAGACCTCCGCTCTATCCAACTGAGCTACAGGCGCTTAGTCGATATTAAAGGATTTTCCGAACTTATGTCAACACTCTACGTCTCCGGCAGACGTTCAGAGAGGCATCCAGGCCCGGCCGTCCCGCTGCAGCAGGGCGTCGGCCTCTGGAGGACCCGTGGAGCCGGCCTCGTAGTTGGGGACACCGGGCCTTACCGACGCAAGCCGCTCCAGGATCGGCGTGAGGAGGGCCCAGCTCTCCTCCACACCGTCGGCCCTCACGAAGAGCATCTGGTCTCCCTGCATGCAGTCGAGCAGCACCCGCTCATAGGCATCCATCATGAGGGCCTTCCTGTAGGAGAAGTCCATCAGTACAGGGGTGAGGCATATCCTGGAGCCTGGGTTCTTCGTCTGGATGACGAGCCTGATACCCTCGTCGGGCTGCACCCTGAGCATCAGGGTGTTGGGCTCTATCCGCTCCTCCATCTCCTCTGCAAACATCAGGTGGGGCACCGGCCTGAAGTGTATGGAGATCTCCGCCTTCTGTGCCGAGAGCCTCTTGCCCGAACGGAGGTAGAAGGGCACGCCGTGCCACCTCCAGTTGTCGATGTAGAGCCTCAGAGCGGCGAAGGTCGGCGTAAGGGACTCGGGTGAGACCCCGGGCTCCTCCCTGTACCCGACGACGTCAAGACCGTTTATCCTGCCCCTGCCGTACTGGCCGATGACCAGATGCTCCTCAAGCCTCTCGAGGGGGAGGGGCCTTATGGAGCGGAAGACCTTAACCCTCTCGTCCCTCACCCTCTCGGCCTCGAAGACCGAGGGCGGCTCCATCGCGGTGAGGGCGAGGAGCTGGAGCAGGTGGTTCTGGAACATGTCCCTCAGCACGCCGGCCCTCTCGTAGTAGCCGGCCCTGTGCCCCACGCCGTCCGTCTCCGAGACGGTTATCTGGACGTGGTCGATGTAGCGGCTGTTCCAGAGGGGTTCGAATATGGAGTTGGCGAACCTGAAGATGAGGATGTTCTGGACGTTCTCCTTCGCCAGGTAGTGGTCCATCCGGTAGATCTGTCTTTCTTCGAAGTACCTGCCGAGCCCGGCGTTCAGCCTGCGGGCCGATTCGAGGTCGTGGCCGAAGGGCTTCTCCACCACGATATGGGTGTAGCCGACCTCGCTCCGGGAAAGACCTGCACGGCCGAGGTTCTCTATGATGGTCTCATAGACAGCGGGCGGGGTGGCGATGTAGAAGATCCGGTTTCCCCCTGTTGCGTGTCTCTTCTCCAGAGCGGGGAGCCTCCTCTTGAGGCGCCTGTAGGTGCCGGTCACGTCGTAGTCGATCTGCATGTAGTGGAGCCTCTCGGCGAACCCCGTCCAGTCCGCATCGGTAAATCCCTCCGCAGCAGCAGCCCTGACAGCCTCACGCATCAGCTCCCGGAAGGCCCTGTCGTCCATTCCGGTCCTGGCGGCGCCGAGGACGCAGAACCCCTCTGGAAGGAGGCCGAGTCTCTGGAGACGGTAGACCGCAGGGATTATCCTCCGCCTGGTGAGGTCTCCCGAGGCCCCGAAGATCGTGAGGCAGAAGGGCCCGGGGATATCGATCCGGCAGCCCTCCGGGGCCTCGGCCATCACCCTGCCCTTCACCTCCGGAGGGTTCATCCCCTCCTCTTCCTGACGCCGTGGCCCCCGAACTCAGCCCTCAGGGCGGCGAGGAGCCTGTCGGAGAAGGAGTTCCTCTGGCGGGAACGGAACCGCTGATAGAGTGCGGAGGTGATCACCGGGGCGGGCACGGCCGTCTCGACGGCCTGCTGAACCGTCCAGCGTCCCTCTCCGGAGTCCTCCACATAAGCCTCGATGCCGGAGAGGTCCCTGTCCTTCCTGAAGGCTGCCTCGACAAGCTCAAGGAGCCACGACCTGACGATGCTGCCCCGGTTCCAGAGGTGTGCGACCCTGGAGAGGTCGAGATTCCCTCCGTAGGGGGAGGACCTCAGGATCTCGAAGCCCTCTCCATAGGCAGACATCATCGCGTACTCGATCCCGTTGTGCACCATCTTGAGGAAGTGTCCCGCCCCTGTGGACCCGCAGTAGAGGTATCCATCCTTTGGGGCGAGCGTCCTGAAGAGGGGCTCGAGGTGCCTGTAGATCCTCCTCTCGCCCCCCACCATCAGGCAGTACCCCATCTTCAGTCCCCATACGCCGCCGCTGACCCCCACGTCCATGTAGTGGATGCCGAGGGAGCTGAGGCGCTCCTCACGCCGGATATCGTCCTTGTAGAAGCTGTTTCCTCCGTCTATGACGATATCCCCCCTCGAGAGGAGACCGGCGAGGGCCTCGATGGTATCATCCACGGGCCTGCCAGCGGGCAGCATCAGCCATACCGGTCTCGGCGGCTTCAGCTTGCTGACCAGCTCCTCCAGCGAGTACGCCCCCCTTGCGCCGCCCTTCACTATCTCGTCCACCTTCTCCGGGGACCTGTTGTAGGCGACCACGCGATGCCTGCCGCGGAGAAGCCGTCTGGCCATGTTCATCCCCATCCGGCCGAGCCCGATCAATCCTATCTGCATCTCTCAACCCTCCCGTCGATGGTCTCAGCAGGGAGCAGCCATCCCCCGCTCCCTGCATCGTACAGGGTCCCTGAGGGCGGGGGCGTCTCCTTAATTATAGTACAAAACCCTGCTGAAGGATCATGGGATTACCCTTCCGACCGGAAAAGAGGGGTTCTGGTGAGCCGGGGGCTCTCAGGGAAGCCGTGTAAGGCCGTGCTTGATCTTCCAGAGGTAGTACTTCTCGAAGCCGGCCTTGAGCCACCTGTAATGGATCCCCGCCTTCAGCTTGGCCTCCTCCCGCGGCGGAAGGACGGGGCTGGCCTTCATGTAGGCCGCCGTGTTGCCCATGTCCATCAGGCAGACGGCGCTGAGCGGCCCGGTCTCGGGGGTGGGTCTGCCGAGGATCTCCGCTGCTATGGTCTTCGCTGCATCCTTTGCCATCACCACGGTCATGTAGCCTGTCTTCGGGACACCTGTAGGCACCGGTGTGGGCTCAGGCGGCGCCATCGCCACAGCCACACCCACGGAGAGGATGTTCCTGTGGTCTCTGTGCCTGTAGTTTTCATCGACGGGTATGAACCCCTTCGGGTTGCCCAGGTGGGAGACCGCCTTCACACCGGTCATCGGAGGGGCGAACATGGAGAGCTTGAAGGGGAGCCTCGTCCCGTCGGCAAGCCTCACCTCATCGGGCGTGAACTCCTCCACCGAGATGTTCGCCGCCACCTTGATATCCCTCGCTGCAAAGACGTCCTCCATCATCCTCCTGGAAGTGCCGAGACCTCCTATCCCGAAGTGACCGACGTAGGGCTCGGAGGTGACGAAGGTGATCGGGACCCTGTGCCGGATCCTCCTCCTCCTCAGCTCGGCGTCCACCTCGAAGACGTACTCATAGGCCGGGCCGAAACAGCTCACACCCTGCACAGAGCCTACCACGACGGGCCCGGGGTCTTCGAGCAGGCCTTCCCATGCCCTGCGGCACCTGAGGGCCTGCTCAAGGAGAAAGATGCATTCCGTGTACCCCTGCTCAGGACCGAGCCCCGGCACCGCTGAGAAGGCGAGGGCGGGGCCTGTGGCTATGACGAGGTAGTCATACTCGATCTCTCTCGTCCTCGTGCTCACCTTCGAGGCTGCGGCGTCGACACCCGTCGCCTCCTCATGGATGAACTCTATCCCTTTGGGCTCGAGGATACCGGCAAGGGGGAGGGTTATATCCTCGGGCCTCCTCCATCCCATGGAGACCCACGGGAGGGAGGGGATGAATACGAACCTCTCAAGGTCGCACAGGAGTGTTACGCGGGCCTTACCGCCGAGATGCCTCCTCAGCTCGAAGGCCGCCGTGAGCCCCCCGAAGGACCCTCCCAAGACGACTATCCTTGCAGCCATAACGTTGCTCTCCTGCCAGGTCCGATCCGGCGTGGCGGGGTTCAGAACGCGCCCACGACCTTCTCCTCCTCCTCCGCCATCAGCTCTATCAGTTCGTCCCAGTCGATCAGCTTCAGCCCCCGCTCGAGCTCCTCCTCCCTCAGTCCCCTGAGGTTGACATCCTCCTCCACTGCACAGGCGGTGCCGCAGAAACCGTCAAGCTGCTCCCTCAATGCAAAGTAGACCCCGTTCTGCAGAAGCACTATATCAGACGACATGTCCCTTGCGAGCTTCAGGGCCCTCCTGCCTTCCGATGTGTCGGGCCCGCTCTTTATGATCGTAAGCATCCCCTCCACCTCCTAAAATATCATGGTCCTGTCCGATTCCTTCACCGCCTCGGAGAGCTCGTAGCCGTTGACGATCCTGACCCCTTCGATGACATCCTCCGGCTCGAGACCGAACTCCCTCACCGAACCCCTGTCGGCGATGACGTCTCCGCCCATCTCGATCACGTCCTTCAGGGACTCACCGAGGTTGGTGTATCCGGTATCGCCTTCAGACTGCCCCTTCTTCGCCACCATCACCCCGGCGTCACAGAGGATCAGCCTCACCTCCATATCCTCGCCGATGGCGCCGAGGGCGTGCCTTACGGCCTCGGCGGCCTGAACGTCACCGTAGGGCGGCCTCGTCAATATCACTGAAAGCCTCATCTCATCCTCCTGTGAAAGACCATCGTCGTTTCCGTCAACCTCAGAGATTGAGCCACACGTCGGTCTCGGCCATCGTCTTGAAGAGCCCCTTCAGCGAGCCGACCTCTGTGCCGTCAAGGTAGTCCTCTTTCGCCGCACGGCGATAGTTTATGCAGCCGCCTCAGAGATAGACCTTCAACCCCCTGGCTATCAGCCCGGCGAAGAGATCGCCGGCATGGGGGATCCCCTTCGCCTTCTGACCCTTCAGGAAGCAGTAGACACCATCACCCGATGCGATCAGGTTGACGCGGTGGCCCTTCCCCAGGGCGCTCTCCGCAACCCTGACGGCCGTGAGCGTGTTCTCGTGTGTATAGGGTGCAGTGGTGAGAAATATCGTGAACGTCTTCGCCATGCCGCCTCCTTCCTCCTCAGATCTCCCTTGCCGAGGGGCCCCGGCCCTTCCGGCGCCTCCTCTTTCCCGGGTATTTCCCCCTCCTGGTCACCGGGCAGCATGCCGGTGCCGGGAGTGCCTCGGGATAGTCCCTTCCGAGCAGCTCGATGATCTCGGGGATGATGGGGTCGACGAGATAGTAACACCTCAGCCTGCCGTCCATGTAGTAGTCGATGACACCGTGGTTCCTGAGCAGCCCGAGATGCTGGGAGATGTTGGGCTGGCTCACATCGAGAAACTCCTCGAAGTCACTCACACACTTCACGCCCTTCATGAGCTCCTCGAGTATCCTGATCCTGACGGGATGGGCTATGATCCTCAGCAGCTCCACCTTCTGCCCGAGTGACCTCATTCGACCCCCCTTCCTTCCGCGGAGGCCGTGAGGACCGGATACGGCTGCGTCGTCTCTCCGGAAAACATCATATGCAAATATTATAATATTTTTATGAAAAAGTCAAGGGGTCTTCTCTGCTCTCACCTCTGCAGGGCGTTCCTCTCACCCCCTGTATGAGAAAAAGCGCATCTTTTTAGTATACTTCAGGTATGGCCGAGTTGGGGAAACAGAGGGCCGCCCTCCTGTCGATCGTCTCGAACACGGCCCTTGTGATCTTGAAGGGAACCACGGGTTTCCTGACGGGAAGCGTGAGCATCCTCTCCGAGGCGCTGAACAGCGCCACGGACATCGTCGCCTCTGTGATGGCCT
Source organism: Nitrospirota bacterium (assembly GCA_015492515.1). Lineage (GTDB taxonomy): Bacteria > Nitrospirota > Thermodesulfovibrionia > Thermodesulfovibrionales > JdFR-85 > S146-64. Next base: position 38,852 of record WGEZ01000110.1, read on the forward strand.
ACCTCAGCATCAGGCAGGCCGAGAGGCCCGCGGACAGGGAACACCCCTTCGGGCACGGCAAGTTCGAGAACCTGAGCGGGGTGGTGGAGTCGGGGATCATCGTCTCCGCCGCTCTGCTCATCATGTACAAGGCGGTCAAGAGGGTCCTCTACGGTGAGACCCTGTCCATGCCCCTTTTGGGCGTCTCCGTGATGGGGCTCTCCGCGGTGGTGAAGTACATCGTCTCCTACGTCCTCTACTCCGTGGCCAGGCGGACGGACTCCATTGCACTGGAGGCGGAGGCGAAGAACCTCAGGATGGACGTCTACAGCAACCTGAGCGTCCTTGGAGGGTTGCTCATCGTCTCCTTGACCGGGTATTACTTCATCGACTCCCTCCTGGCCTTCGGCGTCTCGGCGCTCATCATCTCCGAGGGCTTCTCGATCGCAAGGCGCTCGATCCAGAGCCTGCTGGACATCTCGCTCCCGGCAAGGGAGCTGAAGATCATACACGAGGTCCTCGACGCCCACCGGGATCTGATCAGGGACTATCACGAGCTGAGGACCAGGAAGGCGGGCAGTGAACGGCATATAGACCTCCACCTCACGGTCTGTGCCGAGGAAAGGATCCAGGACACGCACAGGACCATGGACAGCATCGAGCACGAGCTGGCAGAGAAGCTGCCGGGAGCCAAGGTGATCATACACCCTGAGCCCTGTCCGTACACCTCCGAGGCCTGCCCCTCGGAGTGTTACCTGATGAGTATCACCGAGAGGGAGCGGGAAGGCACCGAGAACAGGGGGGTTACCTGATCACATCCATCCCCATGTACGGCCTAAGCGCCTCGGGGACCAGGACCGAGCCGTCCCTCTGCTGGTAGTTCTCCAGTATCGCCACCAACGTCCTGCCTATGGCGAGGCCGGATCCGTTCAGGGTATGAACGAACTCCGTCCCCTTCTTCCCCTCCCTCCTGAAACGGATACCCGCCCTCCTGGCCTGGTAGTCCTCGAAGTTCGAACAGGAAGAGATCTCCCTGTACCGGCCCTGCCCCGGAAGCCACACCTCTATGTCGTAGGTCTTCGCCGCGGAGAACCCCAGGTCTCCGGTGCAGAGGACCACGACCCTGTAGGGCAGGCCGAGCCTCCTCAGGATCTCCTCGGCGTCCGCCGTCAGCCCCTCCAGCTCCTCGTAGGAGGTCTCGGGCTTGACGAACTTCACCAGCTCCACCTTGTTGAACTGGTGTTGCCTTATGAGCCCCCGGGTGTCCTTGCCGTAGGAGCCCGCCTCCCTCCTGAAGCACGGTGTGTAGGCCGTGTAGTATATGGGGAGGTCCTTCTCGTTCAGTATCTCCTCCCTGTGGATATTCGTCACAGGCACCTCGGCCGTGGGTATCAGGTACAGCTCCGGCTCCATGGTCCTGAAGAGCTCCATATGGAACTTCGGGAGCTGACCGGTGCCGATCATGCTCTCACGGTTGACGAGGATGGGTGGAAAGACCTCTACGTAGCCCTTCGAGGTGTTGAGCTCGAGCATGAAGTTCATCAGCGCCCGCTCAAGCCTTGCACCCGCACCCTTCATCAGGGAGAACCTCGCTCCCGCAATCCTGGAGGCCCGCTCGAAGTCGACGATCCCGAGGGTCTCCCCGATGTCCCAGTGGTTCAGGGGCTCGAAGTCGAAGCTCCTCGGTTCCCCCCAGCGCCTCACCTCCACGTTGTCCTCCTCGCCTTCACCGACCGGTACAGAGCTGTGGGGGATGTTGGGGATGTTGAGGAGGAGGTCCCTGATCCTGCCGTCCACACCCTTCAGCTCCTCGTCGAGCCCCTTTATCCTCTCCGAGACCTCCTTCATCTCGGCGATCAGGGCGGAGGCATCCTCGCCGCTCCTCCTGAGCCTGCTGATCTCGTCGGAGACGATGTTGCGCCTGTTCCTCAAGGCCTCCACCTTCTGGATCAATCCCCTCCGCTCGGTCTCCAGGGAGAGGAGCTCGTCCACGGTGATCCCGTAGCCCCTCTTCCTGAGGGCCTCGTCCACGATCTGTGCATTCTCCCTTATGAACCTGATATCAAGCATCTCTCCCCTCTGCGTGCGCTGCGATATGACGATGAATGTTACTATAATATCATAACGATCCGTCCCGGGAGTACATGGAATGGACCTGAAGATGGAGAGAGACGCAGGCAGGGGGCTCAGGATGCTGGCAGGAGCGGTGATGCTCGCCCTGACGGCCCTCACGGGCTGTGCAGGCGACGGAGCCGTCAGGAGGCCTCCCGAGGTTCCCCCTCCCCGGGAGGTCTCCGCTGAGACGCTCCTTGAGACGGCGGACCTCTCCGGTATCGGCAACCTCCGCTCAAGGGTGAGGGTCCAGATCAGTCAGAACGGAAGGCCGAGGGGCACTTACTCAGGCGTGCTCTACTACAGCCATCCCCACCGTCTGAACGTGAGGTTCCTTGCACCCTTAGGGATAACGGCGATGGAGCTGCGCTTCAACAGGGGGCTTCTCCAGGTCTACATCCCCGGCGAAGAGGTGCTTTATACGGGAAGGGTCGCCCTGGAGAGCCTGTTGCCCGACACCGAGACCCTCAGGGCCTCGGTGAAGGTCCTGAGGGAGTCCGACGAGGAGTACCAGCTCCTCATCCTCGATGGAGACGGCCCCACCGCAAGGCTGAGGGCGAAGTACATATTCGGTAAGCCAGATCTGGCCTGGAAGGGTCTCGAGCTCTACGGCGGTGGAAGCAGGGAGGCGACGATCGAGATAAAGGAGACCGAAGGCGTCCTGCCGACGGATTTCGTCGTCCTGGTGGATGATGCATCATTCCATCTCGAGCTGAAGGATGCAGGCATCGTTGAGGCCTCCAGGGAAGACCTCTTCAGGCCCCTGGAGGCATCGAGAACACTCCCCCTCTCCTACTTCCTCCGGAGTCTCCGGCAGCGGTCCGATTGATCAACCGCCCCCGGGGTTCACCATCCTGTAGCGGAGCCCTCTTATGAACCGGGCGATATCCCTGCCGAGCTTCACCCCCGCCCTCCTGAAGTCCGACCCCCCTTCGAAGCGGCTCTCGTGGCTGAAATCCGCCAGGGGCCTGCCTGTGGAGGCCTCCAGGAGCTCGCCGTCCACCGCCACAGTGGTGGAACCCCTCGACAGGAACCCCCCTGGCTCGGAGGCGAGGGTGGTGAACCTCGCCCTCAGTATCACCGCTGAGGCAGAGGGATAGTCGATCGTCGAGGCCCTCTCCACCTTATCAAAGAGACCCCACCGCCTAAGGCTCCCGGCAACCACGTCGGGGACCATGGTGGCGAGGGACCTCACCGAGTCGTTGAACCCACCACCGCCGGGACCGCTTACGACCGTGCCTTCCAGGGAGAAGTCCAGGATCACTATCTCGCTGTACCTTTCACCAAGTCCCCTGGCGGTGTAGACATGTTCGGCACCGAGCCCCCTCTCCGGGACCTTCCCCGCCCCTCCCACCGGCCCCTCCGTCAGGGCCCTGCCTCCGGCACAGCCGGTCAGCAGCAGGAGGCCCGCCAGGACTCCGGCGATCCTACCCCTGAATGCACCTGGATCCATCACGAGTTACGACGCCTGAACAAGCCCCCCCTGAGGCAGGAACGGTGGTTGATCAGACCCTCAGAGGGCCTCCTCACCGCTGAAGGGTTTCAGGTACTCCTCCCACTCCATGGGCAGCATGTACTTCTTCCTGCTGTTGCACTCCTTACAGGCTGTGACGATATTGGACCTTATGCTCTTCCCACCCCTTATGAGCGGCACCACATGGTCCATGGTCAGCTCACGGGGTGAGGTCCTTCTGCCGCAGTAGAAGCAGACCCCCCGCCCCTTCTTCTGCCTCCACCACCTGGTGGCCCTGAGCTGCCTTGCCTTCTCCTTCTCCCTCTTTATCTCCTCATCCGTCACCTGAGGAGAGAAGCCTTGATCAACAGACATGATCCCTATTATACCAGAAACCACCGCTTACAGGCCCCGCCGAGCGGTGCCGGTCACGGCAGATCACTGTAGAGGACCGTCCGATCCCTCCCCTGCTCCTTTGCGGCATAGAGGGCCCTGTCCGCGCGCTCGATCAGCTGGTCCTTCCTGAGGGCGTCTGAGGGGTACGAGGCTATCCCGAGGCTGGTCGTAACCCTGAACCGATGGCCGTCGACGTCGAACTCCCTGTCCTTGACGCTCTTCCTCACACGTTCGGCTATCCTCCTTGCACTCCTCGCCTCGGCCTTCACCACCATCACCGCGAACTCCTCCCCGCCGTACCGTGCGGGCAGATCGATCTCCCTCACCCCCTCCCTTATCGTTTCAGCCACGCCCCTCAGCACCACGTCACCGACGGGATGGCCGTAGGTGTCGTTCACCTTCTTGAAGTGGTCGATATCGATCAGTATCAACGAGAGGGGGTCGTTGAAACGCATCGACCTTCTGAACTCGTCCGAGAGCCTCTCCTGGAAGTGGCGGTGGTTTATCAGGCCGGTCAGCCCGTCGGTGAAGGCCATCATCTTGATCTCCTCGTGCAGAAGGACGTTGGAGATGTTGACGGAGACCTGGTTCACCAGGATCTTGAGCAGCTCGATCTGCTGCGGGCTGAAGGCGTCCCTCTCCTGAGAGAGGGACGTCAGTATACCCTTGAGCCTCGATTCATGGAAGAGGGGCAGAGCGAGGACCGATCTCACACCCTTATGAGCGAAGGGAAGCACCCGCGTCTTGAAGGTGCTCACGTCGGGGTGGTAGAAGGGGTCGAGGTTTGCATCAACCATCTCGAGGACGGTGCCCTTCAGGGAGGCAACGGTCCTCTCCTTCGGCCTGATCCCGCCCTTTGCGAAGACATCGTATGAGCGTTCCCCCTTCAGCAGCAGCACCACCGTGCCGCCCGAGACCCTCTCGGCGCTGTCCACTATCCTCATGCAGAGCTCGGGCAGATCCAGGGACTCCGCAAGCCTCAGCCCCTCCTCGTGGAGGATGTGCAGCCCCCTGTAGTCCAGCCGTATCCGGGAGTGTATCCTCTGCCGCTTCAGGACCCTGGCGATCTCCCGGGCGAAGAGTTCCATCAGGTGCAGGTCCCGCTGGTCGAAGGCATGATGTCTTGAGCTGTCGGCGCAGAGCACACCCAGGGGGGTGGAGTGCTCCATCACCGGCACGGAGAGGAAGGCGACGGTCCCCTCATCGGTCAGATAACCCGGCTCGACACCCCTCTCACCGGGTCCGGCGGAGTAGAGCGCCGGCTCCCCCCTCCGGAATACGGAGTAAACCAGCCCTTCTCCGGTGGTCACCACCTCCGGCCTGCTTGAAGACAACGCCCGCGTGAACCCGCCTCCGCCGTCGAGGAAGAGGTTGACCGAGTCCGCCTCCACCGCCTCCTCGGCCGTCCTGAGGAGCCCCTGGATCTCGTCATCGAACTCGAGCACCTCTGATGAGAGCTGCCCCCTGCCACCCCCTGGAGGGTAGGAGGCGTCAGCAGCCGTCCTCCCTCCGTGAGCCGGTTCCCTCCTCGTCCTCCTCAGCCTGTAGAGATAGAGGCGCGGGGGAAGGAGCGTCAGTGTGAGTATGCCCAGGAGGACCAGGGCATCCCCACTTCGGCTCGCGAGCTCCCGGATGTGGAGCAGGGGCTGAAGGAGGAGGACCACCGCGAGGCCCCTTAGGTCGAGGAAGAGCCCTGCGGCCGTGACGGCGGGGATATGGAGAAGATGGAGCCCTCCGAACCCCGTTGCCTGGTGGAGCGCCTCGAGGCCCGCCTGGAGACCGAATACCATGAGGAAGTGCCTGCCCAGGCCCCTCAGATAGTTCAGCACGTTGAGGGAGAGAAAGAGGAGGAGCAGGATCAAGAAGGGGATGATCCTCTCCGACGGAAGGTCGTAGTACAGGGAGAGAGCTAACAGCAGGAGGAATAGATATGGAAGGAGGCTGGTCAGCCCGAATGTCTGCCTCTTCTTCTCTCCTCCTCGGCGAAGAATTTTCTGTACAGTACTTCCCACTCAGAGCTGCCTTCGACTATCTTCCTCGAATAGGAAAGGATCTTCTCTCTGACAGCCTCATCTATCTCCTCCCCTGCCTTCAACTCTTCCGTTATGGAACGTCTTATCCGGCGTCTGACCCTCCCCTCGTCCTCGTTGATCTTGACGAGCCCCCTCTCCTTCAACCCCCTCAGCAGGATGTGGCTCATATGGGTGATCTTTTCATCGGAGAGCATCATAGGACGAGGTTCCTCTCCCTCACGAGCCTCTTCTTGGTGAGTTCGAAGAGCCTCCTGTAATCGAGGCGGTTCTGTTCGATCTCAGGGGCGTGCTCTCTCAGTATCTCCCTCACTTCCTCGTTCAGCCTGTCCTCGACCATCAGTTCATCGAGGAGCAGCTCCTCCGTGGCTGAGAGGAGTTCCTTCTCGGGTACGGCTGGCTCTATGTAACCCTCCCTGATGAGGTCGTCGATTATCCTCTTGGCCATAGGCGCCACCCACGACCTGGGGATCCTCATCTTTCCATGAACGGCAGCAGCGATATGTTCCTTGCCCTCTTGATAGCGGAGGTGAGCTCCCTCTGGTGCCTGGCGCATGTACCGGTCATCCTCCGGGGCAGGATCTTTCCCCTCTCGGTTATATACATCCTCAAGGTCTTGGTGTCCTTGTAGTCGATAAAGGGGACGTCGTCCGCACAGAACTTGCAGTATCGTCTGCGCTGAAACCTCCTCATCCTTCTCCGGCTCCTTTCGTCAATGGTTTGATCTGCACAGCGAAGGGATCAAGAGGGTCCTCGCTGCATATCGAAAAACAGCTGGGACGCCTCCCCAGGCCCTTCATCCAGCGTTCAGAACGGTTCGATCCCCGTCGTCTCTTCCGGAGGGGAGAGCTCTTCCTCGCCCCCGTACTCCGGCGAGGAGTCCCTCCTGGGCATGAACCTCACACTGTTTGCGACAACCTCGAACTTGCTCTTCTGCTGGCCCTCGTACTCCCAGCGCCTCTCCTTCAATCTACCCTCCACGAGCACGCTCCTCCCTTTGCTGAGATACTGCGTGACGTTTTCGGCCTGTTTGCCGAAGACCACCGTGTCTATGAAGAGGGTCTCGTCCTTGAATTCCTCGCCCTGCTTGACACGGGAGTTGACAGCGATCCGCATGTTCGTCACCGGTGTGCCCTGGGGCGTGTATCTCAGTTCAGGGTCCTTGGTGAGGTTGCCTATGAGGATCACCTTGTTGAACATCGCTATGCTCCTTCGACGCTCTCCTGAGGCTCTGACTCGGGAGATTCCTTCAGCTCCTCCATAAGGGCTGATATCTGTTTCTTGCCGAGTTTTACGATCATATACTTGAAGACGGGATCGTAGACCCTGTAGAAATCCTCGAGCTTCTTTACCGATGAGGGTTGGGCCTTGTAGATGAAGAGGATATAGTAGCCCTGGTTCCGCTTGTTCAGCTCATAGGCGAGCTTTCTTCTGCCCCAGCGGTCTTCCTTCAGTATCTCGCCTCCGGACTTCGTTAGGACCTCTTTGATCTTCTGTGAGGCTGCCTCGATCTCTTCGTCGCCGAGGGTGGGTTCGATGATCACGATATTCTCGTAATAGTTCATCCTGACCTCCTTACGGATATGAAGCCCCCTCCTTCGGAAGGGAGCAAGGAGTGAGACCGCGATGAATCATCGGGTCCGTTCTTTATACCATAAACAGGGGTGTTAAATCAAGCAGAGGGGACTCCGTCAGTCCTTCATCACCTCCTCCTTCTTCAGCAGGACGTCGGCGAGCCTGTAGGAGGGGACCCTGTAGAAGAACTCGCCACCCTCGGGATGCGCCCACCAGTGGGTGCCGCCTTTCCCTTTCACGAAGCTCACCTCGGCGAGCCTCTCGCCCCCGGCACCGAACACGCGGAGGACGGTTCGGTCCCCGGCCTTGCTGAACTCCTTCACCTCTTCCTCCTGGAGGAACCCGGAGGCCTCAAGGGAGGCGAGGGCTGAAAGGAGCCTCCCGGCGGTCTGCTCCTCGAGCCGGACCGTCCTGCCCGAGGCCTCGGCCTGCCACTTCCCCTCCTCCGTCCTGGTTATCGTGAGCAGCTCCGGCCCCGAGGCTATCTCGATCCTCCTCACCGAATCGGGGGGGACGGCCAGGACCACCCTGTCGCGCCAGGCGGTGACGTCCTGAGAGAGCTTCTCAAGCAGCCTCCCTGAAACGAGGTAGAGCCTCTCAGAGCCCTCCTTCTTCGCATAGAAGGAGCCGGGGCCAGGACCCCGCCTGCCGATCAGGTACGTCCTGGATGCACCACCTCCGCTGAAGGTGACGACGTAGCCCTTCTCCTCGGTGGCGTCGAAGCCTCCGTGGTTGGCGGGATTCCTCGATACGAGGGACTCGACCCTCAGTCCGCCGATGACCTCGAAGAGATCCTCCACCTCCTTCCCGGAGGCCTTGAAGCCGTTTATACTCCAGCCCTCCCTCCCCTTGACAAGCCTCTTCTGCTGTCCACCCTTCCTTATGGTGATCTCCTCCGTCCACTCAGGGGTGACCGCGGAGAACCCGAGATCGGCCTCTACAGAACGGGGGGCTCTCAAGCCGAGGGGTCCGCTCCACCACGGTGCACTCGCCGCCGCGAGCAAGATGATGAAGAGGCCCAGCAGAATGATCATGCTCTTGCTGCTCATGAGCGCTCTCCGTAGCTGAACCTCCTGAGCCTCCTCCTCCGGATGAGGCGGAGGGCTCCGAACCCGGCGGGCACCAGGACGGCGGCCGCCATGTTGCCGTACTTCACCATGGCCGCCTGCACCGGGCTCTGGAAGAGGAGCTTCCTCCTGACCCGCTGTTTTATCCGGAGCCCTGCGATCGAGTCCTCCTGTCCGAGCCAGGAGAGGGCCTCCAGGCCGAAGACGATGTTCTCAGGGGTGTTCCGGGTGAACCGGTCGAGGAGGAAGTCGGAGTCGCCGACGACGACGATCCTCGTCCCCCGCTGCCGGTCGCTGAGGCTCACGGCCATCACCTGCTCCCCGAGGGCCTCACCGGGAGGGGCCCCTCCCGGCGAGATGGAGAAGCTGCCCACCTGTCTGCCGCCGAACCCGCTCGTGGTGAGCAGGACCTCTGCATCGAGGCCTTTCTCCTTCAACCTCTCCGTATCAAGGTCCACCGTGGCCGCCCAGGGCAGGAGGATGCTCCCGACCCTCCTGGCTATCGGTGAGGTGGAGTCCTCCACCCCGAAGACCCGCGCCCAGAACGGGTAGGGGAGCAGATAACTCACCACCCCTCCGCCGAACCTCACCGTCTCGTTGGCCCTCAGGTCGTAGACGATGTCTTCCTCCACGGTGACGCCGTAGGGGTGGAGGAAGTCGGCGAAGCTCTCCCTGTTCGGGTAGGCCGTCAGCGTCCCCGGGCTCACCTTCACCGTATCTATCAGGAAGAGGGCCGATCCGCCCCTGGAGAGGAAGTCCCTCACGGCGGAGCGGGCCTCTTCCCCTATCCTCTGCGTCGGACCGGCCACCACGACCACCCTCGTGCCTTCCGGCAGTGTGGAACCCTCTTCATCGAGGGAGACGGTCTCGACCTGGAACTGCTTGTCGAGCTCGCCGGAGAAGATGCGGTAGTCGCTGTAGAGGTTCTTCTCTCCATGGCCGGCGAGGAAGGCTATCTTCGGCTTCTCCTTCACCGTGAGCTGCCTTATGAAACTCGTGAGCTGGTACTCGAGGTCCGAGGTGTCCTCGATGAAGGGGATGGCCTCGCTCTCACCGGCGTATGAGACGGCCAGGCCGAGGTAACCCGTCTTCACCTTGAACTCTCCCTCACCGATCACGTTGAACCGCACCTCGCTCACACCCATCGCCGCCGCCTCGCCCGCCGCCCGGGGGTCCTTCCCGGGGTCCTTAACGCTCACCACCACGTTCCCCCTGCCCAGGGTCTCGTAGTCGCGGAGTGTATCCTTCACCTCCCTCAGCACGGGCTTGAGCTGTGCCGGTAGCCTGTCAGAGGCGAAGAGGGTGATGTTCACCACGTCATCCAGGCCGGAGAGGACCCTCCTGGTGGCGTCGCCGAGGGTGTAGATGCGGTCCCGGGTAAGGTCCACCCTGCCGGGGATGCGTGCGCCCACCACGTTCGTCAGTACGGCTATCCCGATGAAGAGCGCCACGCCGAGCCTGTAGCTCCTGTAGACGGAGCGTCGGTTTCCGAACCTTCGCCTCATCAGCTGCAGGTAGGCGAGACCGAGGAAGACCGCTGCAGCAGAGAGATAATACCAGAGGTCCCTCAGGTCCAGGACCCCTCTGGCGGTGGAGCTGAAATGGGACAGCAGGCTCAGCCGCTCGAAGAGGGAGGCGAGGGTCATGGGGAGGCTTGCAGTCACAAACTCGAAACCCATTATGACCAGGAAGAAGGCCAGGGCCACGCCGGTCATGAGGGAGGCTATCTGGCTCCTGAAGAGGCTCGAGACGAAGATACCGAGGGAGACGAGGACCGCCGCCATAAAGAGCCCTCCAAGGTACTGGCCGAGCACGACCCCCCAGTCAGGCTCTCCGAAGATCTCGAAGCTTGCAGCGAGGGGGAAGACGAAGAGGAGCGCGATCGCTGTAAAGATCATGGCGGCAAGGAACTTGCCGGCAAGGAGCTCGTGATCCCTGAGCGGATGGGTGAGGAGGAACTCGAGCGTGCCCTCACCCCTCTCCTGGGATATGCTGCCCATGGTGACGGCGGGGACGAGGAAGATGAGGAGCCAGGGGAGTATATCGAAGAGGATCCTCAGAGACGCCTCGCCGACGAGGAAGGCGCTCCTGAAGAAGAGGTATTCCCAGAGGAGGAGGAAGACCACCAGGACGATATAGGCCGTGGGGCCGTCGAAGTAGCCCTTCAGCTCCTTCCTGGTTATCGAGATCACGTTCCTGAGGTTCATTCCTCGCTCGTAAGCCTGTGGAAGACGTCCTCCAGCGTATGCCCCTCCTCCGCGAGCCTCCAGACGGTCCAGCCCCTCTCCCTCACGAGCCTCGATATCTCGCGCTGCACCTCCACCTCCATCCCGACGGTCAGCCTCGCCCTCACCCTTCCGTCCCGCTCTTCCATCTCCACCTGCCTGACCCCCTGGAGGGTGTCCAGGGCCTGCGCCGCGCCGTCCCCTTCGAGCTCCACCACCACCGTCTGTTCACGCCGGGCGAGCCTGGAGAGCTCCTCGGGCGCGCCGTCGGCGACGAGCCTTCCCTTGTTCATGATGAATATCCTGGAGCAGACGGCCTGGGCCTCCTGCATCACGTGGGTGCTGAGTATGACGGTGTGGTTCCTGGCGAGCTCCTTTATGAGGCCGCGTATCTCCGTCCTCTGGTTCGGATCGAGACCCTCCGTCGGTTCGTCGAGGATGAGGATGTCAGGCCGGTGGAGGAGTGCAGCGGCAAGCCCCACCCTCTGCCTGTAGCCCTTGGAGAGCTCCCCTACGGGCCTGTAGAAGACATCCCCGATGGCCACCGATGAGACGGCGAAGTCGAGGGCCTCCCTCCTCTCTCCCTTCGGGATCTGCTTCAGGTCTGCGGCGAGGCCCAGGAACTCGCTGACCAGCATCTCCCTGTAGAGGGGGTTGTTCTCGGGAAGGTAGCCTATATGCCTCTGGGCCTCCGTCGGCTGACCGTCCATCGCAATACCGGCGATCTCCACGGTGCCGCGGTCGGGGCTGTAGTATCCGGTGAGCAGACGCATGATGGTCGTCTTCCCGGCACCGTTGGGACCGAGGAATCCCACGACCTCCCCCTTCCGGATGGTGAAGGAGACGCCGTCCACCGCCTTTAGCTGTCCGAAGGATTTGGTGAGGTCTTCGGCCCTTATCATCGTGATCTCGGACGATTTCACAATGACTCAAGCGCGATGCAGGAACTATTTTAACGAAAACCGGCCGGGCTGTCAAGGCCTCGGCTTCCGCCTTCACCACCGCCTCTTCGTCAACCAGCCATGCGGCACACGCTCCTGTACAGGAGTGACAGGCCAGGCAGGGCACAGCCTCAGAATTCATACCTCAGCTGAATATAGAGGTTGTCGTCCTCATCGAGCTGTCCGAACCGGCTCCAGGCCTCCCCGCCTCCGAAGATGACCGCACCGGCGGCTGCCCATACACTGTCCGTAAAGCTGTATCTCACCTCAGGGTTTATCAGGTAATCGCCCTCCGAGGGGCTCCAGAAGGAGAAGAAGGAGAGCCTCAATGTCTGGTGCATGAGGAGCTGGGTGAGCCTCAGCGATACGAGCTGGCTCAGCCTCCTGTCCTTCGGCAGCCCGGCGGGGAGGTGCCCTTCATAGGCCCCGTAGCGGTGCATGTACTCTGCATAGTACTGGACGGCAGCGGTGAGGTCCTCCCGCAGCTGCCTCTGGTAGCCGACGAGGAACCTCGTCTGGGAGTTCGGCACCACCGGGTCGGAGCCGTCGCGGTCCTGCCTCGAGTCGTAGTAGCCTGCCTCAAGGCTCAGGATGCCGTCGAAGGCCCTTCCCTGAAGACTCACGCCGTAAACAGAGAGTTCAGGATAAAAGAGCGTCACCCCCGAGGGGCTGCGGGGCATCATCGAGGGCTGGCGGAAGAAACCCCTGTACAGATAGAGCGATGTGTCAAAGCCGGCCAGATCCCCGTAGACCCTGACGGCCAGTTCCGTATTGTCAATGCTTGATGAGGGCTCTTCCTCCTCCCTCTCCGCAACCATGGGCATCGGATCATACAGCCAGAACCTCCTTGCATCGGGAAAGTTGCTGGGCTCGAAGAAGGGTATCACCACGACCTCCATGGAAACAGGCCCGGGATATATCCCCACCTTGAGGCCGTCGACACCCTTCTTCAGGTATTCGAGGGGTCTGCCGGAGAAGAAGGCCTCATAGTCCTTCGGGAATACGTCGTTGATGAAGAGGAGGTCTCCGAGGCCCCAGGTGATTACCTGTCTCCCTGCGCGGAGATCGAAGACCTCCGCCGTGTAGTCGAGATAGAGCTCCCTGAACTCAGGGTCTGCCTCCTCCTGTATATGGTCGTAATAGAGGTCGGTCTTTGAAAAGAGCCTCAGTGCCTCTCCGCTCAGATCGAGCCTCAACTGCAGTCTCTCCTCCGCCCATTTGAGATCACCTCCGTCGGGATTGCTCCTTGTGACGGAGTAGGAGTAGTTGGCCTGCAGGAACCCGTTCAGGGAGAGATCCGCACCGTAGAGGGGTCCGGAGAGGAGGGAAAGGACCGCCATCAGCACCCAGGTCTTCTTCATCCCTTCCCCTGTCCGCCTGCTACCTTATCCACTTCTTCGGCGGCCTTCTGAGGAACCTCTCCGAGAAGAGGCTGTCCTTGATGCCGATGTCGTAGTCCACGGTCACAAACCTCACCTCTGTCCTGTGTCCGCTCCGGACGTTCCGCATGGTCCTTTCCGTGACGGTGGGGAACCCCTCTATCTCCTTGACCTCATCCGCTGTGAAGACCCGGTGGAGCTGGCCCTTGAGGTCGTAGTACTCCTCCTTCAGGGGGAGGAAACTCCCCTTCTCGATCCAGGAGAGCCTGTAGAGGTAGTCCCCGTCCTCCCCCTTCGGGGTGCTCCTGATCACGAAGCAGTCCCTGCCGTCAAGGGGTTCTTCCCTGAGGAGTTCATGGTTGTCGTCCTCAATATCCCTTCCCGATATATCCTCGTAGGTGAAGTCCGAGCCCACGAAGCTCGACCTCTTGTCCCTTGCAGCGATCCTCCTGACCATATCTATGGCAGGCACGTAGAGCCATCTGTCGTCGTCCTTCTCGGGGTACTTGTACACCATGAAGGTCATCCCCTTGACGTCAGCGGGCCTGAAGAAGTAGATGAAGTACTTCTGCTCTCCACCGGGGGCGCCGTAGTTCTTCCTGAGCATCGTGAGCTCCCTTATCCTCTCTCGACCGCTCTTGTCTATCAGCTTCATCACCACCCTGGCCTTGAAGTCCCTGCCCGGGTACAGGAAGGCCGCCTGTGACCTCTTCATGATATCCTTCGCCGTGACGGCGGATGCCTGAAGAGGAAGAAGCATCACCAGTAAGACAACGGCAAACCTTGACATCTTGACCTCCTCGATCTGCTTCCGTTGTAAGGGATTATAGACCATCCCGAAGGCCTCCGGCGGGACGGTGGTTACCGCCCTTCCGTCAACCCCTCCGCTCCGTCTTCAGCAACACCCCCCTGAAACCGCCGATCAGTGCAGGCAGAAAGACCAGGGTGGCGATGCCTGCAAAGAATGCGAGGGAGCCGAAGAAGAGGCCCACCGTCACATAGGGGGTGAGGCTTGCGATCATCATCGGAGAGAAGCCGAGGGCCACGACCAGGGCGTTCCTGAATATCGCCAGCGCGGGCTCCCCTCCCATCGTCCAGTCCATCGCCTCCTGAAGCCCCCCCTTTTCCCTGAACTTATCCCTGAACCTGTGGAGGAAGTGTACTGCAAAATCGACCCCCAACCCCAGGGCGAGGGTCGAGCAGACCGCGATCGGCATGTCGTACTCCTTTCCTGCAAAGCCGATGAGCCCGTAGCTGAAGACGACGGAGAAGCCCAGGGGGAGCATACCCACGAGCCCCCACCAGAAGGATCGGAACTGAATGATCAGCAGGATGAGTATGACCCACCATGAGCCCATGGTCGCCTCGAGCATCCCCACCACCATGAGCCTCTGCCACGTTATGTTCAGGTAGGGCAGCCCGGACCACCGGAGCTTCACGCCCTCAGGCGGGGGATGCCCCTCTGTGTATCCCTGGAGATCCTTCACCACGGCGGACATGTCCTTGTTGTCGCCGGACCTGAGCTGGACCCATATGTTCGCCTTTCTGAAGGAGTAGTCGACGAAGTTGTCAAGCTCCTCAGGCGGGGAGGACATCAGGAAGAGGAAGAGATACTGGCCGATCGTCTTCTTCTCCCCCGGGAGCGACTCATAGGCCTTCTCCTCGTCATGGAGCACGTAGTTTATCCTCTTCACTATATCAGCCACGGATGTGGTCTTCCCGACAAGGGGGTTGGCCTCGAGGTGCCTCTGGAGCCCTTCCATGTAGCCCATCACCTCCGGGCTCTTTACCGCCTCCTCCGAACCGCCGTCCACGACGAGATAGGAGATGTAGGTGCCGCCGATGAGCCTGTTCAGCTCTGCATCGGCGACCCTGATGGGGTGGTCCTTCTTGAACCACTTCACGGGGTTGTCGTTGACAGTGAGTGTTGTGACACCGTATACAGCCACTGCAAGGAGGACTGCTCCGGCTGCAACAAGGCCCCTGCTCTTTCCGAGGGAGAACCTGCCGAGCCTGCCCAGGAGCGGGCTCCCTTCCGCTCCCTCCTGAATCGGCTTCCTCTCCCTCAGGAGGACGAGTGCGGCCGGGATGAACGTCATGGACAGCAGCCATGCGACCATGACACCGGAGGCGACGAAGAGCCCGAAGACCCTCACCGGCGGGATGTCCGCCCAGGCGAGCATGGAGAAACCGACCGCCGTGGTCACGGATGTGAAGAACATGGGCTTCACCAGCCCGTCAAAGACCTGGAGGACGGCCTTCTTTCTGTCTCTGAGTTTCGGCAGCTTTTCATAGAAGTCGCTCAGTATATGCACGCTGTCGCATATGGCGATGGGCATCAGGAAGACGGGGATCATGGATGACATTATATGCACCGTGAAGCCGAGCCCGATCATCGCACCCATCGTCCATACCACGGAGAGCATGGCGAGGATCATGGGTGGGATGACGAGGGAGACCCTCCTGAAGATGATGAAGAGCACCAGCATCAACACCCCGCCCGCCATCGGTGCGAAGAGAGCCATCTGGAGGAACATCTCGTAGCCGAAGGTGTCCTCGGCAAGGGGGAGCCCTGCCATGTAATACCTCTCCGGGCCTTCCTCCTTCTCGTAGAGGGCCCTGATCCGCCTGCCCACGTCGTGGGCTATCTCCTTGCTCTCTATCGGTACGTATATGGCGGCACCCCTGCCGTCTGAGGATACGAGCCTGTCCCTGAAGAGGGGGTTGTCGAGGACCTCTCTCTTGAGGGCCTCCATACCCTCCTCGGTCTCCGGCACCTCGACCATCGGCGGCCTTACATTCAGAACCCCTCCGCTCGCCACCACGTTGTTCGTCACCGTGAGGCTGACCACATCGTCGCTTATAACACCCTTTATCTTCAGGACCCCGTCGGTGATCCTCTTTATCCTCTCGAGGCTGTCCCTCTGGAATATCCCGTCATCCCTCACTATGCCCAATACGATGAGCTCCTCGATGCCGAACTCCTTCTTCACCTCGTTGTGGAAGACCCTTATCGGCTCGTCCTCCCTGAGCATGTTTTCAGGGTCTGTGTCTATCTTTATCCTCGGAAACTGGATGCCGAACAAGAGGGTCAGGACCACC
>WGEZ01000111.1 GCA_015492515.1 Nitrospirota bacterium
AAGGAGCAGAGACTCAGGATGGGAGCGGGAAGCCTTGACAAAGAAAGGCCGTTTTTGTTTAAAATCATTGAAAATCATCCTTACGCAAGGAGGGAGGGGCGGGATTGCGTAGCATCTTTTCCGGTTCAATGAGGACGGCATATCTGACCCTCGTCATCCATCTGACGGTTCTTCCCTCCGTATCGATCGGCTCTGAGGAGTTCTACACGATACAGCTTGGAAGCTTTAACCGGCCTGAGACCGCCGATACGGTCTTTGACTCCCTGCTCCGGCGGTTTGACAACAAAGACCTCCTTGGATACCTCAGGGTGGAAAAGGTCAAGAACTACTATACCGTCAGGTTAGGTATGTTCGACGATCCCCGGGCAGCGAAGGACCTGCTCAGGAAGGTCAAGCCCCACTTCCCGGGAGCGATTCTGCTGAAGGCCTTCGTCAAGGATGAAAGGATAATCAGGATGTTTGGAAAGGCCGCCATCGAGAAAGAGGGTGTCGTTTCCGGTTACGATGAGCGGGGGAAGAACGAGACGGCGGGCTCTCCAGGAGAGCTGATCGAGACGGTGTCGGAGCTTGTCGAGAGGGGGGATCTTCACAGGGCTATTGACCTGATAAAATCAGGGCTGTTAAAATGGCCTGAGAGTCCTGACCTTCATGGCTGGTACGGGGCTACCTTGCTCAAGTTGGACCTTCCCGGGGAGGCGATAAAGTACTTCACCAGGGCTGTAGAGCTCTCACCGGCGACGGCGGATTATCATAACGGGCTCGGCTACTCTCTGCTTTACATGGACAGGCTCGATGAAGCCATGGTTGAATTCAACAGGGCCCTTGAGATCGATCCCGGACATGCCGACGCTCTCTCCGGCCTGGGGGTCGCCTATGTGGCCCTCGACCGGAAAGACCTTGCCGTCGATGTTTACACTCGACTGAAGGATGTCGACAGGGACGCCGCCGACATGCTCTTCGAGATGATAATGAGGCGATGAGGAAGGATCCGTGAGAAAGGCGATTCTGAGAAGGCTTCTGCTCTCCGGAGCGATCATCTCTCTGTTCGCTGCTCCTCTATCGGCGACCGAGGAGTACTATACCGTTCAGGCAGGGAGTTATCCCTCGATCACGGAGGCAGAGAAGTGCTACAAGGATCTCATCGGAAGCCTTACCGAAGAGCAGCGTGATCATCTCCGGATCGAGCTTGTCAAGGGATACTATACCGTCAGGGTGGGCAGATTCGACCAGATCGAGCCGGCCAGGAAGCTCCTCGAGTCGGTCAGGAAAGGCTACGGCAGCGCCTTGATACTGAAGGCATACATCAAGGAAGAAAGAATAAAGAAGATATACCGGAGAGAGGCGGCAGCCGAAGCGCGTCCTGAGGAGCCGGTCCAGCCGGCCCCGGAGGTTGCCGTCGCTGAGACACCCCTGAAGGAGGCCGCACCTGCCGAAGAAACAGCCCCCCTGAAGCCTCCCGAGGGGCCTGCTACCACTCCGGCTCCGGTGACGAAGAAAGAAGCACCGGAGGAGCCCGGGATAAAGAAAAAAGAGGAGGCCGCCGCGAGGCGGGGAGAGGCTCCGGAGGAGGGTTGGGGGGTCGGCTTTCCCATCGTCATCCTGGCCGTCCTCTTCCTGCTGGTGCTCGTCGGTGCGACCCACAGGCGGATCACGTCCTTCTTGGGTGAGAGGAGACTGCCGTGGTTCATCGGTCTGAACCGATGGAACGAGACCTATCCCCTCTATCCGGACATGGTCCAGGACATCGATCCCCGTTATGCCGCCAGGAACCTGCGGGAAAAGTTTTCCAGCATCATCGAGGAGGCCGATATCAACAAGCTGCCCGCTCAGGTGAAGACCGACCTGTTGAAGGAGAGCAGCCTGAGCATCCATGAAACCCTGGAGTCCGTCGGTGGCAAGCTCTCCTCGCCGACGGCGGTCCTGGGTGATCTGACGCTCTCGGACGGCTTCAGGCTGCTGACAGAGGCCTATGTAAAGGGCGACGTCGAGATCGGCGACGCGGTGACCATCCGTTCCCTTGCAGCCGACGGCGAGATCCGCACGGGCAAGAGGCTGAGGGTTCTGAGATGGATGGACTCGGAAAAGAACGTCACCATCGAAGAGGAGAGCAACCTCGGCATGTCCGTGACAGCCGAGGAGGTACTCCTGCTGAGCAGGGGCTGTCTGTTCAAGGTGATCTACGGAAAACCCGTTCGGACATACAGTTATTCGAAGGAGACGGACACCGGTGAGCCAGACGAGGATATAGTGCTGCTGAGCCTGGAGGACATGGACGTTCCCATAAAGCCCCTGAAGAACAGGATATGGTTCACCAAGGAGGAGCTCATCATACCCTCGGGTGTGAGGGTGTTCAAGAACCTGGTGACCACATCGAACCTCACCGTCAGGAGCACTTCCGTGATCCATGGATACCTCAAGGCCCATAAGAACATCTTCATACAGGACAACGTCACCGTGAAGGGGGACGTCACCGCCTACAATGACCTCTACATCGGAAAGAACGTCCATGTGGAAGGCACGATCTATTCCAGAGGAAGGACCTACCTCGACAGGGGCGTAAGGATAGGGAAGGCGGAAGAGACGGTCTCGCTCTTTTCCTTGAGGTCCATCGAGATCTGCGAGGATGTGGAGATCTTCGGCCTGGCCTTCACCAAAGGTGTGGGGAGGATAATCTGATCCGTCCGACCTCCGCTAACCGGGCACTATCCTGACCCAGAACCTCGCCTTCTCGTCCGTGGTCTCTCCGGCTATGACGGGGTATACCTCGCCCCTGCCGTCCCTGGAGTACCTCTTGATGAAGTTCTTCCTGTGGATCAGGATCTTGACCCCCCTGTCGTCGCCTGTATTCCTGGTTACCCCCGGAGGGATGAACCCTTTGAAGTTGATGATGTGGTCCATCTCACCTCCCCTGTCGCCGAAGGTCTCGATGAGCTCGAGTTCGGCACCCTCCTTGAGGGAGAGGACCTCGTTTGCAAGGACGGCCCTCATCTTCCCGTTGACCTTCACTATGAAGACCCAGAACTTCGTCTTGCCGTTCTTCCTTATCCTCACATCCACGCTCCCCATCTTCATGTTGTCCTTACGGAAGACTATCTTTGTATCATTCTGTATCTTTATCTCCTTCCTGAAGTCGTTCAACTCCCCGACGCCGAGGATGTCGCAGGAGATGCCGCGCTCGTAATTCGACTCCACGTGTATGACCTTGAGGGCGTCTCCCTTCTCGATGAAGAGCCTGCCTCCGTTCTCTATGACCACGGGCTCGCTGTTTACAGAGATCACGGCATACTTGAGGTAGGGTCTCAACAGCAGTATCCTGGGCTGTTCGGGCACGATACCGAAGAGGGCCATGAACTCGTTTATGGCATAGTTGTGATGGAGTATCTTCATCTCCAGGGAGGGCAGATGCTTCGAGGTCTCTATGCCGAAGGAGGGTATGCAGTACTTCCTCAAGGCGTAGAAGGTCGCGGTCTTCTTCATGTCAGAGAAGGGGGTGTCGGGGTCGCTCGTCTTCGTATTGAAGTAATGCATGAAGTAACGCTTATCACCGATCCTCCTGTTCACCCTGTCCAGCACCTGTCGTGCCATCTCACCCAGCGATATCCTCGTGCCGTCGTTGCAGAGGAACTCATCGGCATCGACTATGATCGACTGGCCAAACCTCTTCGGGTTCCTCAGCTGGTCGATGTACACCGGACGATGGAATCCCCAGCCGTCGTGGAGGTTGAGGAAGACGTCTGCTTCGCCCATCAGCCTCTTGATGATCTCCACCACCCTGTCCATGTCGTTCTCGATCTCCTTCTTGTTGAAGACCCTGTTCATGTCGCCGTCGACACCGCGCTGGAAGAGGATGATGGACTTGAAGTTCGCCCTCGGAACGACGATGAGGTTTCCCTTCTCGAGGGTGAGGTCCGTGTACAGGTCTGCGGAGAGGAAGCCCCCGGGTTCGTCTCCCTGTATGCCGCCTATGATGAGCATCGTCCTGCCTGGCTGCCTTCCGAAGATCTTGTATACATGGAGCTCGTAGGAGGTGCCCTCGAAATACACCCTGTGCTCGGAGCGGGCCCCCGCACCATCGGCGGAATCAAAGGACGCGGCAAGGGCGATCAACGACAACAGGGAGAGGACCACCTTTGTGACGGAGCATAAGGACCTCCCACCCGCCATACCTTTACGGTACGGCATGGAATGACCGTGACGTCCCGATCCGATCGTATCCCTCCGGTCTTTCATCAGAGCGGCCTCCACCGCTCGGAGACGATCCTGTAGTCGCCGGGGCAGCCCTTGAGGATCAACGTCTTTATACCCCTGTCGGTCAGCCGGTCAGAGAGGTACTCCTGTTCAAAGGTGACCCTGATCCGTTTCGGTGAGAGGACCTTCACCTTCACCCCCCTTATCCTGACATCGTCGATCCTCGTCTTCCTGAAGAGGTCTTCCTTGTAGGCCCTCCACCCCTGGAGATCCATCCCGCCGTTCGTGAAGGACTCGTCGTAGAAGGCGATGTAGCTTCCGATGTCCTGCGATCGCCAGCCCTCCTTCCATTCCGAGAGAAAGGCCTCAACGGAGTCCTCGATGTAGGGGAGGGGGGAGCCCTCGGAGAACTCCTCGGCCACGACCCTGTATGCGCCGCTTTCGTCGCTGTCCAGGTAGAGTCTCTTGGTCCCGAAGCTGAGCATGTTGTCCGCGCAGTAGAGCTGATCGAACTGGTACATCAGTTCCCTCGAGTTCTCCTTGAAGACCCTGATGTCGGATATCTCTATCCTCCTGTCAGGGTACAGCTTCATCAGGGCCCCCTTCTTCTCCAGGTACTTCCTGTAGGGCAGTCCTCCGGCGGTACGGAACCTGGGGTCGAAGTACTCCGAGAAGGCATCGATGTCGCCCTCCTCCCAGGCGGTTACAAGTCCTTTGATGTATCCGATGTGCCTCCGCCTGTGCTGCTGGTACTCATCGGGGCTGAAAAACTCGAGCCTCTCCGATATGATCACCGGTGTGCCCCTTGAGACGAGCCCCTTCAGGTTCCTGAAATCGTCGTTCCGGAGCGAGACGCAGCCCCTCGTGTTCCTTCCGTTGGTGAGACTGCCCCTGCCGTGTAACCAGATGCCGTACCCCGTCTTTCCGTTCAGTCTATCGACGATGTTCGGATAGTTTATGGGGAAGGCCCCCACTCCGTACAGCGACGTATTCAACCTCTCCTGCGGGATGTATCCGGTTATGAAGTATATCCCCTCCGGGGTCTTCTGGTCGCCCTCCCTCAGCTTGTCACCGTCGAACTTGCCGGTTATCACGCTGTGGTATCTCGATACAGTGGGGATATTGTCGCGGACGTCGACGACGAAGAGCGTTTCCGAGGACTTCTCCACAAGGAGGACCGTGTAGCTCTCATCCGACTCGGCGTATACGTTTCCCGGTATGGCGCCTTCAGGGTAGGGCCTGTCCTGGGCATGGGCTGCGGCAGGGAAGAGTAGACAGAGGATGACCGCAAGCCCTGCAGCATACCCTTCAGCTCTCGACACGGACCGTATGC
>WGEZ01000112.1 GCA_015492515.1 Nitrospirota bacterium
ATTCATTAAGAAGATAAAGAAAAAATAGTATTTTTCTGGTATAATTGATTTAAGATGTCGGGCAAGAGGGTTGTCAACATTCTGGTGTATGCGGAAGGCGACGAGGGGCTGAGGTTTCTGAAGAGGTACTTCCGCAAGCGGAGGGGGATGAGGCCCACCTTTGCAAACACCCCGGAAGAGCTGATCCAGGAGCTCGAGCGGAGCAGCCACGACGTTATGATCATCGATTCACCGAACGGAACGGAGGAGATCAGGAAGAAGGCCTCCGATCTGCCCACGATCGCCCTGATATCCGGTGACATACCGAAGGGGCTGAGGAGCGTGGTCAAACACAACATCGACTACTACCTCCTGAGCCCCTTCCACGAGGATGACCTCGAGGTGAAGATAAAGACGGCCCTCAACAGGCGGAGCTGGTTCGAGAAGCTCTACAGTGAGAAGAGGGACCTGGAGGCGATCATAGAGCTCACCTACCTCATCTCTTCCACCCTCGACCCCAAGGAGGTGCTCTACTTCATCGTGAAGAAGCTGAGCGAGATGATAGACGTCTCCCGCTGCTCCATGATCAGCCTCGGTTTCGGCGAGAAGAGGTACGCCCATGTGGTCTCCTCCTTCGAGGACCCGAACATACCGGACATCAAGCTCGACCTCAACAAGTACCCGGAGATCAAGAAGGCCATGACCTCCAAGAGCGCGGTGGTGATCAGGGACGCGATGCACGATCCCCTTATGAGGCCCGTCAGGTCCACCATAGCCTCCCTCGGCATACAGTCCATAGTGGTTATACCGGTCATCTACAGGGATGAGGTGATCGGGACCCTCTCGCTCAGGACGTCGAAGACGAAGCCGGGCTTCACCGACAGGGAGATCAAGCTCTGCAAGGCCATCGCAAACGCCTCGGCCAACGCCCTCTACAACGCCTTCCTCTTCGAGAGGCTCAAGAGCGAGAAGGCGAGGCTCGAGAAGCTCGCCATCACCGACTACCTCACCGGTGTGTACAACATCCGCTTCTTCTACCACAGGCTGGAGGAGGAGTTCAGCAGGGCCGAGCGTTACGGATACCCCGTCTCGTGCATAATGCTGGATATAGACCACTTCAAGAGGATAAACGACACCTACGGCCATACGAAGGGGGACATGACGCTCAGGGAGTTCGCCCAGCTGATAAGGAGGCACACCCGGAAGAGCGACGTCTTCGCCCGGTACGGCGGTGAGGAGTTCATCATACTCCTTCCACAGACATCCCTCGACGGTGCGAAGAAAGAGGCCGAGAGGCTGATGAAGCATGTGAAGAGCCACCGGTTCAAGGGGATCGAGAAGGAGAGGATCACCACCAGCATGGGTATAAGCTGCTGGCCCGTGCACAAGATAAACACCGCCAAGGATATCATAGCCCTCGCCGACAACGCGCTCTATGAGGCCAAGGCCAAGGGGAGGGACAGGATAGAGATCAGCGGGAGGCTTAGAAAAAAGACCTACCGATAGGTTATCCTAACGGATGGACGTGATCGTCTGCCATGTGAATGCAGACTTCGACTGCCTCTCCTCCATGCTCGGTGCAAAGAAGCTGTACCCTGAGGCGTCGGCCGTCTTTCCGGGTTCGCAGGAGAGGAAGGTGAGGGAGTTCCTCCAGGTCTTCAACCCCCTGGAGACGAGGAGGTTCAGGGAGATCGACCCCGACACCGTCACCCGCCTCATCCTCGTGGACACGAAGAACCCCTCCAGGATCGGACCCTTCGGTGAGATGGCGAGGTCAGGTAGGGTGCGGCTCCACATCTACGACCATCACTCCTTCTCCGGCGACGACCTGAGGGGTGAGGTGGAGGTGATAGAGAACGTTGGGGCCACGGCGACGATCTTCACCGAGATCATAAAGGAGAAGAGGATACGCCTCACCCCGATGGAGGCGACGGTCCTCTGCCTGGGGATCTATGAAGAGACGGGTTCGTTGAGGTTTGTATCCACCAGGGAGCGGGACCTCCTCGCCGTCGCCTATCTGCTGAAGAGGGGGGCTAACCTCAAGATCGTCTCCGAGTACGTAAAGGCGGAGCTGAACAAGGAGGAGCTGGGGCTGCTGAACGAGCTGATCAACTCCTCCAGGGAGCTCCTCGTCTACGGGATGAGGATAAGGGTGGTGAAGGCGACGAGGCAGGAGTACTTCGGCGATGTGGCCCACCTGGCGCACCGGATCATGGATATGGAGAACGTGGACGCCCTCTTCATGCTCCTCGCCATGGAGGGGAAGGTGGTGATCGTCGGCAGGAGCCGTGCACCGGAGATCGACGTGGCAGAGGTGCTCGAGGCCTTCGGCGGAGGCGGCCACCCCGTGGCCGCCTCCGCATCGGTGAAGGACGAACCCCTCGAGGTGCTCGAGGAGAGGCTGGCGGCCAGGATAGAGGAGACCGTCAGGCCCCAGAGGCAGGCCAGGGATATAATGACCTCTCCGGTGATCACCATCCAGTGGAAGACACCGCTGAAAGAGGCCGAGTCGGTGATGACCAGATACGGTGTGAACGTCCTCCCCGTCCTGAAGGCCGGGAAGTACGCCGGGCTCCTCTCCAGGGAGATAGTGGAGAAGGCCCTCTTCCACGGCTTCGGCGGAAGCAGGGCCGCCGAGTTCGCCACCACGGACGCGGAGGTGACCGGGCCCGATGCGCCGCTGGCCGAGGTGGAGGCGCTGATGGTGGAGAAGAACCAGAGGTTCATGCCCGTCCTCGAGGACGGCAGGGTGGTGGGTGCGATCACCAGGACCGACCTCCTCCGCTCCCTCTACGAGGAGACCCTGAGGAGAAGCGGGATCGAGAAGAGCGAGACGACGGAGAAGTCCTCCATCGGCAGGAACGTCTCGAGGCTGCTGAAGGAGCGTTTCCCTCCGGAGGTGGTGGAGCTGCTGAGGCTGGCCGGAGAGGTGGCGGACTCCCTCGGCTACAGCGCCTATCTGGTCGGCGGCTCGGTGAGGGACCTGCTGAGGGGGGAGAGGAACCTCGACATCGATATCGTCGTCGAGGGTGACGGGATCGAGTTCGCCGGGCACCTCGCCCGGGCCTTCGAGGGCGTCAAGGTGCTCACCCACAGGAGGTTCAACACGGCCAAGCTGAGGTTCACCGAGAGGTCCGAACCGAGGATGCCGGTGCCCGACTTCACCGTGGACATTGCGACGGCGAGGACGGAGTACTACGAGAGGCCGGCGGCGCTGCCGAAGGTGGAGACCTCGTCCATAAAGAAGGACCTCTACAGGAGGGACTTCACCATAAACACCCTCGCCGTCAAGCTGAACTCGAAGGAGTTCGGACAGCTCCTGGACTACTTCGGTGCCCAGAGGGACCTCAAGGAGAAGACCATCAGGGTGCTGCACGACCTCAGCTTCGTGGAGGACCCGACGCGGGCCTTCAGGGCCGTGAGGTTCGCCGAGAGGTTCGGCTTCAGGATCAGCAGGCATACGGAGAACCTGATGAAGTCCGCCCTCAGGCTCAACCTCTTTGAACGCCTCGCCGGCACGAGGGTCTACGACGAGCTCGTCCTCACCTTCAGGGAGACCGCCCCTGTCAGGGCGCTGAAGAGCCTCGCCAGGTACGGGCTCCTCCGGGTCATACATCCGGATCTGAGGTTCACGGAGGAGCTGGAGGAGACCCTGGAGGCGGTGCAGGAGAGCCTCGCCTGGTTCGACCTCCTGTTCCTCGACGAGACGGTCGACCGCTCAATGGTCTACATAATGGGGCTGCTCAGCGGCCTTGATCCGGCAAAGCGGAGGACCGCCCTGGAGAGGCTCTCCACCCCTGCCCACGTGATGACCAGGATCCTCGAGGGGATGGAGAAGGCCCGGAGGATCATAAGCAGCCTCAGGACCGAGGACCCGGTGAGGATCTACCAGACGCTGAAGCCCCTCTCCCTCGAGACGCTCCTGTACACGATGGCCCTGTCGAGGGAGCGGGAGGTGCGGAAGGCGATATCGGTCTACCTCCTCAGGCTGAGGAAGGTGAGGCCGATCCTGAAGGGGAGGGACCTCAGGTCCTTCGGCGTCGAGCCCGGCCCCGTCTACTCGGAGATACTCAACGCCCTTCTGGAAGAGCGGCTGAGGGGGAGGATCAGGACCAGGGAGGAGGAGGTGGAGTTCGTGAAGGCCTTCCTGAAAGGAGGCGGAGGTGCCAGGGGAGTTTCCAGGGTTTCTGAAGGATCATCTACCTGAGGAGCGGATAAACAGGGAGACCCTCCAGTCCTTCCGTCACGAGGGCAGGGTCTTCTACCGCCTCAAGAAGGACCTCCACCACCTTCCGAGGGGCACGGTCTTCTGGGAGGGGGGGCTCATCCACGGCTACCAGAGGATAAAGAGGGTGCTGCACCTCGAGGAGGGGATCAGGCGGTACTTCAGGGAGGGCTTCTACGTGGAGGAGAAGATGGACGGCTACAACGTCCGGATCAGGAGGATCGGCAACGGCCTCTATGCGTTCACCAGGGGAGGCTTCCTCTGTCCCTTCACCACGGACAGGCTCGCCGATCTGATGCCCACGGGCTTCTTCGACACCCACCCGGAGCACACGGTCTGTGCAGAGGTGGTAGGTCCGGAGAACCCCTACAACACAGAGGTCACCCCCTACGTGGATGAGGATGTGGCCCTCTTCGTCTTCGACATCAAGGACCCCTCGGGCAGGAGCCTCCCCATCGAGGAGAGGTACGGGGTCTACGCCGCCGAGGGCCTCCCGGCAGTGAGCCGCTGGGGCCCCTTCGGACCGGATGACCTGTCTCTTATACACATCTCCGAG
>WGEZ01000113.1 GCA_015492515.1 Nitrospirota bacterium
GATCAGCACCCTGCTCGAGCTCGATGCGACCATCTCGATCTGCTGGCGGAGGCTCTTTACGGCCGGTGACTCCCCGACGAGCTGCCACCTCCTGCTGAAGTCCTCCTTCAGGGCCCGATATTCCCGCTCGATGGCCCCCCTCTCGAGGGCCCTCCGTGCGGTGATCAGCACCCGATCGAGGGAGAGGGGCTTCTCCAGGAAGTCGTAGGCCCCCATCTTCGTGGCCTTCACGGCTATCTCCACGGTCCCGTGGCCGGAGATCATCACCACCGGCAGGTACTCCCTCTTCGACTTGATCTCCTCAAGGACATCTATGCCGTCGCGGTCGGGAAGCCAGACATCGAGCAGCACGAGGTCGACGGGCATGGAATCTATCAGGGCGAGACCCTCCTCTCCGGTCTCCGAGGCGAGGACCTCGTAGCCTTCGTCTTCGAATATCTGCTGGAGGCTCTCCCTTATCCCTGCTTCGTCGTCTACTATCAGTACGGAATAAGCCATATCAGCCGCCCTGCTGCCTGAAGGGGATCTCGACGGTGAAGACCGTACCCTTCGGTTTGTTGTCTCTCACCCTTATTGTACCACCATGCTCCCCGATTATTCTGTGCACTATCGCAAGACCCAGCCCGGTGCCCTCCTTCCTGGTGGAGAAGTAGGGCGTGAAGAGCCTCTCCTTGTCGGCCTCAGGGATGCCGACACCCGAGTCGGCGATCTCTATCCTGACCCTCTCGTCCCCCTCGACAGCCACCGCGAGGCTTATCTCCCCGCCGTCCGAGGTGGCCTTCACCGCGTTGTCGACGAGGTTTATCACCGCCCGCTTGAACTGCTCCCTGTCTATCTCCACCGGAGGAACGTCGTCCTCGAACCGGAGGGTCATCCTCCGCCTGTACCCGCTGTACAGGGACAGGGTCTCCTCCAGGAGCCCCTTCAGCTCGACGGGTTCCCTGCTCAGCCGGGGCATCCTGCCGAGCCTCGAGAACTCGTTAACCATCCTCTGGAGGCTCTCCACCTCCCTTATGATCGTCTGAGCGGACTGTTCGATTATCCTGCCGATGTCCTCGTCCCCCTGCCTCCACTTCCTGAGGAACCTCTCGGTGGAGAGCTTGATCGGCGTGAGGGGGTTCTTTATCTCGTGGGCCATCCTCCTGGCCACCTCCTGCCATGCGATGGCCTGCTGGGCCCTCTGGATCTCCGTGATGTCCTCGAAGACGGCGAGGAGACCGATCGGCCTGCCGGAGGCGTCACGGAACTGGGTAATGAATATCCTGAGCGTCAGGGGCCTCCGGGAGATGTTCACCTTGAGCTGCCTGCTCGTGCTTGTGAGCTCCCTAAGCTTGAGGCTCATTATATACTCCTTCAGCTCTTCCGACTCTATGTGCTCGAGCAGCACGGAGTAGTCCTTCCCCACCACGTCCAGCGACCCGATGTCGAGTATCCTCCTCGCCGCCGTGTTGATGGTGAGCACCTTTCCGTTGGCATCGAGGGAGATGACGCCGGAATCTATGTTCTCGATTATGCTCTCCATGAAGACCCTCCTCCTGTCGGACTCGAGGTATGCCTGCTGGAGGAAGTTCTTGTTCTCCCTCAACTCCCCCACCATCCTGTTGAAGGAGCTCACCAGGAGACCGATCTCGTCGTCCCGCTTCAGATCGACCGAGATGTCGAGGTCACCATTTGCAACGGCCTTCGTCGCCTGTGCGAGCTGCTGGATGGGCTCGGTGATCCCCTTCGATATCTTCAGGGAGACCCAGATGGTGGTAAAGACTATCAGCACAGTGAAGAAACCGAAGGCCAGCAGGTAGTTCAGCTTTATCGGCGTGCGCCACCTCTCGAGGGCGGCGTACTCCTCGTAGGCGGACCTCACCTTCTCGGCCTGGCTGACAACGTCGGGAGGAAGGACCTGCTCGACGACGAGCACGCCCCTGCCCGCGGGGACCACGGCCCTGATGATGTCGCCCTGGGGCGTGGAGAGCACCTCTGTCCCCTCCTCACCGCTGAAGGCCCTCTTGACGGTCTCGGTGGGGTCATCGGGCAACGTCTCCAGCCGCCTCACCGTGAACCCCTCGGAGGGCCTCTTTCCGGAGAGGACCTCCCTGGCCTCCGTGAGGGTGTGTTCCTTCTCCCTGTCATAGAAGAGCCTCGCTATCTGGAGCGAGCTCTCAAGGGGCACCTTTATGCGTGGGTTGAGCCACCTGTCGACGTAGGCCGAGATGAGCCCGCTGGCCACGGCGAAGAGCAGGATCGAGGGTATCAGCGTGAGGGTGAGGAAGATGGTCACGATCTTCGTCTTGAACCTGTAGCCGAGCACCCTGTGCCGTTTCTCGAGATAGAGCTTGACCAGGCTCTTGGTGACATAGAAGACGAGGACCAGCAGGGCGATGATCGTCAGGTTGAAGACGAGGAGGATCAGTATCTTTATGCCGAGATTCTCCGTCATCTCCGGTTGGTTTCCTCCCAGGTGAAGGGCTCCGAGTCCCTGGAGACCTTGAACTCCCTGTCGGGAAGGAAGAAGAATATCTCGCTGAAGAGGGAGGGGATGTTCCTCATCCTCGACTCCACCGTCACCCTGACGAAGTACTTCCCCCGGGCCAGGCCGCGGAGGCTGGTGAGATAGAGGTCCCTGAAACCGAAGCCCAGGGCCCAGCTCAGCATGGAATCGAAGCTGCCGAACCTCTTCTCCAGGATCCTCTCGCCGTCGAAGGAGCTGGCTATATGCTCCTTCTTCATGGGATCGGACCTGAGCTTCCTCACCACCTTCCTGCCCGTTATGAACTCATCGGGCCATATCTCCCAGGACCGGAAGAGATCGATATAGAATATGAGCTCCTTGGGGACACCCTTCCTTATCTCCTCGATCCTCTCGCTGTCGAGGCTGAACCCGAAGGAGACATAGACCTCGTCCCCCTTGAACCTGAGATAGGGGCCTTTCAGCTCCAGTGCAAACGCATGACCCTGGAGGGAGGCATAGAGTAAGAGCAGGAGAACCGTTCTCTTTAGCATCTATCTTCAAGGACTCCGGATTCCGGAGGCTTGCTTCTCGGATTTGAATCATTATATCATAACAAAATCCGGGAGGGCTCCGCCCTTCCCGCAGTGAGGAGGTGGATATGGAGATCAAGACGGTGGGGATCGAGATCCCCGAGGGCTGCAACGTCGTGCTCGGACAGACTCACTTCATAAAGACGGCGGAGGACCTCTATGAGATCATCGTCACCTCCGTGCCGCAGGCGAGGTTCGGTCTCGCCTTCACTGAGGCCTCGGGGCCGTGCCTCATACGTGCTGAAGGAAACGATCCCGCACTGACCGAGGTGTGTGTGAAGAACCTCCAGGCCGTCGGGGCAGGCCACGTCTTCTGCATCCTCCTCAGGGAGGCCTATCCGATCAATATCCTGAACAGGGTCAAGGACTGTCCAGAGGTCTGCAGGATATTCTGTGCAACGGCCAACCCCGTCGAGGTCGTGGTCGCCGTCACAGGGCAGGGGGCAGGGGTCCTCGGTGTCGTAGACGGCTTCTCTCCGAAGGGCGTGGAGAGCGATGAGGACAGGAGGAAGAGGAAGGAGTTCCTGCGGAAGATCGGTTACAAGCTCTGAGGGCCGGCGGAAATGACGCTACCGGAGTTGAAATACGACGACAACGGGCTCATACCGGCCATCATACAGGATGTGGAGACCGGGGAGGTCCTGATGATGGCATACATGAACGAGACGGCCCTCAGAAGGACCGTCGAGACGGGGTTCACCCACTTCTGGTCCCGTTCGAGACGGAAGTACTGGAAGAAGGGCGAGACATCGGGCCACGTGCAGGAGGTGAGGCAGATACTGCTGGACTGCGATGCAGACACACTCCTGATAAAGGTGATCCAGCACGGCCCGGGTGCATGCCACACCGGCCACAGGAGCTGCTTCTACAGGGACATCGACGGTGAGGAGGTCTCGGAGAAGGTCTTCTCCGAAGAGGAGGTGTATGGCAAGCGGGACGGCTGAGAGGCTGTACGAGCTGATCCTGGAGCGGAAGAGGAACCCCCGACGGGGCTCCTACACCTGCCGCCTCTTCGACAGCGGCAGGGAGGGGATACTGAGGAAGTTCGGCGAGGAGGCCCTGGAGGTGATACTCGCCTCCGGAGGGGACGGGAAGGACCGCCTCGTCCATGAGCTGGCCGACCTCTTCTACCATACCCTCGTGCTCATGGTCCAGGAGGGGGTGACCCCCGAGGAGGTGATCGATGAGCTGGAGAGCCGCTTCGACGGGGGCGGCACGGCGGGTCCGGAGAAACCCCTCGGGGGGCCGGGGAGGCAACGGGATTTATGACGACAGGACTGAGGGGGGTGTGCCGATGGGAAGAGTGAAGACCGCCTTTGAGAAGGCGATGGAGAGGGTCCGGGGGATCGAGGTCACCCCTGAGGAGAAGCAGGCCCTTGAGGAACGCGAGCGCGTGAGGGCCCTGCTGGCGGATTTCTACAGGGGTGAGCTCACCAGGGATCAACTCTGGGCCAGGCTGAAGGGGGCGAGCCAGGGCCTCCTGAGGGAGGTCCAGCTGAACCTGCTCGACTCCCTCAGGTTGAGCAGCTCCCCCGAGGAGTTCGAACTCAGGAGGGACGGGATCCTGGCCATAGAGGCCCTCAAGGAGAGGCAGAGGACGCCGGTGATAGAGAACGGCCTGAACGCCGTCGAACGGCTCTTGAAGGAGTACAGGGAGGGGAAGGAGGAGGCCGTCAGGCAGCTGCGGGAGGCCGTGGAGAGGAACCCCCAGCTAAGGCTCAAGCAGGTCAGGACGCCCGACGGCAGGACCGTCCTCCAGCCGGTCCTCTCCGTGGACGAGGCGGTCCAGGCAAGGCTTGAGGAGTTCCTCACCGAGCACCAGAAGCGTTACGATGAGGTCTTCAGCAGGGTGATCGGCGACCTGAAGGACGAGCTCTGACCCCCCCGGGGTGTAAGCAGCGACGGGTTTGGGGTAAAATAGTATCCAGCCCGGAAGGGCGTCCTGAACGCCGAGCGATCCTTCGGCGTATCCATCTGTTCGGATCAAGGGGGTATATCTTAAATGGTGATCAAGGGCAGGGCATGGAGGTTCGGTGCTGATATCGACACCGATTCCATAATACCGGCGCGGTATCTCAACACATCGGACCCGCAGGAGCTTGCAAGACACGTCATGGAGGATGCGGACCCGGAATTCCCGAAGAAGGTGAGGCCCGGAGACATCATAGTGGCTGATAAGAACTTCGGCTGCGGCTCGTCCCGTGAGCACGCACCCATCGCCATAAAGGCCGCGGGTATCCAGGCGGTCGTGGCCAGGAGCTTTGCGAGGATCTTCTACCGGAACGCCTTCAACATAGGGCTGCCCATCTTCGAATCAGCCGAAGGGGCCGACGGGATCCGGGAAGGTGACATCATAGAGATCGATGCCGACTCAGGGGTGATCAGGAACCTCACGAGGGGGGAGGAGTACCGGGCGGAACCGATCCCGCCCTTCATGCAGGAGCTCATCGAGACGGGAGGCCTGATAGAATGGACGCGGAGAAGGATACAGGCTGCCGGGAGGCAGTGAGGCGGCTGCTGACGGACTTCGACCTCTACCTCTTCGGAGAAGGAACCCACCTCAGGATCTACGAGAAGCTCGGCTCCCACATAACCGAGATCGAAGGCCGGAAGGGGGTGCACTTCGCCCTCTGGGCGCCGAACGCCGAGGAGGTGAGCGTCATCGGCTCCTTCAACAACTGGGACCCCTCGGCCCACAGGATGAGCTCCCTCGGTCCCTCAGGGGTCTGGACCGTCTTCATACCGGAGATCGGCGAGGGCGAGCTCTACAAGTACCGCATCAAGTCACGGGTGAACGGCATGGTGAGGATAAAGAGCGATCCCTACGGCTTCTTCTTCGAGGAGCGGCCGAAGACTGCCACCATCGTATACGACATCGACCGGTACGAGTGGAACGACCGGGAATGGCTCGATGCGAGGGCCAAGACCGACTATCTCCAGAAGCCGGTCAACGTATACGAGGTGCACCTCGGCTCCTGGATGAGGAGGCCCGAGGGAGGGTTCCTCACATACCAGGAGCTCGCCGAGAGGCTGATACCCTACGTCAAGGAGATGGGCTACACGCACATCGAGCTCCTCCCCGTCACCGAGCACCCCCTGGACGCCTCCTGGGGTTACCAGAGCACGGGTTACTTCGCTCCGACGAGCAGGTTCGGCAGGCCCGAGGAGTTCATGAACTTCGTCGACAGGTGCCACCAGTCCGGCATCGGCGTGATCCTCGACTGGGTGCCCGGCCATTTCCCGAAGGACGACCACGCCCTCAGGCTCTTCGACGGCACCTGCCTCTATGAACACGAGGACCCGAGGAAGGGCGAGCACATGGACTGGGGCACGCTGATATTCAACTACGGCAGGAACGAGGTGAGGAACTTCCTCATATCCTCCGCCTTCTTCTGGCTCGACAGGTACCACATCGACGGCCTGAGGGTCGACGCCGTGGCCTCCATGCTCTACCTCGACTACTCGAGAAAGGACGGTGAGTGGGTTCCGAACATCTACGGTGGAAACGAGAACCTCGAGGCGATCGACTTCCTGAAGAGGTTCAACGAGGTCACCCACCTCTTCTTCCCCGGCGTCATGACCATCGCCGAGGAGTCCACCGCATGGCCCGGGGTCTCGAGGCCCACGTACCTCGGCGGACTCGGTTTCACGATGAAGTGGAACATGGGATGGATGCACGACACCCTGGAGTACTTCACCAAGGATCCGGTCTTCAGGAAATACCACCACAACAACCTCACCTTCAGCCTCCTGTACGCGTTCACGGAGAACTTCATCCTCTCCCTCTCCCATGACGAGGTCGTCCACGGGAAGAGGTCGCTCCTGGAGAAGATGCCCGGGGACGAGTGGCGGAAGTTCGCCAACCTCCGCGCCCTCTACGGGTTCATGTTCGGCCATCCCGGGAAGAAGCTCCTCTTCATGGGCGGAGAGTTCGGACAGCGGTGGGAGTGGGACTGCAACTCTTCGCTCCAGTGGGAGCTCCTCGAGGAGGGTTTCCACGCCGGGATGAAGAAATACGTGAGGGACCTCAACTTCTTCTACAGGACCGAACCGGCCCTCTACGAGGTCGACTATCATCACAGCGGGTTCGAGTGGATCGACTTCTCCGACGCCGAGCAGAGCATAGTCTCCTTCATCAGGAGGGCGAAGAAGAGGGAGAACTTCCTCGTCTTCGTCTGCAACTTCACCCCTGTCCCCCGGCAGAGGTACAGGATCGGCGTTCCCGAGCCGGGATTCTACAGGGAGGTCCTCAACAGCGACTCCGAGATATACGGCGGCTCGAACATGGGCAACCTCGGAGGCGTGGAGGCCGTCCCGAACCCGATCCACGGCAGGCCCTTCTCGCTGGAGCTCACCCTGCCGCCCCTCAGCGTGCTGATATTCAAACGGGAATGAGCGGGCGTGTGTCCGGGATTATGAGAATCAGAAAAAAGTTCCTTCCAACCCTCTCGTTTGTACCGGCCTTCTTTTTCTCGTCGACTTTCAATCTTACGTTGCTTAAAGAATGAGGATATCCCTTGACGGGTTTGAGGGTCGGTAGGCATAGCGAATGAATACAACAACTGGTGTTGGCTCCCTCAAGGAACTAACCGCCGCCCCTGACTGCCTCCGCCGTCAACCTCTCGGCGGTCCTGAATATCCCCTCCTTCTCTTCAGGCGTCCGCGCCTCGATGTAGAACCTCACCTTCGGCTCCGTCCCCGAGGGCCGGATCATCAGCCAGGAGCCGTCCTCGAGGACGAGCTTTGTTCCGTCGACGGTTATCACGTCCACCACCTTCAGAGACCTGTCGTTGACCTCGATGGTGCTGCCCACGGGATAACGCTCCCTTATCACCGAGAGCCTCCTCTTCAGCGGCTCGCCGACGAGGGAGCGGTCGACCTCCAGACCGGAGCGGTCCGGGTAGTAGCGGCCGTAGCTCTCCATCAGCTCCCTGAGGTAATCGCCGAGGTTCTTCCCCGTGGTCGCCACCATCTCGATCGCCAGCAGGAGCCCGAAGAGGGCGTCTTTTTCGAGGGTGTGGTTGTACCCGGAGATGCCGTCCGATTCCTCAAAGGCGACGATCGCCCTCTCCGGCGCACCGGGCAGCATGTAGGGACGGAAGTTCTTGAACCCCACCTTCGTCTCCCTCACGGGGATCCCGTGCCTCTCCGCGATGGCGTTGACGAAGTTGCTCGTCCCCACGGACTTCACCGCAACCCCCTTTATCCCCTTGTGTACGTGGAGAAAATGGAGGGCCATCGCACCGAAGTAGTTCATCGGTATCTGCATCGTATGGTCTGCGAACCTGATCCTGTCTCCGTCGGGGTCCATGATCACCCCGATCCTGAACCTCTCCCTGCCCGCCCTCAGCGCCTGCTCCACCCCTGCCATGTTCTCCGCCGAGGGCTCCGGCGCGACACCGCCGAAGAGGAAGTCATCCTCCGTCCTCAGCAGCACGAGTCTCTCCCCCGTGAAGTCCAGCAGCCTCCCGGGCCTTCCCCTCGTTGCACCGTGTACATGATCGACCACGACCAGGGCGTCCCCGTTCTTGACGAACTCCCTGATCCTTCCGAGGTCCAGGGTTCCCCTCTCCGTGACATACCGGATGTAGAGCTCCGTGGTGTCGATCCGCTCATACCCACCCCCGGAGGTCGGCTTCTGCATCCCGCCTTCCTCCATCAGCATGTTCGCCTTCCGCTGGATAACGTCCGTAATCTCCGGCCCCGCCGGTCCTCCGTCGGAGGGGTTGAACTTGAGCCCCGAGTAGTTTGCCGGGTTGTGCGAGGGCGTGACGTTTATCGAACATGCAGCGCCGAGCATCTCTATGGAGGCGGATATCTCCGGCGTGGTGGTCTCACCCGCATAGAAGACCCTTATCCCCGAAGCACCGAGCATCGCCATCACCTCCCCGGCGAACTCAGGCCCGAGGAAGCGGTTGTCATGCCCCACGATCACCCCCCTCGCTCTGACGTCGTCGAAATCCCTGATCCCGAGCGCCTCCCTCACACCGGGGTCCCTCTCCTTGAGGGTGTCGATGATCGCCTGTGTGACCACCCTTATGTTATGAAACGTAAAGTCCGTCCCTATCTCGCCGCGCCACCCGGAGGTGCCGAAGACCACCCTGGCCGGCTCGGTGTTCTCCCTGGCAAAGACCTCGGTCTCTCTCAGCAGGTCCGCCCGCACCTCCTTCAGGATCACCCTCCAGCACTCCTCAGCGCTTCCGAACCCCATCGATCGATCCCTCCTTCAAAGTTTGGATTAAAATATGATATTATACATGATTCCGACGGGAAAGGCAGGTCTTATCGATGTCCAAATCCTACAGCATCGCCGTCATACCCGGTGACGGGACGGGCCCCGAGGTTTCGAGGGAGGCGATGAAGGTCCTCGAGGCGGCCTCTGCCAGGTTCGGTTTCAGGATCGAGTTTCACAGCTACGATTTCGGCGGTGAGAGGTATCTCAGGACAGGGGAGACCCTGCCCGAGGGTGCGATCGAGGAGCTCGGCAGGCACGACGCCATCCTCCTTGGCGCCATAGGGCATCCCGACGTCAAGCCCGGCATCCTCGAACGGGGCATCCTCCTGAGGCTCCGGTTCGAGCTCGACCAGTACATAAACCTCAGGCCGGTGAAGCTCTACCCCGGGGTGGACTGCCCCCTCAAGGACAAAGGGCCGGAGGACATAGACTTCGTGGTGGTGAGGGAGAACACAGAGGGCCTCTACGTCGGCGGCGGGGCCTTCCTCAGGAAGGGCACGCCGGGGGAGGTCGCCATCCAGGAGTCGATCAATACGAGGCACGGCGTGGAGAGATGCATACGCTTCGCCTTCCAGTACTGCAGGAAACGGAACAAGGAGAGGAAGCTCACCCTCTGCGGCAAGACGAACGTCCTCACCTTCGCCTGGGACCTCTGGCAGAGGGCCTTCAACGAGATATCGGAGGATTACCCCGAGATAGAGACCGACTACGCTCACGTGGACGCCATAACCATGTGGTTCGTGAAGAACCCCGAGTGGTTCGACGTCATAGTGACGGACAACATGTTCGGAGACATCATAACCGACCTCGGCGCCATGATCCAGGGCGGGATGGGTATAGCCGCGGGAGGCAACATCAACCCCGAAGGGGTGAGCATGTTCGAGCCGATCGGCGGCTCGGCTCCGAAATACACGGGCAAGGGGATGATAAACCCCCTCGCCGCCATCTGTGCGGGAGCAATGATGCTTGAGCACCTGGGGGAGGAAGAGGCGGCACGCACCATCGAGAGGGCCGTGATGGAGGTCACGGCGAGGCATGTCAAGAGCCTCGCAGCGGGCAGGATGGGCTACACCACCGGAGAGGTGGGAGACCTCGTGGCCGGCTACACGGAAAAGATCCGGACCAACCCCTGAACCCCTCACAAGGATGCCCCCCTTACTTCCACTTACGAAGTGGAAAGAAGGGGGATGTCAAATGTTGAGACCTGACCTCGGGATGTGACGCAAGCGAACTCAAAAAAACTACAAGTTTTTGTACCGTTCACCAAGGAGGGTAATTGATCCGTCCCTGGTATACTGCATCAGCCGTACATAATGTTTGCCGGCACTCTCGTCGATCTGCGTTTCCACGAAGGTGCAGAGCTTTTTCTGGTTAATCCATGTACCGGAATTAGCGTATATATAGTCGTACGGAATTTCGGACTCTTCAAGTTTCTTTTCCCCGGGTTCTTCCTCCATGGCAAAAACAAGGCCATGTATCTCATAGATGTGGGTATGTCCGAAAATGACGATATCAGCCTTTCCTTTTGTCATGAAATATTGAGAGATGGCAGCCAGGAAAAGGCGGCCGGTGTCGTCCAACACCGCTTCCTCCTTTATAACGTTGTTCGGCATATTGCTGTCCCATTGATCGTACAGATCGGCAAACCATTTCTCGACCTGGAGCACCTGTACGGGTTCCGAATAGCCGTCAATGCCGCCCATTTTAATCTGCGACGTCCCGGACAGACCCGATGCTTCCACGATGGAAGCGAAAACCGCCTGTGCAAAATCAGTGGCCCCTAAAAGCCTTAAGATAGTCCCTGCCAGGACTTCGAGGTAGTTGATCGAAGAGCCTGTCTTTGCCACTTTCTCTGCAACCACCCGGGCGATGAAATAGCCAAGCGGCAGAACATGACCCGGGCTGTTGTACGAATCAGGAGCGTTAAAGAGGCAGTACATACTCCCATGTTCCGCTGCAATACCGTCAGCAGTAAAGACCCCCTCTCCCGGCGCAGTTCCCATATAGACGATGCCGGGGATTATTTCAGTGATGATCTCTTTGGTTATCAACATATCGTGGTTGCCGGGAACGTAGATCAGGTCTATCTCATCACTGTCAGCGATAGCCCTGAGGTTTGCGATCGCTGCGGCGTTCTGGGACGACCGGGCGATTCTCTGAAACTGATTGAGTGAAGAAGAGGGGGGCGGCACCGGATCGAGTACGGTGGGACAAACCCACTCGTCGAACAGGTCTCCGAGGATGATAATCTCTTTTACCCCCGGGTCTTTGAGCTTGAGTTCCAGGAAATCGGCAAACATCTTCGCCCGATCGGCATAAAGCCAGCCATAAGGATGCAACCCTCCGGGCGGATGGAGGCTCTCTTCATCTCCCATGTGGAGATCACTTACAAAAATACGTTTTGTCCTGTCACCGGTTGAAGCCATAACTTCCCCTCCTTTTATTTAGTGCTGCGTAAATGCTGATGGGGTTTATTTTATCCCAAATCCAGCGATAAGAGAGTTAAACGAAGATTGTAGGGGCAGCACGATCGGGTCTGAGGGGTTTTGAATTTTGCGTAAGATTCACCCGAGGGGTGAACAGCAAAATTCACCTCGGAGGCGGGCCGAAGGCCCTGCCGAGAATGACCGAAGACCCCGTCGTGCTGCCTCCCAACAGCGACTATCGCTGAATCCGGGTTTATAGTACTCTGCTCCGGGGTTATATGAGCCTCACTCCATGTCTCCTCTCGCTGGCAGCACCCCTGGCCGGGGTGCTTGACTGTAGGTGGGTGGTGTACGGTTTTTGATGACCTTCTAATCATAATTATAGTATATTATATCACCGTGGGAGCAGTTTTCAGTAACTTTAGTCACAGCAACGCTACTTCACGAGCCCCATCAGTTTGAGGGTGTAGGAGACGAGGTGCCACCTGTCCTCCTCGCTCAGAGAGTCCTCGTAGGAAGGCATCCCCGTGCCGTCAAGGCCGGTGGTGAAGGTGATGTAGACGTTTTCAGGCGAGGACCCCCTCTTCAGCTCACCGGTCACGAAGTTGAAGGGCCAGATCTGCTTCCCCCAGTCGTCCTTCAGCTTGTCAGCCTTCGGACCGTCGCCCTTGCCCTCGTAACCGTGACACTCCCAGCACTTCATGTCCTTGTAAACCTTCTTCCCCTTCTGGACGGAGATCTCGCTGCCGACCCAGTCGGGCTTCTTCACCTCGATCGGGTCACAGGGCTCCTCCTCTTCCCACCGCTCAGAGAAGGTCTTGATGTACTCCACGACGGCCTTCCTCTCCTCCAGGGAGAGGGACTTCTCATGGGGGGGCATGAAGGAGCGGGGGACCCCCCTGTCCACTATCTTGATCAGGTCCTCGGTGGTGGGCAGACAACCCGTGGGGGTGGAACGGAACCGGAAGACACCGACCGTGAAGTCCCTCGGATAGGTCTCGATGATCCGGCCGCTCAGCTCCGACCTCCTTATGACTTTGACAAAGCTATTTCCATCTCCCTCTTCTCCATGGCAGACGAGACAACGCACTTCATACACCCTCTTGCCCAGCTTGAGAACCGCCTCGGAGACACCCTCGCCGGCCTCACCGGTCTCCTGGGCTGCCGGGGCGGAGGTGAGGAAGAACATCATAAGCAGAGACGAGAACAAAACGACGTTGAGTTTCACTGTAAAACGTACCATCTACAATCCTCCATGTATTAGAACCTATTTCTTTTGTGCCAGTGTCCTCACATAGGAGACGATGTCCGCGATATCCTGGTCGCTGAGTCCCAGGCCCTCCTCACCGAAGGGAGGCATCGGGGTTCCTGACCTGCCGTCACGCACGGTCCTGGCGAGGAACTCCGGGTCGAGCTCCTTCTGCACCACCGGGTTCGTGAGGTTGATGCCCAGCGCCCCCTTGCCCCCCTTGCCTTTCTCACCGTGACAGAGGGCGCAACGGACGTCGTACAGCTCCTTGCCGTGCTTCGGATCGGTCTTGAATTCGGCGAACCCGAAGGGCTCCGCCGCCTCGTCCGGCCTCTCCCTGGTGATGTAGCGGATGAGCTTGTTTATCTCGCCGTCGGTGAGTCCTGCAGCGGTCGACTTCCAGGCCGTCATCTGCGTGCCCTTCCTGCCTTCCTTGATGATCTTCCGGAGCGTGCCGTCGTCGGCGTTCTTCAGGAAGGCCGGGTTCATGATCGCAGGGATCGTTCTTTTCAGGATCTCGTCGTAGACGCTGACCTTGCCCGTGCTGTGGCAGGCGATGCAGTACATCTTGTACAATGACTCGCCGTCGACCCTCCGCTCCGGCACGTAGCGGATACGCCTGTACTCCCTCGGCACCTCAGTGGTCCTGAAGGT
Organism: Nitrospirota bacterium; assembly: GCA_015492515.1. GTDB lineage: Bacteria > Nitrospirota > Thermodesulfovibrionia > Thermodesulfovibrionales > JdFR-85 > S146-64. The sequence continues at coordinate 13,601 of WGEZ01000113.1, forward strand.
GAGTATGTATGTGGTCAGGAGGTCTGACTCCTCCTCGGTGAGGAAGACCCTCATCTCGCTGTCGGGGACGATGGCCCTGGGATCGAGGTAATGCTGTTTCAGCCAGTTGTACGTTGTTTGCTCGCCCACGACGTGTCTCATCGGGAAATAGGCGATCGGCTGGGACCCTATACCGTCAAGGGCCTTGCCGAGGTCACCGCCGATACCGTTGACCTTGTGACAGCCCTTACAACCCTTCTCCCTGAAGAGCCTCTCGCCCTTGACGACCATCTCCCCGCCCTTGTGCCGGAGTGTTTCATAGTCATGGCACTGGGCACAGGAGTTCTGTATGTACTTGAAGGGTAAGATGGGGAAGTCCCAGTGCGTGTCGCGGCCCTTGCCGTGGGCCTCCTTCTTGTTGGTGGCCCTGCCCTGGCCGTTGTGACAGATGGTGCAACCGAACTTGTCGGGGGGATGGTTCTTCAGGTAGTCCCCGCTGTGCTGTTTGAAAGGGACCTTCGCATCGGCCATCAGGGGGTTGTCGACCCCTATGTGGCAGTTCATGCACCGGTCGACCCTCTTCAGGCCTGCGAGGTAGATCTGCTGCTGTTCGATCTTTATCCGCCTGGCCTTTTCCCTTGCAGCCTCGTCCTTGGCGTTCTTTATCAGCATCTCCCTGTACTCGGCCTGGTACTTCTTCCACTCGGGCGTCAGTTCTCTATAGGTTGCCAGAGTTATAAAGGCGATGAAAACCAAACCAGAGAGCAACAACAACGATAAATAGAATCTGCTAAGCATTTTCCTCCCTCATAAACTTAGTGTATCGGCCATTGACTCTTGGACCAGAAGAACTCCCAGTTCGGTCCCCTGAAATAGGTGCCCATGGCTGTGAAGATCACGTAGCTGACAAGGAACATGGTGAACAGCGCTATGGCGCCCATCCTCGTCGAACCCGTCCTCTTCATCACCATCGCGGACCAGGCGATCATGAAGGCGACCCAGATATTGCCCGGGTTCACCAGGGTGATCAGCATCTGCGGAACGTTAGGCCACCAGTCCCTGAACCAGCCGAGGTTGACGACGAAGACCAGTATCCCAATGTTCACTATCGTCCCCACCACAAAGGCCTGGAGGGCGACGATCCTGCCCTGTCTGTTCGAGAACCAGATGCCCACATACTCCTGTTCCCTGTCCAGGTACGGTATGAGTGCCAGTCCGAGCAGTGCAAGCCCGGGCAGGCCCACGCCGCCCATGAACGCAGAATAGGAGAGGAGCTCCTGGAGACCGAGGAAGTACCACGGGGCCTTTGCCGGGTTCTCCGGTATCAGGGGGTTCGCGAGCTCCTTGAGCGGGGCGTCCACATAGTAGGCATACACGAGCACGCCTGCAAGGGTGAGCATGAATACGGCGAGCTCGGCCAGCAGGAGGTTCGGCCAGCTGAGCACGGTGTTCTCCACGTCCTTGTCGACGGCCGGCGTCCTTCCGTGGGCGAGCTCCATCAGCCCATAGGTCTTGTAAGTGGGGAAGAGGCCGCCCTTCTTCTCAGGAGGGGACACGTAGCTGAGGTCGCCCTCCACCCGCTCGAACTCGTCAGGTTTTGTGAGACCTCCGTCCTTCCTGATCCTCCAGAAGTGGACGGCGAGGAAGATGAAGAGGAAGAGCGGGAGCAGCCATACGTGGAGCAGATACACCCTTGTGAGTGATTCCTGTCCGGCCACGGTGCCACCCAGGAAGAGCTCCTTGAAGAACCCGCCGATGTCGAAGTACTGGGTTATGCCGAGGGAGTCGGTTATCTCCTTCGGTGACTGTATGATGTTCGCCACTATGAGCAGGGCCCAGTATGCGAGCTGATCCCAGGGGAGCATGTATCCGGAGAGGTTGAGTCCGAAGACGAGTATCATCAGCACCACGCCGATCACCCAGTTGAATTCCCTCCCTTTCTTGTAAGAACCGGTATAGAAGACCCTGGCCATATGAAGTATCATGAAGACTATCATCCCCTCGCCGGACCACTTGTGGATATTCCTCAGCAGCCTGCCGCCGAAGACGACATAGATTATGTCCTTGATCTTGTTGTAGGCCTCCTCCACCGAGGGATGATAGTAGATCATCAGGAGGACGCCGGAGAGGACGACTATCACGAAGAGGAAGAAGGTGATCAGGCCGAGCCCGAAGGTGTAGGTGGGCCTCAGGGTGTTAATATGCGTCTTCACCCCCTGTATGTGGAGGAAGAAGTTGTTGAACATCACGGAGGCCTTCGACTTGTCCGATGTGAGTCTGCCGCTCCTCAGGAAGGAAGCAAGAAAGGAGTTCTTCAGATTTAAGAGATTCTCTTTGAATTTCGATAATCCTGACATGTCACCCATTGTTAATCACACCTCGCTATCATGCAAATATGTATTTTGTCCCCTTGGGGACCTCCTTGCCCGCATTGACCACAAGGGTGCCGTCGACGTTCTGGGTTATCTCGAACCAGGGCAGCCCCCTCGGCGCAGGACCGCCTATGACGTTGCCCTCCTTGTCGTACTTGGAGCCGTGGCACGGACACTGGAAGCCCCACTCCGTGGTGTAGACGATGCAGCCCAGGTGCTGGCAGACCGCGGTTATCGCATAGATGCCGTCGCTGTCGGAGAAGATGAAGAGATTCCTCTCGTCGATCTTCCTCACCGTGCCCTCGGGGAAGTTCTCCGGCTTCCCGATCTTGAACTTCTTCGACTCCTCGTAGTGGACGTTCGGTTTGAATATCCTGAGGGTGCCCGCTATCACGCTGAGGGCTGAGAATATCGCCGCTCCGAAGGCGGCGAGGCCGAGGAAGTCACGCCTCGTTACCCCTTCTTTATCGAGGGTCTCGCTACTCACTTTCAAACACCTCCTTGAAGACGAATCTTTCCATGGTTATCGCATCCACAGGGCATCTCTTCGCGCAGAGGGCGCACCTGATGCACCTGTCCTCATCCTTAATGATCGCCGAGCCGGTACCTTCCGGTTCCTTCCCGTATCTCTTTCTGTAGAGCTCCTTCAGGGTCTCGTCGCCCCGTATGTTCTCCAGGCTCACCAGCCTCAGGCAGTACTCGGGGCAGACATCGGCGCAACCCCCGCAGAGGATGCACCTGTCACCGTTGAATATGGTGTTGACGGCGCAGTTGAGGCACCTGCCCCCCTGCTCCTCGGCCATCTCAGGTGTAAAGCCCTTCTCAACGGTGGTGAATATGCTCTTCACCCTCTCTTCGGTGGATACCGC
>WGEZ01000114.1 GCA_015492515.1 Nitrospirota bacterium
CTGAAGTACCTTGCAGGTCCCCGCTTCCTCACCCTCACAGGGCTTATGGGGGCCATGGCCTGGATCCGGGCCTTGATCTCATCCATCGGTACGCAACGCCCCCTTGACCACTGGTTGTCCGAGCCGGGCATGAACTCTATGAACCTCACATGGTAGGGGGTGGTGATGGTGAGGCGTGCGAAGTCCTCGATCTCGTCGTCGTTGATCCCCCTGATGGCCACGAAGTTCAGCTTCACGGGCCTGAGCCCCACGCCGTGGGCCTTCTCTATGCCCTTGAGCACGGCCTCTATCGAACCGCCCCGGGTGATCTCGCTGTAGCGGTCCGGCCTGAGGGAGTCGAGGCTCACGTTCACCCTCTCCAGCCCCGCCTCCTTCAGCTCCTCTGCATACCTCTGCAGGAGGACACCGTTCGTGGTGAGACTGATATCCTCGAGGCCGTCTATCTCCCGGAGCCTCCTTATCAGGTGGACGAGGTCCTTCCTTATCAGCGGTTCACCGCCGGTGAGCCGGATCTTCGACACACCCAGACCCGCCGCGACCCTCACTATCCGCAGTATCTCCTCGTAGGTGAGGATCTCCCTGTGCACCACAGGCCTGATGTCGTGGGGCATGCAGTACAGGCATCTGAGGTTGCACCTGTCGGTGACGGAGATCCTCATGTAGTCGATGACGCGGCGGTATCCGTCCTTCAGTCCCATGAGGCACCTACTGCTTCTTCCCCTTTGTCAGCTCCTTGAGCTTCTTCTCCGCAAGCCCCGCCTCCTTTGACTTCGGGAAGCGCTCCCGCACCGTGGTGAGGATCACCTTCGCGGTGTTCCTGTCACCCAGCTCCAGGAAGGCATAGGCCTGCTTCAGCATCGCTCCGGGCACCTTCTCGCTCTTGGGAAACTTCCTGATGAGGGTCTCGTAGGCGAGTATGGCCTCTTCCTGGTTCCCTTCCTTGTAGTAGGACTCGGCGATCCAGAAATGGGCGTTGTCGGAGAGCCTGGAGTCAGGGAACCTCTTGAGGAAATCCTCGAAGGCCTTCCTCGCCTCTGCGAACTTCCCGTCCTTGAGGGTCGCCAGGGCGGCCTTGTAGACCTCCTCATCCGTGACAGGGGCCTGCTTCTCCGGAGGCCCCGGCGTCTCGGCAGGAGGAGGCGCCTTTGCAAGGGAGTCGATCCTCTCCTGAAGGACCTGCATCCTGGCCTCGAGCTGGTTCACCTCCTTTTCGAGCTCCTCGATCTGGGCCCTCAGCAGCGACCGTTCGGTCTCGCTGTCCTTCAGCGCCTTCTCCGTGGCAAACCTGCTCTCGTCGTAGCTGCCCTGCAGGATCTGGATGTCCCTGTTCAGCTCTGTCAGCTGGCTGTGCAGCCTCGCCTGGCTCTCCCTGAGCGCATCCAGTGTCTCCCTGGTCACCGCCTGTGCCGACGAGGCACCCTCGAGCCTGCCCATGGCCTCCCTGAGGGCCTTCACTTCCTGCCGCTGGGAGTAGAAGCCCCTCTTCAGCTGATTCACCTCGCTCCTGAGGGTCTCGAGGTTGTCCGTGGCACACCCTGAGAGGAGGAGCACCATCCCGATGAAGCCCCAGGAGAGCGGTCTGATGATGGATGCCGGAGCTCCCATCATTTACTGGCTTCCTCTTTCACCACCACGAAGTGCGCCCTCCTGTTCTGCCGCCAGCAGCCCTCGTTCTTTTCTGTGCAGAGGGGTCTCTCCTCACCGTAACTCACCGTCTGGAGCCTCCTGGCCGAGACACCGAGGGAGACGAGGTAGTCCTTCGTGGCCCTCGCCCTCCGGTCACCGAGACCGAGGTTGTATTCGTTCGTTCCTCTCTCGTCACAGTGACCCTCAATGACGAGCCTTGCAGGGGGGTTGTTGAGCATCCAGTCAGCTATTGCGCGGAGCGTGGGCTTGTCTTCGTCCTTGATATCGTAGCGATCGTAATCGAAGTGGATATCCTTGAAGATCCTCCTGATCTCCTCCTCTGTCAGCTTCATCGCAGAAGGCCCCTGGATATCCTCGGTCTGGACAGCGGCCAGCTCCTGCTCACCCACTGTCTCTCCTTCACCTGCCCTGGCTCCGGAAACCGCACCGGCCTCACCGGCCTCCGGCGAGGCTACCTTCCTCTGTGCACAGGAAAAAGCAAGGCCTGCAACCAGAAGCAACAGAAAAAGCGTCCTCATGTCAAACCTCCTAAAATATTTTATTTGGTGACCATCTCGGACCGAAGGCCCTCATGTCTCTGGATGTTATCCGCCTCTGGGCCTCTCCGTTGGCCCTCATGATATAGACCGCCTTCCAGCCGTCCCTGTCGGAGGTGAAGGCTATGTACCTGCCGTCGGGTGAGAAGGAGGGGTCCTCGTTGTTGCCGGTCTCGGTGAGCTGCCGGGGGTCTGTGCCGTCGGTGTTGACGGTGAATATCTGGTTCTTCCCGTCGACGCGGCTGCTGTAGGCTATCCTGTCGCCCCTCGGAGACCAGACGGGTGAGGTGTTGTAAGTGCCGCTGTAGGTGACCCGCCTCAGATCCCTTCCATCGATCCCCATGATGTAGACCTGGGGTGTACCGCCGTGATCCGAGACGAAGGCCACCATCCTCCCGTCGGGGGAGACGGTGGGCGAGATCTCTATGGATCGCCTCCTGGTCAGCCTCTTCACCTTCCTGGTGTTTAGGTCGTAGAGATAGATGTCCGGTGTGCCGGCCCTTGAGGAGGAGAAGAGAAAGCCGCTGCCGTCGGGCAGGAAATCACCGACGAGGTTGGTCCCTTCGGAACGGAGCAGGAGCATCTCCTTCCTCCTGTCGAAGTCCACCAGGAAGATACCCCACTGTCTGCCCCTCTCGGAGGAGTAGAGGAGCTTCCTGCCGTCGGGGGACCAGTGGGGCGTCAGGATCAGGTCTCCGGTTATGCCGGTCCTCTTCACCCTCCTGCCGTCCCAGTCCGCTATGTAGATCCCCTTCCTCCCGCCCCTCTCACCGATGAAGGCGATCTTCGTCCTGAAGACCCCGTCCTCGCCGGTCACCCTCTTGTAGAGGTCGTCGGCGATCGCATGGGCGAGGGGTCTCAGGTGCCTCTTCACGGCCCTGTACTTCTTCTGGAGTATCCTCCTGCCGTCGATCACGTCATAGAGGTAGCAGGTGACCACAAGGTGGTCGCCCTCACGGTTCACGGTCCCCTTCACCACCATCTCCACCCCGAGGGGTGACCAGTTCAGGGGGTCGAAGACGGGGAGGGCGGTCTCGATGTAGGCCTCCCTCTCGACGAAGGAGAAGATGCCCGAGAAGACGAGGTCGTCCCTGATGATGTCCGCTATCTCAGAGCCCTCCGGAACCCCCGGGAACTCGTACACCGCAAGGGGTATGCTCCTGTACCCCGGTGAGGTGATGTCGATGTAGACCCTGGCACCCGCCGTGACGGGGGACCGGAGGCCGAAGAGGAGGACGAGAAGGGGGATGATGAGCAGCCTTGCACCGGAGCTCATGGTGTAAACCTCAACCCGATCTGCATCTCGTAGGGCGGCGGGGGGAAGGGCGAGGCCTTGGCTATCGCCCTGAGGGCGGAACGGTCGAAGAGGCTGTTTCCCGACGACCTCTCCACCCCCTGCACGACGACCCTGCCGTCCTTGAAGATCCTGATGTTGACCACCGTCTCGAGACCGTCCACGGCCCTGAACTCCGGGAAGACCCACTCGTTCCAGACCCTCTCCTGGATCATCGTGTAGTATCCCGCCATCAGGGAGGCGCCCCGGGCCGGGCCGTCGCCGGAGGACTCCGAGGCCTCCCGGCCTTCCGTCTTCGACTTCCTCACCGATAGGACCGCCCTTCTCAGCTCCACTATCCGCCTGATCCTCTTCTTTGCACCGAGGGCTGCGATCCTCTCCTGGACGGTGACCATATCGGGCTCCTTCTTTACCGGCTTCGGCATCTCCTTCGGCTTCCGGGCCTCCCGCATCTTCTTGATCGCCTTCGCCTTCCTGGCCCTCCTGACGCTGAGGTCGGCCTTGGTCCTCCCTGTCCCGGCCGGGGTGACGATCCTCACCTTGTACGGAGACGGTATGGCGATGTGCGAGTTCCTCTTCCACAGCCCGAGCGCGGCGACGAAGACGACGGCGTGGAGGAGGACCGAGAGGGCGGCCGTCACCTTCAGGGAGGGCTCCCTCATCACCTCAGCCTCGCCTTCGGTTCAGTGATCAGGCCGACCTTCTCTATCCCCACGTCCTTAATCTCGGCCATCACCCTCGCGACCTTGCCGTAGGGGACCCTTCTGTCCGCCTTGAGGTAGACGTCAGGGTTCCGCTTGCTGACGGCCTTCAGCTTCCTTCTCATCTCCTCCGTGGTGACCTTCCTGTTGTTCAGGAATATGGCGCCGTCCTTCTTCACGGTCACCGTGATCCTCTCCTCCGCCGGCAGCTCCTTCCCCTTCGCCTTCGGCAGCTCCACGTCGAGCCCCTGCTTCAGCAGCGGAGCGGTCACCATGAAGATGATCAGCAGCACCAGCATCACGTCCACGAGGGGGGTCACGTTTATCTCGCTCATGACCCTTCTTTCACCACGCCTTCTCATAGGGGACCGCTGATATCCTCCTGGTAGACGCCGACGCCCTCCTCCCTCAGGCGTCCGGCCTGCCTGCTGAAGTAATCGAGGAGCTCCTCCGAGAAGTCCTCCATCTCTATCGTCATCCTCCTTGCCATGCTGAGGAAGTAGTTGTACCCGATGACCGCCGGTATGGCCGCGGCGAGTCCCATGGCGGTGGCTATCAGGGCCTCGGCAATGCCAGGAGCCACAACAGCCAGGGAGGCCGACCCGGCGGCGCCTATGCCGCTGAAGGCGTTCATTATCCCCCAGACCGTGCCGAAGAGCCCGATGAAGGGCGTGGTTGAACCCGTTGTGGCCAGGAAGTTCAGGTAGCGCTCGAGCCTCGCCGCCTCGAGGGCCTCGTATCGCCTGAGCGCCCTCCTTATCTCGTCTGTCCCCCTCTTGCGCTCGGAGTTCACCGCCCTGAACAGCCTCGAGAGGGGACTTATGTGGAGGGGTCGGCTCACCTGCGCCAGACGTCTCGGGTCCTTGCCGCTCTGGTAGAGTCTGACGAAGAGGTCCGTCTCCTTCCTGGCCTTCGAGAAGTAGCGCCATTTGTAAAGGATGATCGCCCAGGACGTCACGGAGAAGAAGAAGAGCAGCAGGAGGACACCCTTCACGACCCCGCCGGCGTTCAGTACCAGTTCTATCGCCGTGCTCTGCATCTACACCCCCTTGGATCGTTTTAACGATCGTAAACCGGGCGGACTCGATCCTGTCACCCGGTCCATTTCAGATATCTATGTTCCTCGCCTCGAGGGCGTGTTTTATGATGAACTCCTTCCTCGGCTCCACGTGGTCGCCCATCAGAACGGTGAATATCTCGTCGGCCTGGACGGAGTCCTCCACCGAGACCTGCAGCAGCGTCCTCCTTTCAGGGTCCATCGTGGTCTCCCACAGCTGCTGGGGGTTCATCTCACCGAGCCCCTTGTACCTCTGTATGCTGAGCCCCTTCCTTGCAGAGTCGAGCACATACTGAAGGAGGTCCTTCAGGTTCTCGAAGCCGACCTCGCCCTTTCCGGTCTGCACGGTGAAGGGACGGGGCTTCAAGGCCGGGACGATGCCGTAGAGGTTCCCGAGCTCCTTGTAGTCGGGAGAGGAGAGGAACCTCATGTCGAGGCTGACCCTCCTTCCGAGCCTCCTTATCTCGATGCTGTAGCTCTCGTGTTCCTCATCGAAGGCCGTCTCTGAGGCCCTGGCGTTCGGAAACCCTTCGGTAAGCTCCCGGCTCAGTCCTTCGAGCCTCGATCTGTCCTTCAGCCACTCGGCGTTCACTCCCTTCTCGAGCAGATACTCGAGCAGCTCCGTATCGACCCTCCTGTGGCTGAACCAGTCGAGGAGCTTCACATACTCCGATATCCTCCGCAGGTAGGGGATCACCGCCCTGCCCTTGACGAACCGGCCCTCCACCCTGAGCTCTATCTCCTCTGCGCAGAGTTCGAAGAGCATCGCCTGCAGCTCGGCCTCGTTCTGGATGTACCTCTCCGTACGCCCCTTCTTCACCTTGTACAGGGGGGGCTGTGCAATGTAGAGATAACCGCTCTCTATCAACTCCGGCATCTGCCTGAAGAAGAATGTCAGCAGCAGGGTCCTTATATGTGCACCGTCGACGTCGGCGTCGGTCATCACGATTATCCTGTGGTAGCGGATCTTCGATATATCGAAATCAGGCCCTATCCCGGTACCGAGGGCCGTGATCAGTATCTTTATCTCCTCAGAGGAGAGCATCTTGTCGAAGCGGGCCTTCTCGACATTCAGGATCTTGCCCCTGAGGGGGAGCACCGCCTGGAACCTCCTGTCACGGCCCTGCTTCGCCGAACCGCCGGCGGAGTCACCCTCGACGATGAAGAGCTCGCTCTCGGCGGGGTCCTTCTCTGAGCAGTCCGCCAGCTTGCCCGGCAGGCCGGAGACCTCGAGCAACCCCTTCCGCCGTGCAAGCTCCCTCGCCTTCCTCGCGGCCTCCCTCGCCCTCGCCGCCTGCACCGCCTTCTCGATGATCTTCCTGGCGTGGGCGGGGTGCTCCTCGAAGTAGGCGCCGAGCTGCTCGTTCACGATCGACTCCACGATCCCCTTCACCTCCGTGTTGCCGAGTTTCATCTTCGTCTGCCCCTCGAACTGGGGATCGGGCAGCTTCACGCTGATCACCGCGGTGAGGCCCTCCCTTATGTCGTCGCCGGAGATGGAGCCCTTGCCGTTCTTCAGTATCCCCGAGGAGAGGGCGTACTGGTTCGCGGTCCTCGTCAGGGCGGACTTGAACCCTATGAGGTGCGTGCCTCCTTCACGGGTGTTGATGTTGTTGGCGAAGGTGTAGATCGTCTCTGCGTAGGAGTCGTTGTACTGGATGGCAATCTCCACGATTATCCCGTTCCGCTGTCCCGAGATGTATATCGGCCTGGGATGGAGGGTCGTCTTGTTCTTGTTCAGGTGCTCGACGAAGGACTGGATGCCTCCCTTGTAGAAGAACTCCTGCTTCTTCCCGGATCGTTCGTCCGCCACGACGATCCTCAGGCCCCTGTTGAGAAAGGCGAGCTCCCTGAGGCGCTGGCTCAGCACGTCGTAGCTGAACTCCGTGGTCTCGAAGATCTCGGGGTCCGGCTTGAAGACGATCTTCGTGCCCGTGCTCCGTGTCTTTCCGACGACCTCGAGCTTGGTGACCGGCCTGCCCCTCTCGAAACGCTGCTGGAAGACCCTTCCGTCCCTCTTGATCTCCAGCTCGAGCCACTCCGACAGGGCGTTCACAACGGAAACGCCGACGCCGTGGAGTCCACCGGAGACCTTGTAGGCCTTCTGCTCGAATTTGCCGCCTGCATGGAGCTCGGTCATCACGATCTCCGCCGCGGTCCTGCCTTCCGGGTCTCCGGGATGGGGCTCGGTGGGGATCCCGCGGCCGTTGTCCTGCACGGTGCAGCTGCCGTCATAATGGAGGGTCACCTCTATGTTCGTACAGAAGCCGGCCAGGGCCTCGTCCACGCTGTTGTCCACCACCTCGTAGACGAGATGGTGAAGGCCCTCCGGTCCCGTCGAACCTATGTACATGGCCGGTCTGCGCCTGACGGCGGAGAGACCCTTCAGGATCTTTATCGCCTCGGCCGTGTACTCCTCTGCGGTGTACTCCTCGATTTCTCTACTCATCGTATCCTTTCGTCACCCGGGGATCATATCCTCATCGGCATGATCACACACCTGTAGTCCTGGCGTCCATCCCTCAGGAGGGTCGGGGTGAGGGGTTCCTGGAGCTCGAAGACGACCTTCTCCTCGGTCAATGCATTCAGCGCATCGAGCAGGTACCGGGCGTTGAACCCGAGAGAGATCGCCTCACCCTGGTAATCGACGGCGATCTCGTCGCTTGCATCGCCGATGTCGGGATTGGATGCCGAGATCTTCAGAAGCCCGGGCGAGAGGTCCATCTTCACGGCGTTGCTCCTCTCCCTGCTTATCACCGAGACCCTTCTCAGGGACTTTATAAACTCCTCCCTTGTTATGACCACCCTCTTTTCATTCCCCTCCGGGATCACCTGCTCGTAATCAGGGTATGTACCCTCGATCAGTCGGACGAGGAACTCCACGTCACCGATGACGAAGGAGGCGTGGTTCGGCGCTATCTGCATCCGGACGGTGACGGCCTCTGAGGAGAGGAACCTCCTCAGCTCCGAGGCGGACTTCCTCGGTATGATCACCTTCATCTCCCTGTCCGTGGCCAGCTCGACCGTGTCATCGATCGCCGCGAGCCTGTGACCGTCCGTCCCGACGACGGTGAACCTTTTGACGTCGGGACGGATATGGAAGAGGAGGCTGTTCAGCGTGTATCTGGTGTCACTCTCACCCGCTGCATAGAGCGTCAGCTCTATCATCTCCAGGAGCTTCTCCGAGCCCATCCGGATCGAGATGCTGTCGGCGAGCTTCGGCCATTTCGGAAAATCATCGGGGTTCATGCAGGCGAGCCTGAAGCTGCTCCTTCCGGCGCCTATCCTGAGCCACTCCTGCCCCTCGCTCTCCATCGATACATCGCCTTCCACCTCCTTCACGATCTCGAAGAGCTTTCTCGCCGGTATGCAGAGGTCTCCGCCCTCCTTCACCTCCGCGGGATTGATGGGCTCCTTTATCGCCGTCTCCAGATCCGTCGCCGAGATGAAGGAGCTCTCACCCGTGCTCATCAGGAAGTGCCCCAGGATCGGCATCGTCGTCTTCTTGTCGACGATGCTCTGGATGTCGGAAAGTCTCTTGAGGAGCTCATCCCTTGAAATAACGATATTCATAAAAAGCCTCCCTTCAGCCTTTTATTTTTTCTATCAGGCTCTTGATTATGCGGTCGAATGAATCGTCGGCCTCTCTCCTCTTCTCTATCTGCCTGCAGGCGTATATCACGGTCGCGTGATCCTTTCCGCCGAAGTTCTTCCCGATGTCGTTCAGGGAGAGGTCGGTCAGCTCCCTGCAGAGATACATGGCGATCTGCCTCGGCAGGGCGATCTCCTTCGTCCTCTTCTTCGCCTTCAGGTCCTGCACCCTTATTCCGTAAAACCCCGCCACCGCCTTCTGGATGACCTCGACCGTCACGGGTCTGTCCTCGGTGTAGAGGAAGTCCTTCAGCACGCTCTTCGCCATCTCGATCCCGATCGGCACGCCGGTAAGCGAGGAGTAGGCGGCCAGTTTTATCAGGCACCCCTCCAGCTCCCTGATGTTGGACTTCACCTTGGAGGCGAGCCAGTAGGCGACGTCCTGGGGGATCTTTATCTTCTGGTACTCCGCCTTCTTGTACAGTATGGCCATCTTCGTCTCCACGGAAGGGGCCTGTATGTCTGCAATCAGTCCCATGGTGAACCTCGACTTCAGCCTGTCCGTTATGTCCGAGATGTCCTTCGGAGGCCTGTCGCTTGAGATGACGATCTGTTTCTGCTGCTCGTACAGGGAGTTGAAGGTGTGGAAGAACTCCTCCTGAGTCTGAATCTTGTTGGCGATGAAATGGATGTCGTCGATCATCAGGAGGTCGACGTTCCTGTACTTCTTCTTCAGCTCACCCATCTTGTCATGCCTTATGGCTGCAACCACCTCGTTCGTGAACTGCTCTGAAGGGACGTAGAGCACGTGGAGCGAGGGCTTCCTGTCTATCACCCTGTTGCCTATGGCGTTGATGAGGTGTGTCTTGCCCAGTCCCACCCCACCGTATATGAAGAGCGGATTGTAGGTCTTGCCGAGGGATTCCGCCACCTTCCGGGCCGCGGCATGGGCAAGGTGGTTCGACGGCCCTACGACGAACTCCTCAAAGGTGTATTTCGGATTGAGGAATATCCCCTTGCTCCTCAACGTGCGGCGACGGCTGTTTATCTGGGCCTCGAGCCTCTTCACCTCGCTGTCCTGCTTCTCGGCAACCCTGTACCTGACGGAGAGCTCAAGCCCGGTGTGGGTCCTGATCACGTCCTGAATGATCTCTGAATAGTTCTCATCTATCCACTCCCTGTAGAACCTGTTCGGGATCTCCACAAGGGCGTGGTCGTTCTTTATCTGCCTCAGCTTGACCGGCTTGAACCATAGTTCGAATACACTGTCTCCCACCCTCTTCTGGATATCTTCAAGACACTTATTCCATATCATTGCAGTATCCATCAATGCCCGTCCCTGAAACTTATCAACAGTCTATTAACAAATGTTAATAAAATCCAACGCTGCTGAAACATTATAAATAATCCGTCAGCTCAAAGCAAGAAAAGGCTATGGATAAGCTGTCGGTATCCTGTTAATTTTATTTAACACCTCCGGTGTTGTTAAAAACATACAGATACCGGCATGGAAAGTATCACGATTATCCACTCCGTAAGACGGTGAATCATAAACATAACCATGCGATCCTGACATATCAACAGCCGCTACTACGTCTACTCCTCCCTTACTGTTTAAAACAAGGAGTAACAGCAGAGAGACCTAAGCACCGGACTTCATCCCCCTGAGGGACTCTTTTGACTGCAGCTTCAGATAGGCACGGATGAAGTCGTCGATCTCACCGTCGAGCACTGCATCGACGTTACCCGTCTCCATCCCCGTCCTGTGATCCTTTATCAGTCTGTAGGGATGCAGCACATAGGAGCGTATCTGGCTTCCCCAGGCGATCTCCTTCTTTTCGCCGATGAGGTCCTCCATCATCTTCTCCTGTTCCCTCAGTTTCAGGTCGTAGAGCCTTGCCTTCAGGATCTTCATCGCCGTCGCCCTGTTCTTGTGCTGTGACCTGTCGTTCTGGCAGCTCACCACTATGCCCGTGGGTATGTGGGTGATCCTGACCGCTGAGGAGACCTTGTTCACGTGCTGACCTCCGGCACCCGAGGCCCTGAAGGTATCGATCTTGAGGTCCTCCTCCCTGATCTCTACATCGACGGTGTCCTCCACCTCTGGATAGACGAGCACGGCTGCAAAGGAGGTGTGCCTCCTCCTGTTTGCATCAAAGGGTGATATCCTGACGAGTCTGTGGACCCCTGCCTCTGACTTGAGGTATCCGTAAGCATAGGGTCCTGAAACGGTTATGGTGGCGCCCTTTATCCCTGCCTCTTCGCCCTGCTGGAGGTCTATTATCTCCGTCTTGAACCCGTGTCTTTCAGCCCATCGGAGATACATCCTCATCAGTATCTGGGCCCAGTCCTGACTCTCCGTACCTCCGGCGCCGGGGTGTATCTCCAGTATGGCGTTGCCCTTGTCCAGCTCATCGTGGAGGAGGAACTTCAACTCCAGTGACTCCACGTCGTTCTTCAGGCCCTGAAGCTCGCTGAGATACTCGTCAAGGAAGAGCTCACCCCCCTCTTCTGAAAGGACGTCCAGGGATCCGACGAGGTACTGAAGTCTCTCCGTTGCACGTAGAAAAGGCAGGAGCAGGTCTTCGATGCCCGCCTTTCTCTTCTGCAGGTCCATCAGCCTGGCCTGATCAGACCATACATCCTCTCTTGTCAACTCATCGTTTATCCGTTCCAGCTCCTTTTCAAGGGAAGCTACATCAAAGACAGCCTCGTAGGTCTTTTATCTTCTCACCCAGGAGGTTCAGTTCCTCCTTGATCTCCTTCTCTGCGATCATATCGTCCTCCTTCTATAATTTAATCTTTAAGGGTTTTCGGTTTCGTCCCCATATGAAGCCGAAGACCAGCACGGTGAGTACCATGACGGAGTAGCTGAACAGATCCCCGTGTACGGAGTAGAAACTCGGATCGGATCCCCTGTTCATCACGATGTCCGCCGTCAGGTAACCCTCCTCAAAGAGCCTCGTAGAAGCCAGCACCCTTCCTGATGCGTCTATGAAGCCCGATATCCCGGTATTGGCCGCCCTCACGAGGGGCTTTCTGTTCTCCACGGCCCTGAAAACGGAGATGCCGAAGTGCTGGTAAGGTCCGCTGGTTCTTCCGAACCAGGCGTCATTGGTTATGTTTACGATCAGATCTCCGTCCCCGGTGAAGAACCTTCTGACAAGGCCGGGGAAAATGATCTCATAGCAGATTACTGTGGAAAACCGGCCCCAGGATGTATCGGCCTTTACATAATCCCTGCCCGCCTGGTAGTCTCCGATCCCCTCCACAAGCCTGTCGACGAAGAAGAGGAGCTTCTTGAGGGGGACGTATTCACCAAACGGTACCAGATGTATTTTATCATAAACATAGGAAAGTTTTCCATCCCCGCCGATGAGGACGGCGCTGTTGGAGAGGGTGTAACGGGGCCCGGTCCCGGCACCGTGATTCTCCCCCTTTATCAGCACCGTACCCGTCAACAGGGGGACCCCGATCTCCCTGACGAAGCCGTTCACCTCCTCCGTAAGGGTCCTGTCCGTACCGTAGTAGAAGGGCAGGGCGGTCTCGGGCCATACGATCATGTCGGGGTCGTCCCGGAGGGAGGCCCTTGTGAGCCTCTTGTAGGTCTGCAGTATCGACCTCTGCCGGCCGGGGTCCCACTTTACGGACTGGTCGATGTTGCCCTGAACGATGCTGACCCTCACCCTTCTACCCTCGTCCTTCGCGGCCGGGGTGGCGTCCAGCCTCCTGAAGCCGTAAAGGAGCGCCGCTGCCATCACCAGGACCACGGCGGCCGCGGAGAGGATCGCCTTTGCAGGGGGGTGGAGGGGACGCTCGGCGCGGCGTCTCTTCAGCAGGACGAGATCGGAGAGTGCCGTATTCACGAGGATGACAAGGAGTGAGACGCCGTAAACACCGGTCAGGTCAGAGATCTGTATGAGGGGGACGGCGTTGTGCTGGGTGTAGCCGAGCAGGGACCAGGGGAAGCCTGTAAACAGATACCCCCTCACGTATTCGAGGGAGACCCAGAGGGGTGCAGCGGTGATCGTGAGGGGGAGGTCCGTCCTCCTCAGGGCCTCAGCGGTCAGGAGGCCGAAGAAGGCGGTGTAGAGAGCCTCGTAGAGGCAGAGCAGCAGGACAACGGCGAGACTCACGGGGAGGAGGAGCCCTCCGTAGTGGTTTATCGAGTGGTATATCCAGTACTGTGTGCCGAGGAAGTACACGAGGCCGAAGAGGAGCCCGCTCCGGAAGGCGGCGGCCCGGTCCATCCCTTGCAGAGAGACCAGAAGGGGCGCGATGCATACCAATGCCAGGAAGGAGAGGTTGAAGGGAGGGAATGCAAAGACGAGGACCGCACCGGACAGAAGGGCGGGAAGGTATCTGCCGAGGGCCTCTTTCGCGTTATCCATGGCGAGTGTATGGGGAAATTGCATTTTGGTGCCTGAATATTCTATCATAAGGCTTCAAATAATTTTCTCCTTCGACCAATCGGGGCTGACCCCTGCAGGAGATCACAGGGCAGGTAGCTCAGTCGGTAGAGCAGAGGCCTGAAAAGCCTCGTGTCGGCGGTTCGATTCCGTCCCTGCCCACCACCGCAGACCGACCCCATGGAGGGTTCCGGGAGCGGTTGCGGTGAATGTAGTCATCGCCTCCACGCCCTTCAGGAGGCCTCGGACACGGGATCGGTCATGCAACCTGCACCGGGACAACTGCATCTCCGGACCTAATACACACCCCTGTCCAGCGCCCTGTACTGGATGGCCTCTGACACGTGGTGGGGGAGGATCTGGTCGCTCCCCTCGAGGTCGGCGATGGTTCTGGAGACCTTCAGGATCCGGGCGTAGGCCCTTGCAGAGAGGCCGAGCTTCTGCATCGCCGTCTCGAGGATCCCCTGGGCCTCGGTGGTGAGGGTGCAGTACTTCTTTATGTGTCTTGTCTTCATCTGGCCGTTACAGTAGATCCGCTCCTTTCCGAACCTTTCGAGCTGGATGCTTCTCGCCTTCGTCACCCGCTCCCTTATATCTCCGGAGGGCTCCGCCCCCTGCACCGAGGAGAGTTCGCTGTAGCGGACTGCCGGGACCTCGATATGGATGTCGATGCGGTCGAGCAGGGGGCCTGACACCCTTGTCCTGTAGCGGTGGATCTGGCCAGGGGTGCAGCTGCACTGGTGCTTCTCGTCACCGATGTAGCCGCAGGGGCAGGGGTTCATGGCGGCTACGAGCATGAACCTCGCCGGATAGGTCACCGAGGCGACCGCCCTCGAGACGGTCACCTCGCCGCTTTCGAGGGGCTGCCGCAGGACCTCGAGAACGTTCCTCTTGAACTCGGGGAGCTCGTCCAGAAAGAGTATGCCGTTGTGTGAGAGAGAGACCTCACCGGGCTTCGGATACTGGCCACCGCCGATGAGCGCCACATCGGATATGGTGTGGTGTGGTGACCTGAACGGCCTCGTTGCGAGGAGGGGCTGTCCTGAGTCGAGGGTGCCCGCCACGCTGTGGATCCTTGTGGTCTCGAGGGCCTCCTCGAAGGTCATCCCGGGCAGTATGGAGGGGAGGCGCTTCGCCAGCATCGTCTTGCCCGAACCAGGTGGGCCGATCATGAGGATGTTATGTCCGCCCGCTGCAGCGACCTCCATCGCCCTCTTTGCGTGCTCCTGTCCCTTCACCTCTGAAAAGTCGTCCTCGTACCTTGAGGCGACCTCAAGGACTTCCGCGAGCTCAATAGAGCAGGGCGATACATCGAGGTCTCCCCGGAGGAACTCCACCACCTGAGCGAGGTTCTCCATGCCGTAGGCGGCTACACCTTCGACCACGGCGGCCTCAGGTGCGTTCTCTGAAGGCAGGATGAGCCCCCTCAGGCCTGCAGCCCGTGAGCTTATGGCCATCGAGAGGGCGCCCTTCACGGGCTTCAGCCTCCCGTCCAGGGAGAGCTCGCCCGTCACCATGTAGCCTCGGAGCGAGTCCGCGGAGAGGACGCCCTCAGAGGCCAACACACCGAGGGCGATGGGGAGGTCGAAGGAGGACCCCTCCTTCTTGAGGTCGGCGGGAGCGAGGTTCACCGTCACCTGCTTCAGGGGGAAGACGAAGCCCGTGTTCTTGAGGGCCGCCCTCACCCGGTCCCTGCTCTCCTTCACCGCGGTGTCCGGAAGGCCGACGAGGGAGAAGTGGGGCAACCCCTTCCCGGTGATGTCGACCTCCACCTCGACGGGGTGCGCCTCGATACCGATCAGTGTTGCGCTCAGTATCCTGGAGAGCATGCCTTGAGGAATGACCTCACCCCTTCTCTTTTCTCTTCGTCGATTCCATGAGTGCCTGAACAGGCCTGAGCCCGTAAGGGCTTCCCTGCTCTATTGCGGTAAGCACCGTACCGCCTCCGGTGAAGAAGTAGTACTTGGCGTTGTCCATCACGGAGAGGTAGAGACCGGGGCAGAGGTTCTTGAATTCCTGCAGCGTGTCACCGCCGCCGTACATCTTCATCGCCTCCCTGTTGCGGTCGATCGCATGGTCGAGCGCCTCTGACCCAGCGGTGAAGTGGGGTGTATAGCCCATCACGGCATTGACGAAGATGGTCCTTGCACTCCCTATCGCCTCGGCCACAGCGGGATCGAGGAAGGAGGCGGGATCGATGTCCAGGATGTAGCCGTAGGAGTTGCCCGGCCGGAAGTCCCTAATGGAGATGGTCCTGTACCTGCCCTCTATCCGGCCCTCCATCGTCTCTGACTCCACCACATGGGGCAGCTCCACGATCTTTCCGAGGGTCCTGTCCTTCTCGACCAGCTCTTCTGCAAGCTCTATATCCTCCTCCGCGACGCCCTTGATCCTCACGCCGTACTTGGCGCAGAGGAAGGTATTGTAGATCACGCCGCCCAGTATGAGGCGGTCCACCTTCTCGTAGATGGCGTAGAGGGGCCTTATCTTCGTGTCGTACTTCGCCCCTGCCACAACGGCGACGAAGGGCCTCTCGGGGTTGAGCACCCTGCTGAGGTTGGCGATCTCCTGCTGCATGAGGAACCCGGCGTAGGAGGGGAGGTGCCTCGTGACGTCGTAGGTGGAGGCATGGGGCTGCCATGAGCCGAAGGCGTCGTTTATGTATATATCCGCCAGCCCGGCAAGCTGGAGCGCGAAGTTCTCCCTCAGCTCGCCCTCGGCCTCCTCTCCCTGGAACCACCGGGTGTTCGGCAGATAGATGCCTCCGATCCTGTGCTCCTTCAACTCCTTGATGGCGAGGTTCACTGATGTGTCGATCCCCGGTATACCCCGGTCCGGGTCCACCGGGAACCTGGGTATGTGGAACCTCGTATGGAGCTTCTGCTCCAGGTACTGGACGACGGGTTCCACGGACTCTTCGGGCCTGCAGCTTATCTTTCCGGTCTTCTTGTCCCTCGGTCTCCCTATGTGGGTCATCATTATCGGCCTTCCACCCCTCTCCACGATGCTGAAGAGGGTACCGATCGTACGGTCTATCCTGTAGGGGTCCCTGATCTCGCCCCCCTTGACCACGTTGTGGTCGAACCGGACGAGGACCACCTTTCCGTTAAGGTCGGCATCCTGGATCAGGGGCAGGTCTGGATGGAGGGGGCTGCTATCCATGGGAGACCTCCATGACGGAGGGACGGCAGAGTCTGCCCTGGCGGGTGTCGAGCTCGACGAGCCTCCTCTCTATGTCCCTCAGGATCTCCTGTCTCCCCCTGCCCCACTTCGGCCCTATCAGTATGGCCTCCGGTGCGGTCGCGAAGAGCCTCTGCAGTACGATGCCGGGTGAGAGCCTCTCGATGAACCGTACGACGAAGTCTATGTACTCCTCATAGCCGAAGAGGCGGAAGGGTGACCCACTGTAGATCTCCTCCAGTGCTGTATCCCTCACCACCTGGAGCTGGTGGATCTTCAGGAACCCGATGGGCAGACTGGATATAACGCGTGCCATATCGAGCATCTCCTCTCTGGTCTCGGTGGGAAAGCCGACGATCACGTGGGCGCCGATATGGATCCCCCTGCCCTCCGTGAGCTCGAGGGCCCTGAGGAAGGTCTCGTAGTCGTGTCCCCTGTTGATGAACTCGAGGGTCCTGTCGTAGATCGACTGGAGCCCGTACTCGACGAGGACGAAGTGATCCCTGGAGAGCTCTTCGAGGAGTCCCAGCTTCTCTCCGTCCACACAGTCAGGCCTGGTGCCTATGGCGAGCCCCACGACGTCGGGGACGTCGAGGGCCTCCCTGTACAGCCTCTCGAGCTTCTCCACCGGTGCATAGGTGTTCGAGTAGGGCTGGAAGTAGACGATGAACCTCTCAGCTCCGTATCTCTTCCTGAGATACCTGATGCCGCCCTCCACCTGCTCCCTGACGGGCAGCACCGGGCTGCAGGAGGAGGGCCTGAAGCTGTCGTTGTTGCAGTAGATGCAGCCGCCGTAACCTGCGGTGCCGTCTCGGTTCGGGCATGTGAACCCCGCATCCACATTCACCTTGAAGACCCTTCTGCCGAAGAGGTCCCTGATGTATCTGCCGAAGGAGTTGTATCTGTTCATCTCGTCATAGAGCGGCAAGCCGGAGTAGCCGTGAGGATACCGCCCTCCCGTTGTATTCCACCTGGCCACGAAGGGGCCTTCCCGTTCAGGAGTACTCAGCTACTATTTTAACAAATTCGGAGGCCGTCCTGTGGAGGTCCTCCCCCTTCAGCATCCCCGAGGCGACGGCCACCGCCGAGACCCCCTGCTGCAGGACCTCGCCGAGGTTGTCGAGGCTGATCCCTCCGATGGCCACGACGGGTAGGCTGACGATGGATACGACCTCCCTGAGGGTCTCCAGCCCCCTCGGGCTGCCTGCGTCCTTTGTGGTGGTGGGGAAGACGGGGCCGAACCCGATGTAGTCTGCACCGCCCGCCTCGGCCTCCCTCGCCTGGTCGATATCATGGGTGGAGATGCCGATCAGCTTCCCGCCCATCATCCCCCTGGCCTCCTTGAGCGGGAGGTCGTCCTGGCCGAGGTGCACACCGCCGGCATCGACGGCAAGGGCGATGTCTGCGTGGTCGTTGACGACGAGGAGGGCCCTGTACCGGTCGGTGAGCTTCTTGAGCCTCTCTGCCTGGTGGAAGACCTCCCTCCTGGAAAGCCCCTTCTCCCTGTACTGCACCCACCTCACCCCTGCATCAAGGACCGCCTTAACCGTATCCTCCACGCCGAGTGGGGAGAGGTCTCTTCCGGTAATGAAGCAGATACCTCCGAAGAACACCCCTGCTCAGCCCCTCCGCTCGTGGCGCTCCATCAGGTAGAAGAGCCCGCCGGCCAGTACGTACAGGGCGAGGAGCACGATCCAGTGGTTCAGCCCGAGGACTCCGGGGAGCGTGGCGTTTCTCATCGCCGAGGAGACGTAGAACCCCTGGATGGAGGGGTAAAGCACCGCAAACAGCAGTGAGCCGGCGCCTATACCGATCATCGTGACCAGGGCGTCCACCCTCCCCGAGGCGAGGCTGGCCACGGATGTGCCCGGGCAGTATCCGCTCAGGACGAACCCGACGCCGAATATCAGTCCCGCCAGGACCTGCGGCCAGAAGAAGGTGGGTACGATCCAGACCCTGGAGAGGTCCATCACCTTGAGATCCGACAACAGATACAGTCCTGTGGCAGCGACGAGGATCGCCGTGAACATCACCTTCGGCACGGTGAAGTCCCTCAGGTAGAAGACACCGGTGAGCTTGCGCGGATCGCCGAGGCCGCCCCTTTCGAGGAAGAGGCCGAAGAAGAAGCCGATGATCACTGCAATCAGCAGGGAGTTCATGTCCATAACCTCCTGAGGAAGGCCGCTGCAATGAGGCCGCTGACGAACATGGATATGAGGAAGATCCAGCCCGAGAGCGCCAGCTGTGCACCGCCGGAGAGTCCGACCCCGCTGGTACAGCCCCTCGCCAGCCTGCTTGAGAAGCCTATCAGGGTACCGCCGGCGAAGGCCGTCAGGAGCCTCGTCCCGCTGCTCAGGTGCCCGCCCCTCTCAAAGCGCAGTCCGATGGTCCCGCTGAGGATCGATCCGGTGAAGGCACCGAGGAAGAGACCGCCTACCTCGAAGAGGACCCAGTTCTTCAACGGTGATGCCGCGCTCAGCTGCCTCGAGAAGTACTTGAGGCTCCCTGCAAACTCAGGGCTCAGCCCCTTGACGGCGACGGCCGCAAGGAGGGAGAAGGCGCTCGATGCACCGAGCCCCCAGTTGAAGATGTACAGAGCGGCCAGGAGGGTCAGCCCGATCCCGGCTCCTGCCACATAGGGCGACCAGAACCTCTCTCTTTCCATGATAACCTCCAAGGGGATGATTAGTTGCAGAAATTAGCAACTCATAAACTTATAATGCCACTATCCGCGCAATATGTCAAGCCGTTCCTTATACGTGCACACTGCGGTCTCATTCCATCCTCAGCACCCTCCTGCGGTACAGCAGGTATCCGAGGGCCGTCAGGATAGAGCCGAGCATCAGGAGCCTGAGCATCTTCGGCAGCAGCAGCCCGATGCCGGCGCCCCTGATGAGGAGCCCGATGCCGAGATCCATGTAGTACTTCATGGGGGAGACAACGGTGAGGCGCCTCAGCCATTCCGGGAGGGCCTCGGGCGGCACCCAGCCGCCGGAAAGCAGGAGCATGGGGGCGAAGATCGCGATGGTCAACATCCCTATCTGGCTGAACCTCCTCGCCACAGAGGCTATTATGAAGGCCAGCCCGGATGTGGCGGTGCCGTACACCAGGCTTATGAGGAGGAACTCGTGGATCGTTCCCTTCAGGGGGAATCCGAGCCAGAGCTTCAGCACGAACTGGTAGCTGAAGGCGATCATCGCCAGCAGGAAGATGGAGGAGGCCACCATCTTCATCAACAGGAGCCTCCGGATGCTGAGGGGCGAGATCAGGATCTGTTCGATCGTTCCGTATTCCTTTTCCCTGATCAGTATCGCGGCAGGCAGGATCATCCCGATCAGCGAGACGACCATGAAGAACTCGTTGATCCCCTCGAAGAGGTCGTCCCTCGCCAGGGGGTTGAAGAATATCCTCGGCTCTAACCCGACCCGGGGGAGCCCTCTGATCATCTCGAGCCGCTGCATCGAGACCCCCTCGGCATACCGCTCGATCACGCTGCCGAGGTAAGCTGAGCTGAGGTAGGCCGCCGTGCTCTGTGTGCCGTCGACCAGGACCTGGAGGCTGGCACCGCCCCTGTAGAGGTCCCGCTGAAAACCCGAGGGTATCACGAGGGTGAGGACCGTCCTTGAGTCGTTCAGGAGCCTGTCTATCTCACGACGGTCGTCGATCAGCTCCGGCGTGCGGAACGCAGGAGAGGTGATCATCTCCACCAGAGCACGGCTCCGGGAGGATCTGTCCTCGTCGTAGACGCTTATGGAGACCATCTCGGGGATCAGTTTGAACCCCTGTGCGGCGAGGTGTATGTCCAGCGTGAAGGCGTAGAGTATGAAGATGACGAGTCCCCGGTCACGGAGTATATGGAGGAGCTCCTTCCTCAGCAGCTGCCACACAGCTCCTCACCCCCTTTCCGTCGTACCCTCATCGATTCGTCAACACCCCTGCCCATCGGGAGAGCTAACCCTCCCTCTTTCTGAAGGCCATGATCCCCACCGAGAAGAGGAGGCAGAAGTAGAGCACCAGGAGCAGCACCTGTGGAAGGAGGTCCGGCAGAGGGAGGTCCTTCAGGTAGACGCCGTGTATTATCTTCATGAAGTGCATCGTGGGGTAGAGGTGGGCCATCACCTTCGCCCCGCCCTCGAGGTTCGCCACGGGGATCAGCAGGCCCGAGTAGAGGAAGGCAGGTATCACCGTCACTATTATGGTGACTATCTGGGCGGAGACCATGGTCCTGGTGACCGAGGAGACCAGCAGCCCGATGGATACGTTGATCAGCACGTAGATGAACGCCCCGGGGATGAGGTTGGCGAGCGGCCCCTTCATCGGTATCTCAAACAGCAACCTCACGGTGAGCAGGATCACCAAGAAGTTGATGGCCGAGATGACCAGATAGGGTATGATCTTCCCCGTGAGGAACTCCCATCTCTTGATCTGGGAGGAGTAGATGTTGTAGATCGTCCCGAACTCCTTCTCCCTCGTTATGGCCAGGGCGGTGAGCACCGCGGGGTTCATCAGCAGCACGAGCGCTATGAGCCCCGGTATGAGGGCATAGCTGCTCCGGAGGGATTCGTTGAAGAAGTAACGGGTCTCCACCCTGATGGGCCGGCCGGGGCGCGGGTCCAGTCCGGCCCTCTCCAGCCTCTCGGTGACGAGCTCCCTGTTGAAGTCGGCAATGATCGCCTGGGCATAGCCCTTGACGGTGAGCGCCCTGTAGGGATAACCGCCGTCGATCAGGAACTGTACCTCTGTGTCCCCTCCCCTGTAGATGTTCCTCGAGAACTCGGAGGGTATGACGAGGACCGCCCTCAGAGCCCCCCTGCTCAGCAGGCGGTCTGCCTCGCCGGGGTCGGAGAGCTCTCCCTGGAGCTCAAAGTATCTGCCCTTGAACTTCTCCACGAGACGGGCGCTCAGCTGGCTGTGGTCGTCGTCCAGGTAGGCGAAGGGCATATGCTCGACGTCGAGGCTGATGCCGTAGCCGAAGACGATGAACATCGTGAAGGGCACGAAGAAGGCGAGCACCAGGAAGAGCCTCACCCGCCATATCTCCCTCACCTCCTTTGCGGTTATGGCAAGGACCTTCCTCATCCCCTCCTCTGCAGAAAGAATATGAAGACATCCTCCATCGGAGGCCTTATTCTCCTGAGATAGTGGCAAGCGGTGCCGGTGGAGTCCAGGACCGCCTTGATCTCCTCTTCCCTCAGCCCCTTCTTCCAGAGGTGGTAACGCCTCCCGAAGGGGGTCACCGATATCCCCCTCGAGGTGAAGAGACCTCCCTCCAGGGGGCTCTCCGGGTAGAGCTCGTAGACCTCACCCTGGGACTCCCGGAATGCGGCCTTCAGGTTCTCCGGTGAGTCCAGGGCTATCACCCTCCCCTCGTTCATTATGGCGATCCTGTCGCAGAAGTCGGCCTCCACCAGGTTGTGGGTGGTGACGATCACGGTCATGCCGAGCCTCTCCGAGAGCCTCCTGATGAACTGCCAGAAGGACCTCCTTGCGACAGGGTCGACCCCCGAGGTGGGTTCATCCAGAAAGAGTACGGCCGGGAGGTTCAGTGTTGCACAACCGAGGGCCAGCCGCTGCTTCATCCCCAGGGGAAGCCTCTTCACGATCGTCCTCTCCATCCCTGTCAGCCCGGACACATCGAGCACCCACCCCATCCTCTCCCTCAGCTCGGCGCCCTTGACACCGTAGAGGGTGCCGTAGAGCTCGATGTTCTCCCTCACCGAGAGGTCGCCGTAGAGGGAGAAGGTCTGGGACATGTAGCCGATCTTCTGCTTGAGCTCCGGGCTTCCCGGTCTCAGACCGGTTACGGTGATGGTCCCGCTGTCCGGCCTCAGGAGGCCTATCATGCACTTTATGAGTGTGGTCTTTCCAGCCCCGTTCGGACCGAGGAGACCGAAGACCTCACCCTGCCCTATGGAGAGTTCAATACCGTCGAGGGCCTTGAAGGAGTCGAAGTACTTGCTCACACCCTCCACACTGATCGCCGCGGGGTCACCGCCGTTCACCCTCGCGCTGAAGGGTATCTCCTGTACCGGCAGCTCCCGGCCTCCGAGGAGCATCTCGAAGAAGGCCTCCTCGAGGCCCTTCTCCCTCTCCATCAGCTCCTCGGGGTGGCCGGAGAAGATCACCCCTCCTGCCTCGAGGAAGACCACGGCATGGCATCTCTCGGCCTCGTCCATGTAGGACGTGCCGAGCAGGACCGTGGTACCGGATCGGGCGACGAAGTCGTTCAGGATCTCCCAGAGCTGCCGCCTCGAGAGGGGGTCGATGCCCGTGGAGGGCTCGTCCAGCAGCAGGACCTCGGGCCCTGACACGAGGGAGCAGCAGATGCCCAGTTTCTGCTTCATACCGCCGGAGAGGTGCCTTGCAAGCCTCCGCCTGAAGGGTGCAAGCCCCGTGGCCTCGAGCAGGCGGTCCTTCAGCGGGTCCCTCCTCCCGGGCGGCACGTCCTTGATGGCGGCGAAGAAGTCTATGTTCTCCTCCACGGAGAGTTCCATGTAGAGGTTCTGGCCGATGCCCTGGGGCATGTAGCTGAGCCTGTCCTTTATCCTCTCGCACTCCTTGCCGAGGTCCGTGCCCATGAACTCCGCCCTCCCCTCGAAGCTCAATACACCCGAGCATATCTTCAGCAGGGTGCTCTTGCCGGAGCCGTCGGGGCCGATGATGCCCGTGATCTCCGAGGGCATCACCTCGAGATCTATCCCCCGGAGCACCTGGAGCCCCTTGAACCTCTTCGAGACACCCCTGAACACTATTATAGGGGGACCTTCAGTCCTTTGTTTCACACACGGACTCCTAACAGGCCGATCATATGACAGAGCGCTGAGCCGTGAGAGACCAGCGGCTAATCCCGGACCCTGAACCTCACGTCCACCGGCATCCCCTTCTTCAGCACCTCCCTTACGGTCTTTCCACCGGCTATGGGTGCGGTGCTCCCGTTGAAGCAGATCTTGACCCCGAAGACCTGCTTCACCCTCTCTTCGCGTGACTGGACCTCCTTCGGCGTGAACTCAGCCCTGTCGGAGATATGGCATATGTAGCCGGTGAGCGGCTGTCCGGGATAGGCGTCGGTGAAGACCTCCGCCTCCATCTCCAGGCGGAGCCTTCCGATGTAGGCTTCCGGGACGAAGGTCTTCACATGGATGCTTTCAGGGTTGATCATCACCCCCACGACCCCGCCTCCCGGCAGCACCTCGCCGGGCTCGGCAACCCTCCTGAGGACCACCCCGTCCAGGGGCGCGACGACCCTTGTATAACCGAGGTTTATCTCCACCTGCTTGAGGGACTCCCTGAGCCGCTCCAGGGATTTCTTCATTGCCAGGAGCTCCTTCTCCTTTGCCGCCAGGAGGTCGTCGCCCGCCTCGGCCTTCTTGAGCATTATCTCGGCCTTCTCCACCTCTTTCTCCGCGGCGTTCACGTCCTCTTCGGAGAGCCTGTAGGCGAGCCTCACGGAGTCGTACCTCTGCGGAGGCACGGCTCCCTTCTTCAGTAGATTGGCGTATCTGCGGAACTCCCTCTCAGCGTTCTCCTTCTTCGCCTCCGCCTGTCTGAGCCGTGCCTTTGCGATGGAGAGGGCCTTCTCGGCCTCCTCGACGGTGTGCCTGACGTTGCTCGCCGTGTACCTGAGGTTGAATTCTGCGGCATCGACCCTGTCGGCGAGTTCCTCGATCCCCCTCAGGAGCTCCCTCCTCCTGGAGCGCAACTCCTCATCCTCGATCACGGCGACGGTATCACCCCTTCTCACCTCGGCACCATCCGCTATGAGGACCTCCCTCAGCCTGCCGGGGATCCTCACGGCCAGCTCGATCTCCGTGGCCTCGACCCTGCCGCTCACCGTCAGGTACCTCTTCTCGGACCGCCTCACGCGGGGCAGTCCGTACAGGAGGGCGGCGATCAACAGGAGGAGGGCTCCGAGAAACAGGAGTCTCTTACGTCCGGGGGAGGCCATCATGGGCCATATTTTACCATATACCGATCGGCTCCCACCGTCTGCCGCTGGGGAGAAGGGCGGGTTGCAGGGCTGTCAGCCCTCGAGGAGGGCCCTGACAAACTCCTCGGGAACGAAGTCCCTCAGGTCCTCATCCCCCTCGCCCACACCTATCAACCTTACCGGGATGTTCAGCTCCTTCTTGATGGCGAAGATGATCCCTCCCCTGGCGGTACCGTCAAGCTTCGTCAGGGCGATCCCTGTCACCCCGATCGCCTCGTCGAACATCCTCGCCTGTCTGAGGGCGTTCTGACCCGTTGTGGCATCGACGGTGAGGAGGGTCTCATGAGGGGCGCCCGGCATGGATTTCTGGATCACCCTCTTCACCTTCTTCAGCTCCTCCATCAGGGGGGTCTTTGTATGGAGCCGTCCCGCGGTATCGACCATCACCACGTCCACTCCCCTCGCCTTTGCGGCCTCTACCGCATCGTAGGCGACTGCAGCCGGGTCGGAGCCGCTCTGGTGTTTCACTATCTGGGCACCGGACCTCTCCGCCCATATCTGGAGCTGCTCTATCGCCGCGGCCCTGAAGGTGTCGGATGCGGCCATTATGACGCTGTGCCCCTCTGAGGTGAGCCTCTTCGCTATCTTGCCTATGGTCGTGGTCTTCCCCACACCGTTGACGCCGACGCAGAGGACGACGAAGGGCCGCTCCTGATACAGGACGAAGGGCTGGGGAAGACCCAGGATGGCGAGCATCTCCCTCCTGAGGAACTCCTTCACATCGTTGTAGTCCCTCAACCTTCCGCTCTCCGCCTCTGCCCTCAGGTGGTCGATGATCTCCACCGTCGCCGCGGTCCCCACGTCAGAGGTTATGAGTATCTCCTCGAACCGCTCGATTACGGCCTCATCGACCCCTCCACCCCTGAAGACCTGCTCGATCGGGCCGATGAACCCCCTTCTCGTCTTCTGCAGTCCCTCCTTCAGTCTGTCGAACAGTCCCATCGGTCTCCTAAAAATACCTCGCTCCCTTTCTCAGTTCAGCTGTATCGATACGGTACTCGTTGCCCGTCAGCTTCCCCTTCAACGGTATCGGATAGCAGCTTCCGATCCCGGTCTTGAGGGAGTCCATGGGGTATCTCACGTTACAGGCCTTGCAGACGAGGTGGAACCCCTCGACTCGGTACCCTTTCTTCTGGCCGTAGCACTTCGTGCAGGCGTCGAGGTAAGACTCCACGGAGCCGTTGATCTTCACCACGAAGAAGCTCACCCTCTTCTTTCCCACTCTGTAGGTGTAGAACCTCGGTTTCGCGTCCTGGAGCGATCCGGCATCAACGACGACCACGTCACCCCTGACGACCGGCGGCTCATATGAAGGCCTCGAGTCGCAGGACGACAGGATCAGAAAGAGCAAGAACGCAAGACACTTAGAAGGGAGATTCATCTCTCTCGTTCCGGGCTTCCGGACTCCCGAGCGGCTGCGCCTAAGGGATGACCTTGTTCAGCTGGTACTCCACGATCCCGGTGGCTCCGGCCTCCTTCAGCTTCGGGATCAGGTCCCTTACGAGCCGTTCCTCTATGACCACATCGATATCATACCAGCCCTCCACGGTGAGGGCTGCAATGGTCGGTGAATGCATGGCCGGCAGGAGGGAGAGGACCTTCTTCAGGGACTTCTCCGGCACGTTCATCTTCATGCCCACCCTCTCCTCGGCCTCGAGCGCGCCCCTCAGCAGCATCACGAGGTCTTCCATCTTCTGCCTCTTCCAGCGGTCCTTCCAGGACTTCCTGTTGGCGATGAAGACCGTGCTCGATACCAGGACGGTCTCGATCTCCCGGAGCTTGTTGGCCCTGAGGGACATGCCCGTCTCGGTGAGCTCCACTATCGCATCCGCGAGGTGCGGCGGCTTTATCTCCGTTGCTCCCCATGAGAAGTCGACCGTCGCCTTTATCCCCTTCGACTTCAGATACCGCTTCGTGTACCCCACCAGCTCGGTGGCTATCCTCTTGCCGTTGAGGTCCTTGACGCTCTTTATCTTCGAGTCCTCCGGCACGGCGATGACCCACCTCACGGGCCTCAGCCCCTCCTTGGCATACCTCAGTTCCGTCACCTTCTTGACGTCGGCGTTCTGCTCGAGGACCCAGTCATACCCGGTAAGGCCGCAGTCGAGGATCCCGTACTCCACGTACCTCGCCATCTCCTGGGCCCTTATCAACATCGGCTGTATCTCGGCTGCGTCGATAGCGGGGTAGTAGGAGCGCGGTGTCACGCTGATGTGATAACCCGCCTTCCTGAAGAGCTTCAGCGTCGATTCCTGGAGGCTCCCCTTCGGAAGACCGAGTCTGAGTACATTCCTTTCAGGCATACAGGCTCCTTTTCATTATGAACATATAACCCGGGTTCAGCGATGACTGCCGTTAGCTGTCTTCGTCAACCTCTCTTGTCGCTTGATTTTGAATAACTATTATATCAGAACGGACGGACAAAGTGAAAACGGGAGCCGGGGCTCGGCTTTCCGGCCCTTTGAGCCCTGATCTTCCTTGACAGGGGATCTGCCGTTATGTTGTATTATCTGGTGAGCCTCTTCAGCGGAAACGTCGGGATGTATAGAAGGGTCCACTCATACCTCTCTTTGCTTCTTCTGCTCTTTGTGGCAGGCTGCGGCCAGGCCCCGTCGAGGCCGATGAACCTCGAGGCCGTCGCCCTCTCTGCAACGGAGATCAGCCTCACCTGGGATGCCTCCGAGGACGACAGCGGAGTGGTCACCTACAAGGTCTACAGGGACGGTGAGTTCATAATGTACTCGTCCGAGACCACCGTGACCGACAGCGGTCTGCAGCCCTTGACCGAGTACTGCTACACCGTTCAGGCCTATGACATGGGATGGCTCAAGTCAGAAGAGAGCAACACCGCCTGCGCCACCACGCTCGCCGACACCGATCCACCCTCAGCCCCTCAGAACCTCACCGTCACCGCCGTCACCTCCACGGAGGTGAGCCTCGAGTGGGACCCTTCAACGGACAACGTAGCCGTTACCGGCTACAACCTCTACAGGGACGGGGTGCTGATCCTCACCGTCGAGGAGACGACCGCCACGGACACGGGCCTCACACCCTCGACCGAGTACTGCTACACGGTGGAGGCCTTCGACGAGGCCGGAAACACCTCTGAGCCGAGCGGGGAGGTCTGCGTATCCACTGAGGCCTGAGGCCGGCGTCCGGTGCCGAAGACATGAGGATAATGCGGGCGGACACGGCTGGTCATCCCCTCCTTGATTCTCTCGGACTCCCGTATGAGATTGAGACGGGGATATGCGGCGGACATGGCTGATCATCCCCTGGCCGGGCGAGGGGCGCTCGCTCGAAGGAGAAAGCCTTCGGCGCTCCTGGCTCGGCCTCCGCAGCGCCTCCCCGGTGGACGGCGAAAGTTTTTCCTTGTATTTAACAATAAACTTGTGTATAATTAACCATGACCATCAGGAAGATCTCCTTCATCGAGGCGCGCTCCCCCGGGGCCCACGTCTTCAGCAAATTCCCCATCCCGAGGCTTGGTGCGGTGCTCCTTTCCACCATCCTGAAGGAGAGGGGCTACGAGGTGAGGGCCTTCATCGAGGACGTGGCCGAGCCTGACTGGTCCTATGTGGAGGACTCCGACCTTGTGTGCATATCAACGATCACCCCGACGGCCGTAAGGGCCTTCGAGATAGGAGACCGGGTGCGGGCGAAGGGGATACCCGTCGTGATGGGCGGTGCACACCCCTCCTTCATGCCCGATGAGGCCCTGGAGCATGCAGACTACGTGGTGCGCGGAGAGGGGGATTACACCCTCCCCGAGCTCGTCGATCATCTCACGAAGGGAACACCGGGCATCTCCTCGATAAACGGACTCTCCTACAGGGGCAGCGACGGCGGGGTGAGGAACAACCCCCCGAGACCCCTCCTTGAGGACCTCGACAGCCTCCCCGAGCCCGACTTCTCGCTCGTCCACGGCTGGAGCTCCTCCAACCTCTATCCCGTCTCCACATCGAGGGGCTGTCCCTTCGACTGCCGCTTCTGTTCGGTGATCCAGATGTTCGGCAGGAAGTACAGGTTCAAGTCCCTGGAGGTGGCACTCAAGGAGATAAGGACTGCCGCTTCCTTCACCAAGCGCAGCATCTTCTTCGTGGATGACAACTTTGCAGCCAACAAACAGAGGACGAAGGTCCTGCTGAAGAGCATGCTCGCCGAAGGGATAAAGACGGAATGGAACGCACAGGTGAGGACCGACGTAGCGAAGGACCCCGAGCTGCTCCGCCTCATGGCGGACTCCGGATGTTTCACCACCCATATCGGCTTCGAGTCCGTCAATCCCAGGACCCTGAACCTCTACAACAAGCGGCAGGGCCTGAAGGAGATAGTGGAGTGCATAAAGGCGGTCAAGGACCACGGCATGAGGATTCACGGCATGTTCGTCCTCGGGGCCGACACCGACGACGTGAGCACCATAAGGGAGACCGCTGATTTCGCCATCAGACTCGGTATAGACACCGTGCAGTTCGTGATGCTCACACCCCTGCCGGGCACCCCCTTCTTCTTCGAGATGAGGGACGCGGGCAGGCTGCTCCATACGGACTGGAGCAAGTACGACGCCCACCACGTCGTCTTCAACCCGAAGCTGATGTCACCCCAGACCCTCCAGATAGAGACCCTCAAGGCGATGGGCAGGTTTTATTCATGGAAGTACATATTCAAGCACCTTGCGAAGCTCGACCTCTTTTATGCCGGCCTCGGGCTTTACGGCAAGAAGGCGATCAAGAAGGCCTTCAAGGAGACAAGGGAGTACATCGAGGCCCTGGGCCTGCAGGATATCCCCATCGTGGACGGCTCCCTCCACCCGTGAAGAAGAGAGACCTCACCGAGGTCATCTGCAGGAGACACTGCCAGTATTACAAGGAAGGCAAGGAGGACCTGCTCTGCGGGACCTACCGCTACCTTATGGAGGAGTGCCGGGCTGATCTGCTGAGGACCGTCCCCGGCTCCCTCACCCCTGATTTCTCCGAGGACACCTTCATACTTGATGAGATATGCAGCAGGTGCGACTTCTACGCGGACGGCTGCGAGTTCAGGCAGGGGGGCTCAGCCCTTCCATGCGGAGGCTACGCGGTTGTCGAGTGGCTGAGGAGGGGAGAGAGGGGACAGCCCTCGCACTGAGGCCTCGGCCTGCAGAACTCCTTCCCCACCTTCACAAACAGTGCATGGTACTCGTTGAAGAGCTCCGGATCACGGGGGAGACAGCGGTGGAAGAGGTCCTGGAAACTACCGTAGCCCGCCGAGTGGTCCATGATCCCGTGCCTGGAGAGCACCCGCTTTGTGTAGGCGTCTATCACGAAGACCGGTCTTGATAGGGCGTAGAGGAGGATGGAGTCCGCAGTCTCCGGGCCGATCCCCTTCAGAGCGAGGAGTTCCTCCCGGAGGGTCTGTGTGTCGGTCCTCTTCATCCTTGAGACCCTTCCCGAGTAACGGCTGATGAAGAACCCGACGAAGGACTTCAGTCTCTCCGCCTTGACGTTGAAGTAACCGGCCGGCCGGATCAGCTCCGCCAGCTCCCGGCGGGCCATCCCGTGTATGGCCTCGGGGCTGAGGGCGCCGGCACTCTTCAGGTTGTTGATCGCCTTCTCCACGTTCGCCCAGTTCGTGTTCTGCGTCAGTATCGCCCCCACCATCACCTCGAAGGGACCCTCGGCAGGCCACCAGTGCTGGGGGCCGAAGTGCTTATGGAGCATACGGTAGATCCTGAGCAGGTCCTTCCCGCGGCCACGATGATTCACCGAAGTCTTCCCTCTCGGGCATGAAATATCCTCGTCGAAGGGGTCTCCCGGGACCGACGGGCCTTCATTCACCGTCGGGAACCACCACCACCTTCAAGGACTCCCTTGCTTCCGAGGCGATCTTGAACCCTCTCTGGATATCGGAGAGCGGCACCCTGTGGGTGA
This sequence comes from Nitrospirota bacterium, assembly GCA_015492515.1. Lineage (GTDB taxonomy): Bacteria > Nitrospirota > Thermodesulfovibrionia > Thermodesulfovibrionales > JdFR-85 > S146-64. The sequence goes on from WGEZ01000114.1 coordinate 30,312, forward strand.
TCATCCCTCCGGCATCCACGGCGCCCGCCTTTATCAGTTCCAGGGCCTCGTGGAGGTCCTCAGGCGCCGCACCGTAGGAGAAGGTCACTGTCACCTCATCCCTCCAGAACCTCGCCGAGGGGAGGCTGATCTCCTCCTCGGGGACCGCAAAGAAGAGTATCCAGCCCCTCCGGTCCACTGATGAGACGGCGTCGCTGACCGCCTGCTCCGCACCGGCGCAGAGGATGACCCTCTCGGCGAGCCTGCCGTCGTTCACCTCCTTCAGCCTCTCCGGGGAGTAATCAACGGCGTTCATCACGTGATCCGCTCCGAGCCTGAGTGCTCTGTCCAGTTTGTACCCGTTGATATCGGTGGCCACCACCTTGAGTCCCCTCGACTTTGCCAACTGGATGTGAAGCAGTCCGGAGACGCCCGAGCCTATCACCAGGACGGTCTGCCCCTCCCGGAGGGCCAGCCGTTTCTGGCCCTCTATAACGCACCCCAGGGGCTCGATCATCGTGGCCTCCTCGTAGGTCATCCCCTCGGGCAGCGGGAGGGTCCCGTGTCTGACGTTCTCCCGGGGGACCCTTATGTATTCCGAGAACCCGCCGGGGTCGTAGTTCCCCTTGTGGAGCGCCTCGCAGGCCGTGTGCTCACCCCTTCTGCAGTAGCGGCAGCTGTAGCAGGGGACGTGGTGGGATACGAAGACCCTGTCGCCCCTGTTGAACCTCTCCACCCCTCTGCCCAGTGACGCTATCTCGCCGGCCATCTCATGACCCAGCACCCGCGGGGCCTTTCTCCGTCTGTACCACTGCATCAGGTCGGTGCCGCATATCCCGGAGGCCTTCATCCTGACCAGTATCTCGCCCTCTCCTATCTCCGGGACGGGACGCTCCTCGACCCTGACGTCATCGGTGCTGTAGTACACGCCGACCTTCATCCGGTCAGAAGGTCGGCGTTCTGCCCGGGCCGGAGCACCTACGGCTTCCCGGCCTGCTCCGGGTACGCAGCCCGGCGTCATCCCTTTGAATAGATCTCAAAGGCCTCCTCTGCAGATGCACCATCGTGGACGACCGCCCTCACGGCCTTTATCATCCCCACCGGCTTGTCGCTCTGGAAGATGTTTCTCCCCATGTCCACGCCCGATGCGCCCTCTTTGACGGCCTTCTCCGTCATCTTCAGGGCATCCATCTCGGGTATCTTCTTTCCTCCCGCCATGACGATGGGCACGGGGCAACCCTCCACCACCTTGTAGAAGTCCTCGCAGTAGTATGTCTTGACGAAATGTGCGCCCATCTCTGCGGCGATCCTGCAGGCGAGGCCGAGGTAGCGGGCATCCCTCGCCATCTCCCGTCCGACCGCTGTTACGGCCAGCACGGGCATCCCGTACCGCTCGGCCTCGTTCACGAGCCTGCCGAGGTTCGATATGGTCCTGTCCTCGTTGTCTGCACCCACGAAGATGGATAGACCCACTCCTGATGCATTGAGCCTCAGGGCCTCCTCCATGGAGGTCGTGATATCCTCGTTGGACAGCTCGCCGAGTATGCTCGGCCCGCCCGAGACCCTCAGGCATATCGGCACGTCTGCATCGGGATCGATGCAGTTCCTCACCATCCCCCGCGTTATGAAGAGGCAGTCCGCATGGAGGACGAGGGGTGTGACGGTCTTCCTCAGGTCCCTCAGCCCGGTTGTGGGGCCCTGGAAGTATCCATGATCTACTGCAAGCATGACGGTCTTGCCCGACCGGGGCTTGATGATCCTCGACAGCCTGTTTTTCATTCCGTAATCCATGAGAACCTCCTCCCTCTATCCCGGTTTTTTTCCGTGGACAGTATTTATGAACAGTACGGCTGCTTGAAAGTATATGAAAAGCATCGGAGGGCTGTCAAATACCCCGGGGATGCCGATGCCCCCGGAAGACCGCTGGCAGGGACACCGAACCGGTTGGAACGCCTGAGTACCGGTGCAACCCTGACAAAAACAGAACGTCTCTCCTTTCCGGCCCTCCGTGCCTGTCTCCACGACGGGACCCGGTGCCGAAGACCCGCTAACCGTTTCCGGTCTCCTCCCGCTGCCTCTGTGGGTAGAAGGCCCCGACCGCCGCCGGGGAGCATCTACCCCTGGAACTCCCTGTTCATCCTGTAGAGATAGGCCAGGACCTCTGCAACGGCCCTGTAGAGCTCTTCAGGGATCTCCTGGTAGAGATCGAGGGTGGAGAGCACCTCGACGAGGTTTCTGTCTTCGCGTATCGGTACGCCGTGCTCACGGGCGAGGGTGATTATCCTCTCCGCGAGCCAGTCCCTCCCCTTTGCAACCAGCCTGGGGGCAGGGTCGACGCCGTGGGTGTACCTGAGGGCCGCCGCCTTCTTCTCTCTCCTCTTCATATCCTGATATCGAGCCCCTCCGAGGACGGAGGCTCGAAGTCCATCCTCTCTTCATGCCTTATGGTGAGGCCGGCGAGGCCGAGACCCGCTGATTCCAACTGCTCCTTGAGCATTCCGGAGCCCCTCTTCAGAAAGTCGAGGAAGGCGCGGTTTTCCGCCGTGAACCTGACGTGGAACCGTCCCGACTGCATCAGCAGAGAGGCCGAGACCCTCCCCGTCCCCTCCAGGTCGAGGTTGATGAAGCAGTGGAACTCCCCTTGACACCGGTCCCTGGAGGCCCTCCTGAAGACCAGCTCACCGTCCTTCAGCTCCCTCCAGAGGAAGGGGAGGAAGGTCTGGAGGGTCTCGTTGAGCCTTGACTGCAGCTGGTGATACTCGATCTTTCCGAGGAGCTTCTCTATGACCCTGACCAGCTCATCCGCTCTGACGTCGTTGCCCTTCAACCGCGCGGTAACTCCGGGATCATTGAGGGCCTCCTTCGCCCTGAGGAGCATCCCCTTCAGGTCACCCCTGACGGCCTGTGAGACCTCTCTCTTCAGGAGCCCGGCCTCCCCCTTGATGCCCTTCCGGGCCGCACCGGCTCTTCCCGGCTCCTCCCTCGACGGTCCGTCAGGACCGCTCCGTTCCGGGGTGTCGGCCCTTGAGTGCCTGAGGATCAGCAGGCGGAGCTTCGTCTCGAACAGGACACCCGAGGACTCCACGAGCCCCCTCATGGTGCCCCCCTGTACCGTCTCGGGCAGGAACCCCCTGAGGGCCGCCACCTCGGGCAGCCTCTCCCTTAGAGGGACCGGGAGCCGGTCGAGGAAGGACCTCAACGCCGCCAGATCTCCCCCTGTGCCGAGCCTCGCTCCCCTGAGGCCTCTGAGTGCTTCGAGGACGGCCCGCCTCACCGCCTCGGCACCTTGCTCCGGCCCCGCCAGGAGCCTCAACCGTATCTCTCGGTCCGTGCCCTCCACCCTGAGAAGCAGCCGCTCGCCCTGCCGGAGCGGGACCTCCGTCCTGGCGGTGAGGACCCTGTTCTTCAGCCTGATCGAGACGGTCCCCCCGGCAGGGAGGTTCAGGACCTCCCCCTCGAGGACCTCTCCGATCTTGAGCGACAGGGGGGCCCTTCCCTGTATGAGGAGCCTGAAGCCACCTGCCCTCGGAACCGTCGGGCCGTCCATCTCGGCCTCCTGCCCCCGGATACGGCTGTATCAAGCGGCGTCCGGGGGGTTCTTGATCTCCAGGATATTATATCAATGAAGCACGCCTCCGGCAAACCTCGGAGGTCCCCGTCTCCTGATCCACCGGAGGAGGTGATCGGCCTCCGGGGCCTGCACTGTTGCCCCTCCGGCGCCCTCTGTGTCATAATGGGTTGGTCATGTCCGAACTCTCACATATAGATGCCGAGGGCAAGGCGAGGATGGTGGATGTCTCCGAGAAGCCCCCGACACATCGTGAGGCGGTCGCCTGCGGAGCCGTGACGATGAGTCCCGAGACGGTCGTCCTCCTGAAGGAGAGGAGGGTGGCCAAGGGTGATGTCTTCCAGGTCGCCAGGGTGGCGGGAATAATGGCTGCAAAAAAGACCTCGGAGCTGATACCCCTCTGTCATCCCCTCGGGGTCACCTCGGTCTCCGTCGATTTCAGCCTCGACGAGGAGGGCAACAGGGTCCTGATCGAGTCGAGGGTGAGGAGCGTGGGCCAGACGGGTGTGGAGATGGAGGCCCTTACCGCGGTGGCTGTTTCGGCACTGACGATCTATGATATGTGCAAGGCGGTCGACAAGGGGATGACCATATCGGAGATAATGCTCCTTGAGAAGCGCGGCGGCAGAAGCGGGGAGTTCAGGAGGGAGCGGCCTTAGCAGGAAAGGGTTGAGGCTCTTCACCGATATCGAGACCGGTATCTTCAGGAGCAGGCCGAACCGGTTCACCGTCGAATGCATCCTCGGGAGGAGACCCGTCCGGGCATACCTCCCGAACCCCGGCAGATTGTGGGAACTCCTCCTGCCCGGCAGCAGGCTCTATCTTGAGCGGGACGCCTCGGCCCGAAGACGCACCCGGTACACCGTGCTGGCCGTTGAGAAAGACGGCGCCCCCGTGCTGCTCCATACGCATCTTGCAAACACCGTCGCCCGCTGGCTGGTGGAGCAGGAGATGGTGCCGGGTCTGACCGGGGCGTCGGTCCTGAGGTCCGAGGTGCCGGTCGGGGACAGCAGGTTCGACCTCCTCCTCCGGAAAGGCCGGAGGAGGATCGTCCTGGAGGTGAAGTCCTGTACCCTCTTCAGCAACGGGATGGCGATGTTTCCCGACGCCGTCACGCTCCGCGGCAGGAGGCACCTCGAAGGGCTCGCCAGGCTCTCCGGTGGTGATACGATCGGCGGGGTCCTCTTCCTCGTCCACTCGTCCCGTGTCAGGTATTTCCTCCCCGAGTATCATACCGACCCGGGGTTTGCCGAGACCCTCTGCTCCCTCAGGGATCGACTATTCATCAAGGCCGTCACCATCGGATGGGACGGAAGCCTCCTGCCCGACCGTAACGTCCGTGAACTCTCCATCCCCTGGAGGGTGGTCGAGGCGGAGGCCGGTGACAGGGGCAGCTACATCCTGGTGCTCCAGTTGAAGAGGTCGGAGAGGCTCAATGTCGGCGGCCTCGGGCAGATACGGTTCAGGAGGGGCTATTACCTCTACGTGGGGTCGGCCATGAGGGGGCTCCGGAGGAGGATGGAGAGGCACCGGAGAAGGAGGAAACGCCTCTTCTGGCACGTGGATCACCTAAGGGGTTATGCGGATCTCCTCAGCGTCCTTCCCGTACGTTCCGCTCAACCCCTCGAGTGCGATATCGCAGGGGCGCTGGAGGAGGTATCCGACTGGTCGGTCCCGGGGTTCGGTTCCTCCGACTGTTCCTGCCGCAGCCACCTCTTCGGCATGCGCTCCGATCCCCTCGGCTCTCCGGTCTTCATCAGGACCCTGTTGCGATTCAGGATGGACCGCCTCCAGAGGATGTGTGAGAGGGAGTCCGAGGGGGCTTGATAGGGAGGTGTATTCCCGGCCCGTTTGATATCAGCACCGGGGGTTCACCTCCGGTATCAGAGATTATGGAAAGATCAAAGGGTTCGGTGGAAGGACTTTAACCGGAAGAATTCCTCGAACCCCTGCACAGTGCCTTTAAAGCTCCAGATAATCACGGTGGCTGAACCCCTTGCTGTAGTCGAGCATCCATATTCTCTTCGGCCTTATCTTTATGAAACGATAATCAGGGTTGGCCGGGAAGGTCTTTATTATTGGATACTTCTCTGAATAGATCCCGAAGACGAAAGGCAATCGGTCTTCCTTTACCGCTTCGGCCTCACCTTCGATCTGAAGCCCCTTTATCTTCATCCAGTCAGCCTCGTCTTCATCTATGGTCAGCGCCACCCTGGGATTCTTTTCCAGGTTGGCAAACTTCCTGGACTTCACAGAGGTTATGAAATATAAATCGAATCCATCATTGACATATGCAACCGTGCTCGCGTGCGGTTGTCCCGGATCGTCTGAGTCGATCGTGGCGAGGTTCGCATAAAGATGCCCTTGCAGATAGGACAGGATCTCCTTTCTGATTTCATCAGACATGGTGATTACCTCCTGTGGAAAAGATTCTTTCTCTAAAATTGTTGTTTCAGAACACGCTTAAATATCTCCACACCTCCTTCCCCTTGCCTTCATCAGCCGCTTTCTGTATATTATTACTATTGAAAACTATTTGCAAGTAGGCACTTTTCCGTAATATACACACTTTTTTGTAAGTAATACGCAATACAGGAGCATCTATGGATAACGAAGGGACGGTTTGTCCCGTTGAGGTAACGCTATCCCTGCTGGGAAACAAATGGAAGGTGCTTATATTGAGGGAACTGTTCAAAAGGACGAAGAGGTTCGGCGAACTGAGCAGGGCCATTTCCGGGATCAGTCAAAAGATGCTGACACAGCAACTGAGACAGATGGAGAAGGACGGTCTTATAAACCGGAGGGTTTACGCCGAGGTGCCGCCGCGTGTGGAGTATTCACTTACGGAGATAGGCAAGAGCCTCAAGCCTGTTCTTGACGCGATGCATAGATGGGGAAGCAGGTACAATGATTTAATATGTGAGGGAAAGCAACTTGCTAAAAAGGGCCGTAAGCCCTCAGGACAAGGCCGTCAAAAGCATTGAAGCATGAATTGCATTGTGTCCGGCAAGGGAGCGTTGCGATAGGGGCCATGTCAGGGATGGGGAGGGAAGAGGCGGGTCAGGACTTCTTCTTCCAGTCCCGGTACCGCTTCATGTAGTCCCTGGCCACCCTTCCGGAGTCGAGGGAGAGGCACCTTGCGTAATTTACGATATATCCTCTCAGATACACCTCCGGCGGGAGGTCTCCGAACCTCTCGCTCTCGATGTTCTCGAGGTACTGCAGACGTATCTTCGTGGCGAATGCGATCTCGTGCAGCTTTATCCCCAGGCCCTGCCTTATCTGCCGCAGCGTCTCACCGCTGAAGGATACATGCTCATGGACATCACCCGCCTCTTCCGGCCCTAAGGGCTGTCCCCGGCTTCCGGTATATGCGGAGCCGTTGTCCTGGAACAAGGCGCTCAGCCTTTCATAGGCGTCCTCGATCCTCTGGAGAACCTCCTGTCTGCTCTCTTCGGAGAACTCGTTGGCGATGGGATGGATGACGATGGACTCGGTGGAGTACAGTCTCTTCAGATGGAGATAGGCGTTCCTCACCTCTGAAAAAGAGGCATCGGGCTGGAGTTCCAGTATCTCGAAGTATCTTCTGTAGTCCTCTCCGGGCATCTCAACTGTATGTCATCTTTATCTGCCTCCCCTCCACGAGGTTCTCCGCGATCCTCCCTATCTCTTTAGCGCACCGTGAGGATGGATAGCTCTGGAGGTAGGGGCGTTGTTCGTTGACGCATCTCCAGACGAGGTCTTCGTATTCGATGTATCCCACGTAGTGGGTCTTGAAACCGAAGTACTTCATGCATACGCTCCTTACGGAGAAGCCGATGGATATCTCGCTCGTATGCCTTATCTGGTTCATGATGAGGTAGATCCTGAAGCCGGAGAGTTCCCTGTCGAGGACCTCCCTCACCTCTGTCGAGTGCTTCCGTAGGTAATCGATGAGTTCCTTGATGTTCTTTATCCCGTAAGTCGTCCTGTTTCTCCACGTGTCCTGGAGGAACTCCTTGAAGCCGCGGCTTCCGAGGGAGATCTTCAGTTTCTTGAACAGCACGTTCTTCATGAAGTGGTACATGTTCTCTATGGCCGTTATCTCGGGAACGAGGACGATGATCATCTTGTCCGCCAGGAGGAAGGCGTCGACGGTGTTGGCGTGTGAACCGCTGCCGAGGTCTATCAGTATGTAGTCGGTCTCCAGGGTCCTGATCTGACGGAAGAGCCGGAGTTTCTGGGTGTATCTGATGTTGCCGGAGTCGATCGAGTGGAGGTCTCCGGTCACCAGACCCATGTTCGAAGAGTCGCAGCAGACGATGAGGTCAGCGAGAGATGCCTTTCTTTCGAAGAAGTCCGTCAGGGAGGTCCTGGGTCTGCTGACGCCGAGGATCGTGTGGAGGTTTGCACCGCCGATATCGGCGTCTATCAGTATGACCCTCTTTCCCCTGGAGGCGAGGTAGGTGCCGATGTTGCCTGTGACAAAACTCTTCCCCGTCCCTCCCTTACCACCGCCGATCGCCCATATCTCACATCCCTTTTTTACCCTGGCCATACCATGAGTTTGATATATAAACTATATTAAATACAGGTCCTTCGTCAAGTCAGGGTCTGGAGCGTCCGCCTCCGTGTTGCGGCCTGCGGCGTGGTTCGGTCACGATGAAAGCCCGGTGACCCTTATCACCTCGTCGACGGTGGTGACGCCTTGCAGGAGTTTCCTTATCGCGCACTCCCTCAGGGTGACCATACCCTGTCCCTGGGCGATCTTCTTTATCTTCAACGGTGTCGCCCTCGCCTCGGCGGCCTCTCTGATCTCTTCCGAGATCTCCATGATCTCGAATATACCGGTCCTGCCGAGATACCCCGTGCCCCGGCATTCCGGGCAGCCCCTCCCTACGGCCACCCTGTACTTCCTGGCCTTCTCGTAGTTCACCTTCAGGATGTATGCCTCGTCCCTGGAGAGGGGGTACAGTTCCTTGCAGTAGGGGCAGACCTTCCTGACGAGCCTCTGGGCGATGACACCCAGCAGGGTGGCGTTGATGAGGAAGGGCTGGACGCCGAGGTCGATGAGCCGTGTGATGGAGCCCGGTGCGTCGTTCGTGTGGAGGGTGCTGAGGACGAGGTGTCCTGTGAGGGCCGCCTGGACCGCGTTCTCCGCTGTCTCGAGGTCCCTTATCTCTCCGACCATTATGATGTCGGGGTCCTGCCTCAGGATCGTCCTCAGGCTGCTCGCGAAGGTGAGGTCTATCTGCGGATGGACCGCCGTCTGGTTGAACCCCTCGTAGACCATCTCTATGGGGTCTTCGATCGTGGTCACGTTCACCTCAGAGGTCGACAGCGTCTTCAGGGCCGAGTAGAGGGTGGTGGTCTTTCCGCTCCCCGTCGGTCCGGTAACGAGGATGATGCCGTGGGGGTGGGATATGAAGGACTTGAACAGCTTCAGCTCCCTCGGGAAGAACCCGAGGTCCTCGATGCGCTGCATCAGGACGACGGGGTCGAAGATCCTTATCACCACCTTCTCACCGAAGGCGACGGGGAGGGTCGATATCCGGAGTTCGACCTCCCTTCCCTCATGGGCCGTCTTGATCCTGCCGTCCTGGGGGCGCCGCTTCTCGGCGATGTCCATCCTGGCCAGTGTCTTTATCCGCGAGACTATCGCCGGATGGACCGCCTTCGGGATCTTGTGTATGTTGTGCAGGATCCCGTCTATGCGGAACCTGACGAGGCTGAACTCCCTCTTGGGCTCCAGATGGATGTCAGAGGCCCTCTGGGAGTAGGCGTAGTGGAGGAGGTACTCCACCGCATTGATTATATGCTGGTCCGTCGCCTCGAGCTCGGTAATCGACTTCAGCTTGACGTACTGCTCGAGGTTGCCGAGGTCCGTCTTGGTGTCGAACTCCCTCTGCGCCGCAGCAATGGCTGACTTGAAGCCGTAAAACTCGGTTATGATCTTGAGGATGTCGGCCTTTGTGGTGACCACCGCGTTGACCCTGTATCCCGTGGTCCTCTCGATCCTGTCGATGCCCTCGTGATCGAAGGGGTCTGAGGTGGCCACCGTCAGGGTGTTGTCGTTGAGCTCTATGGGTACGAGCTGGTGTCTAAGGGCATAGGGCTTTGATATGATCTTCGTCACCACGTCGGAGTCCAGTTTCAGAGGGTCTATCTTCAGGAAGGGCAGGCCGAGATGTCTGGCGATGCACTCCATCATCACCTCGGCGGTGAGGGTCCCGTTGGCGGTCTTCGGGGACGTGAAGTTCAGGGACTCGATGACGTCTATCAGCGAGATGGTGGACTGGTGCAGGGAGTTCTGCCTGCCTCCGCCCGTGGCCTTCAGGAGCCTGGCCCTCTGGCGGGTCTCCTTCGCCCTGGCGATCTCGATCTGTTCCTCGCTCAGAAGGCCCTCGGCCAGGAGGATCTGGAATACCTGCTCCCTATCCTTCTCCCTCATGGTAGTATCATAGCACTACAGGATGTTTCGGGCAAAGGGTTCCACAAAACCGGACGGATACATTATAATCTAACACCCCGGAGATAATAAAGCTCCGGGGTCCGAGGCATGGAGAACCTGATCCAGTCACTTACCGAACTCACCGGCAGGCTGGCCGGCTATGCATGGGGTGTCCCCTCCATCGTGCTCCTCGTCGGCACCGGCCTCTATCTGACGATACGCCTCGGGTTCATTCAGCTCCGTGGTTTCAGGCACTCGATCCAGCTCATATCCGGCAGATACGACCGGGCCGGCGATCCCGGCGAGGTCACCCATTTCCAGGCCCTCTCCGCCGCCCTCTCGGCAACCATCGGCACGGGCAACATCGCCGGTGTGGCCACCGCCATCGCCTTCGGCGGCCCTGGAGCGGTCTTCTGGATGTGGGTTACGGCACTGGTGGGCATGGCGACGAAGTACACCTCCTGCACCCTGTCGCTCAAGTTCCGCACCATACATCCCGACGGCGAGGTCTCAGGCGGTCCCATGTACACGTTGAAGAAGGGCCTCGGCATGCACCGGCTGGGTGTCGCCTTCGCCACATTCACACTCATCGCCTCCTTCGGGATCGGGAACATGGTGCAGGCGAACTCCGTCGTCGACGGCCTCAACTTCGCCATTCCCGGCGCCTCGGAACACAAGCTCCTCATAGGCGTCGTCATGGCGATCGCCGTGGGCCTGGTGATCATCGGAGGTATCAAACGGATCGCCAAGGTGGCGTCGCGGATCGTCCCCTTCATGGCCTTGGCCTACTGCGGGGCGGCGCTGTTGATCCTGGCGCTGAACATCGAGCGGATACCGGCCGCATTCTTCACCATCGTCAACCACGCCCTGACCCCCTGGGCCGTCGGCGGAGGGGCGATAGGGGCCGCCCTCCGGTACGGTGTGGCACGGGGCGTCTTCTCGAACGAATCAGGCCTCGGCTCCGCTCCGATGGCCCATGCCGCGGCGCGCACCCATGAGCCGGTGCGCGAGGGCCTGGTGGCCATGATCGGTCCGTTCGTGGACACCATCGTGATATGCACCATGACGGCCCTGGTGATCATAGTCACCGGTGCCTGGGGTGACGCAAGGCCGGAGAGCCTCCAGGGAGCAGCCCTCTCGGCATACGCCTTCCACCGGTCCCTCGGAGAGGCGGGGTCATGGGTGGTGGGCTTCGGCCTCATGTTCTTCGCCTACTCTACGATCATCGCCTGGTCCTACTACGGTGACAGGAGTGCGGAGTTCCTCTTCGGAGAGAGGGCGGTCTTGCCCTACAGGATCGTCTATACAGTGCTCGTGGTGGTGGGGGCGTATGTGCCGCTGAAGCTGGTCTGGAACTTCGCAGACATCGCAAACATCCTGATGGCCGCTCCGAACCTGGTGAGCCTCGTTCTCCTTGCCGGGCTGGTCAGGGAGCTGAGCAGCGACTACTTCAGCCGGATGGGGCCTTAGCCCTCACCTCCCCATGCCGGCTGCCTGCCGGGGTGGATTTTGTTGACAAAAGTAGGAAAATATGGTAGAAGATACTATGAAGCCGAGGAAGGGTGAGAAGAGGCAGCGCCTCGGTGAGCTCCTCGTCGAGTACGGCCTGATCAACACGAACCAGCTGAAAGAGGCGCTCCGGAGGCAGTCCCAGGTGGGCGGGCAGATAGGCTCGATCCTGGTCGAGATGGGGTTCATCACCGTCGATGACCTCCTTGACTTCCTCAGCAGGCAGCTCGGCGTCCCTTCGGCGAACCTCTTCAAGCTCGACATAAGCCCCGAGATACTGAAGGTCTTCCCCCTGGAGAAGATAAGGAGCCTGAAGGTCCTCCCCATAAGCATCGACGACAGTTCCGTGACCCTCGCCATGGTCAACCCCCGCGACATGATGACCCTCAACGAGATAGAGTTCTCCCTCGGGAAGAAGGTGAAGCCCGTTGTGGTGCCCGCCACCCAGATGGAGGCCGCCATCCGCAGCCTCCAGTCCCGTCCAGCGGCCGGTATAACCGGTGAGGCGATGGAGAAGGAGGCGAAGAGGACGGAGGCGCAGAAGGCTCCTCAGCTCCTCTCGCTGCTCCGTTTCCTTGCCAAGTCCCCTGCAACGGACATGTTCCTCACCGCAGGGGTGCCCCCGTCCATAAAGCTCCACAACGACCTGAAGAGGGCCTCCATGGACTCCCTCACACCCGCTGACTGTGAGAGGTATGCAAAGGAACTGATGCCCGAGAAGGGCTGGGAGGTCTTCACGAAGAAGGGTGACGTCGACTTCGCCATCACCTACCCTGATATAGGGAGGTTCAGGGTGAATGTGTACAAACAGAGGAACTCGATCTCCATCACCATGAGGCATATAATGGAGATCATCCCTCCCCTTGAAGAACTGAACCTCCCCTCCTGGATCAAGGATTACGCCCTCAAGCCCCAGGGGCTGATACTGATAACCGGTCCCACCGGACACGGCAAGACGACCACCCTCGCTGCCATGGTCGATATCATCAACACCCACAGGAAGTGCAACATCGTCACCCTCGAGGACCCGATCGAGTATCTCCACAAGCACAAGAACAGCAACGTCAACCAGCGGGAGATCGGCCTCGATACCGAGTCCTTTCACGAGGGGTTGAAGCGGATCTTCAGGCAGTACCCCGACGTGATCGTGGTAGGGGAGCTGAGGGATGTGGAGAGCTTCGAGATAGCCCTGCATGCCGCTGATACCGGCCATCTCGTGATAAGCACGGTCCATGCAAACAACTCCACCTCGACGATCGAACGTATCATAAACATCTTCCCTCCCCACCAGCAGAACCAGATCAGGCTCAAGCTCGCGGATTCACTCCTGCTCGTCTTTTCCCAGAAGCTGGTGCCGCTGAAGAAGGGTGAGGGGAGGATACTCGCCTATGAGAAGCTGATCAACACCTACAGGGTGAAGAACCTCATAAGGGAGGCGAAGACCCATCAGATAAGGTCCCAGATGCTGACGGGCTCCGAGGACTACACCACCATAGACATATCCCTGGCGGAGCTCTACCGGTCCGATCTCATAACCTTCAAGGACGGCCTCCTCTACGCGGACAACGAGCAGTTCTTCAGGGACCTGACGATCGCCGCTTAGGAATCCAGGGCGCCTGCCGTGATGGGATGCTGTCTCCGGGGCTCTCTCCTGACGAGATAGTAGAACCTCCTTTTGAACTCCTCGGGGCTCATCCTTGCCGTTCCGGCAAGCCCTCTAAGGGCCTCGCCCTCGAAGTCCTCCCTCTCCAGCCTTATCATGTACTGCCTCGCCACCTCATAGCCCTCGGAGGTGATCCCCACGAACCTTACCCTGGTCTTCTGCGTATCCGGATCGATCATCTCCGACAGCGGCAGCGGGCTGAGGCAGCCGTCGTGCAGCACTATCATCGCTCCGGAGCCGCCCTCGACAAGGAACTTTACGGCGCCGTAGCCGAGGTTCCTCGTGTACTCGATGTCGAAGGGGATGGGGTCTGCGGCCCGCAGCTCGTAGCCGATGTTCTTGTCGACGATGGTCGTCTTTATCCCCCTGCTCCGGAGGCTCTTCATCACGAAGTTCTTCAGCACCCTCCCGAGCTGGATCTCCGACAGCCTCACCCTCCCCGTCTCGTCCCGCGTTATCTCCTCGTATTTCTGTAGTTCCCGGAGGTTGAACTTATGGGCGATCCCCTCTGCAAGGACGGCGACGCCGTGGTCCTTTCCGAGGTGAAGCCTCTTCAGGATTGAACCCTCAAGGACGTCGGCGACCCTCCTCAGGGAGAGCCCCCTGGAGGGGAACTCCTCGGGTATCAGTGTCACCGTGGCGCCTGCAGCCTTGCCGATGCCCAGGGCGAGGTGTCCGGTGTAGCGTCCCATCGTGGTGACGAGATACCATCTGCCCACGGTCATTGCATCCTCCATGATGTTCTTCACCAGCTCGACGCCGAGATGCCTGGCGGTCTCGTATCCGAAGGTCGGCATGCCTCCGGGCAGCGGGAGGTCGTTGTCTATCGTCTTGGGGACGTGGACGACGGATATCCTCCCCCCCGACTCCCTGTGTATGAGGTGCGACATGTAGGCGGTGCCGTCTCCGCCGATGGTGATCAGGTATCTCACCTTCAGTTCGGAAAGGGTCTTCATCATCACCTTCAGGGCGGTCTTCAGCCGGCCCGGATAGTCCCTCGAGGTCCTGAGTATGGAACCGCCCTCGATATGGATCCTCGATACGTCATCGATCGCCAGCGGGACGGCGGCGCTCAGGTCGCCTGCAAAGAGCCTCCTGAACCCGTCCCTGATACCGACGACCCTGAGGCCGGAGTTTACGGCCTCTATGGTGGCCGCGCTGATCACCCCGTTGATCCCCGGAGCAGGGCCGCCGCCGACGATTATTCCGAGTGTTTCGGACATCATGACCTACATAATATAACAGAACAACCGATGCCTTCAAGGTCCGGATCTGTCTGCGGTTGCAATTGGTTGAAAAATTAAGAGAAAATCAGTTAGAGTTAGATTCCGTCGGAGGCTGGCCGCCGGAAGGAGAAAGATGGAGAAGCTGAAGAGACTTCGGGAACAGATCGACAGGATCGACGAGGAGATACTGAAGCTCCTGAACAGGAGGGCCGAGGTGGTCCTCGATGTTGCGAAGGTGAAGAGGGACAGGGACGTCGGTTTCTACTCGCCGGAGAGAGAGAGGGAGATACTGGAGCGGCTCCAGAAGATGAACCCCGGTCCCTTCCCGAACGACGCCCTCCGCGTGATCTTCAGGGAGATACTCTCCGCCTCGCTCTCTCTCGAGGAGCCGCTGAAGGTCGCCTGTCTCGGCCCCCTCGCCACCTTCACGCATCTTGCCGCCCTCAGGCACTTCGGCTCTTCAGCCAGGTTCATCCCCGTCAACAGCATAAAGGACGTCTTCGAGAGCGTGCAGGAGGGCAAGGCAGAGTACGGGGTGGTGCCGATTGAAAACTCCAACGAGGGTGTCATAACCTATACGCTCGACATGTTCATGGACTTCGACCTGAAGATATCGGCGGAGATAATGCTCGAGATAAACCACAATCTGCTCTCCCTTTCAGGAGATATCAGGAAGATCAAGAAGGTATACTCCCATCCCCAGGCACTGGCACAGTGCCGCCGGTGGGTGGAGAGGAACCTCCCGAACGTCACGATCGTGGATACGACGAGCACCGCCAAGGCGGCGGAGCTCGCAGCCGGAGATGCGGAGGGGGCTGCCATCGCCAGCGAGCTGGCTGCCAAGATCTACGACCTGAAGTTCGTGGAGAGACACATCGAGGACAGCAAGAAGAACTACACGAGGTTCCTCGTGATCTCCAGGGACTTCCCCGGCCCCACGGGAAAGGACAAGACCTCCATCATGCTTTCCATCAAGGACAAGCCCGGCGCCCTCTACGAGGCCCTCTCGCCCTTCAAGAAGGGCAGGATAAACCTGACGAAGATAGAGTCCAGGCCGTCGAGGAGGAAGGCCTGGGAGTACATATTCTTCATCGACATGGAGGGACACGTGGAGGACAGGAGGCTCAGGAAGGCCCTCAAGGAGGTGGAGAAGGCCTGCCTGTACCTGAAGGTCCTCGGTTCTTATCCGCGTACCGAGCAGAACAACCACCAGGGTGGACTATGATCAGCCCTCCCGAATACATACGTTCGATCAGGCCCTATGTGCCTGGAAAGCCCGTTGAGGAGCTCGAGAGGGAACTGGGCATCAAGGGGGCGGTGAAGCTCGCCTCGAATGAAAACCCCCTGGGCCCCTCTCCAGAGGCGAGGAAGGCCGTAAGCAGGGTGCTCTCCGAGCTGAACCGTTATCCCGACGGCGGCGGCTTCTATCTGAAGAGGGAGCTTTCGGGAAGGCTCGGCGTCCCGGCGGAGTCCCTCATCCTCGGAAACGGCTCGAACGAGCTGATCGACATAGCGGTGAGGACCTTCATGGTCGCCGGTGACGAGGCGGTGATGGCGACACCCTCCTTTGTGGTGTACCCCATCTCCACCCGGTCCGTGGGCGGTAGGGCCGTCGAGGTACCCCTCAGGCGGTGGAGGCACGATCTCGAGAGGATGGCGGAGGAGATCGGGCAGAGGACGAAGATCGTCTTTGTCGCCAACCCGAACAACCCCACGGGCACGATAAATCATGACCGGGAGTTCAGGGAGTTCATGAAGAGGGTGCCTGAAGGGGTCCTCGTGGTGATCGACGAGGCCTACCGGGAGTACGTGCAGGACGAACGATATCCCGACAGCCTCGAGTACCTGAGGGAGGGGAGGGACGTCCTTATACTGAGGACCTTCTCAAAGGCGTACGGTCTCGCGGGGCTGAGGATAGGTTACGGGATCGCCAAGGAGGGGATCGTAGCGGAGATGAACAAGGTGCGTGAGCCCTTTAATACGAACACCGCGGCACAGGTTGCCGCCGTCGCCTCCCTCAGGGACGTAGAGCACGTGAGGAGGTCGGTGGCGCTGAACGAAGAGGGCAAAAACTACCTCTACGGAGAGTTCAAGAGGCTGGGCCTTCAGTTCATACCCACTGAGGCGAACTTCATATATATAAGGTTGGACCGTCCGATGGCCTCGGAGCTCTACGACAGGATGTTGAGGCTCGGTGTTATAATACGACCCATGGGAGATGAGGCGCTCAGGATCACCATCGGTCTTCCCGAGGAGAACAGGGTGCTTGTCGAGGCCCTCGAGAGGGTGTTGCCGGCGCTTCGGTGAGCTCGGCCGGTTCTTCAGGGAGGTGCCGATCTGAACCGTCAGGGTAACAAAGAGGCAGGAGGTGAAGAATGGACATCATAGTGCTTAAACCGACCGCAACGGAAGAGGACATCAGGCATATCGCCAAGAAGCTTGCGGGCAAGGGCTTGAAGGCCAATATATCGCGTGGAACGGAGAGGACGATCATCGGGGTGATCGGTGACACATCAAGGGTCTCCGAGGACGAGGAGAACGCGATAAAGGCCATCGAGTGTGTCGAAAGCGTGATGAGGATACTCAAGCCCTACAAGCTTGCAAGCAGGGACTTCAAGAAGGAAGACACGCTGATCGACGTAAAGGGCAACGTCATCGGTGGCAGGAAGATCCAGGTGATGGCCGGTCCCTGTGCAGTTGAGAACAGGGTCGTCCTCGTCAGCATCGCCGAGAAGGTGAAGGCCGCTGGTGCGACCTTCATTCGAGGCGGGGCCTTCAAACCGAGGACATCGCCTTACACGTTCATGGGGCTCGGCGAGGAGGGGCTGGAGATACTCGCAGAGGCGAGGAGGATCACAGGGCTGCCCATCGTCACCGAGCTCATGGACCCGAGGGACATAGGGGTGGTCGCCGAGTATGCGGACATCATCCAGATAGGGGCGAGGAACATGCAGAACTTCAGGCTCCTCCTTGAGGTGGGAGAGATCAACAAGCCCGTCCTCCTGAAACGCGGGCTCTCGGCCACCATCAAGGAGTGGCTGATGGCTGCCGAGTACATAATGTCCCGCGGCAACCACCAAGTGATCCTCTGCGAGAGGGGGATCAGGACCTTCGAGACCGCCACCAGGAACACCCTCGACCTCTCCGCTGTACCTGTCCTGAAGGGGCTGACGCACCTGCCGGTCGTGGTGGACCCCAGCCACGGGGTGGGTAAGTGGGAATACGTCATCCCCATGGCGAGGGCTGCGGTGGCGGCCGGGGCCGACGGACTGATCATCGAGGTCCACACGAACCCGGAGGAGGCCCTCTCCGACGGAGAGCAGTCCCTCAAACCGGATGTGTTCGGCCGGTTGATGGAAGAGATAAGGCCCGTTGCAGAGGCCGTGGGCAGAGAGGTTTGAGGGCCGGGATGGCAGTGTTCAGGAGGGTTGCGATCATAGGCGTGGGTCTGATAGGGGCCTCCCTCGCCCTCGCCCTCAGGAAGTACGGTCTGGCGGACGAGCTCCGGGGCTCAGGCCGTAGAGAGGCGAACCTCAGGGCAGCGCTCCAGCGCGGTATCATCGACTCCTACAGCCTCACACACTCCGAGGCGGTGGAGGGTGCAGACCTTGTGGTCCTCGCCGCACCTGTGGGGAGCTTCAGGAGGATCATCGAAGGCATCCGCTCCAGCCTGGAAAGGGGCGTGATCGTCACCGATGTCGGCAGCGTCAAGGGTGCCCTCGTGAGGGAGCTGGAAGGGCTGATGCCCGAAGGGGTCAGCTTCGTGGGCGGCCATCCCATAGCAGGCTCGGACCGTTCCGGTATCGGGAGCGCCTCGGCAGACCTCTTTGCAGGTGCCAGGTGCATACTGACGCCTACGGAGAAGACTCCCGAGGATGCCCTGAGGAAGGTGAGGGAGCTGTGGGAGGCTGTCGGTGCAGAGGTCTCGATCCTCTCCCCTGAGGAGCATGACCTCGTCTTCGCCCTCGTGAGTCACGTCCCCCATCTGATCGCCTATGCCCTCGTCAACACCGTTGCCGACCTCAACCCCGAGTACATCCACTATGCAGGCAAGGGGTTCAGGGACACCACGAGGGTGGCCCTCAGTTCTCCCGAGCTCTGGAGGGATATATGCATCACCAACAGGGGGAACATCTTCCACATCCTTGAACGGTTCCAGGAGAATCTGGCTGCCATGGTCGAGGCCCTGAAGGAGGGTTCTCCGGAAGAACTGGAGGACCTCTTTGAGAAGGCGCAGGGCCTGAGGGCCAGGCTCGCTTAGACGTCCGGGGACGGCGAGATGAACGACCGAGTCGAGCTATCACCGTCAGGCCCCCTCAGGGGAGAGTTGAGCCCGCCTGCCGATAAATCCATCTCCCACAGGGTGCTCATCCTTGCCTCCATCGCCCGGGGTAGAAGCGTCATCCACAACCTCCTGAGGGCGGATGACCCACTGCGGACCCTCGGCGCCATGAGGGCCCTCGGTGCGGATATAAGGGACTCCGGAGAGCCGATCGAGGTCTACGGCGCAGGTCTCCGGGGCCTGAAGGAGCCGGAGGACGTGATCGACTGCGGCAACTCGGGCACCACCATGAGGCTTCTTGCCGGGCTGCTCGCGGGCCAGCCCTTCTTCTCCGTCCTCACCGGGGATGCCTCCCTCAGGCAGAGACCGATGAAGAGGGTCATAACCCCGCTGAGGATGATGGGTGCCGGGCTCTACGGGAGGGCTGCCGATACCCTCCCGCCCCTGGCCGTAAAGGGTGGAACCCTGAAGGCCATCCGCTACCACAGCCCCGTGGCATCGGCACAGGTGAAGTCGGCCCTGCTCCTTGCAGGGCTCTATGCAGAGGGTGAGACCGTCGTCGAGGAGCCCCTGAGGTCCAGGGACCATACAGAGAGGATACTTCCCGCAATCGGGGCAAGGGTGAGGGTCGAGGGCCTCAGGGTCTCCGTGGAGGGTGGAGGTGAGCTCAGTCCCTTTGAGACCACCGTCCCCGGTGACTTCTCCTCAGCAGCCTTCTTCCTGGTGGCTGCTGCGGTCGTGGAAGGCTCGGAGATAACGGTGAGGGGGGTCGGCGTCAACCCCACGCGGACAGGCCTGCTTGAGGTGATGAAGCGGATGGGTGCAGACGTGGAGGTGACGGAGAGGAGGGACGTCTCCGGTGAGCCCGTTGCCGATCTGCGCTGCCGCTACAGGGAAGGGCTCACAGCCACCGGGGTCGGACCTGAGGAGATCCCCTCGATGATCGACGAGTTTCCGGCGCTCTGCGTCCTCGCCACCCGGGCAGATGGTACGACCACCATCCGTGGTGCCGCGGAGCTGAGGGTGAAGGAGTCTGACAGGATTGCAGCCATGGCCTCTGAGCTCGGGAAGATGGGGGTCGAGCTGGAGGTCCACCCCGACGGGCTCAGCATCCACGGGCCGGTGAGGCTAAGGGGTGCGGTCCTCGACAGCCACAATGACCACCGTATCGCGATGGCCCTCTCCGTGGCCGCCCTTGCGGCGGAAGGGAGCACCACCCTGCACGGCACATCAGCGGTGGAGATATCCTTCCCCGGGTTCTACGAGCACCTGAGAAGGCTCTCGGGAGGATGATGAGACGATGTCCGTAAACCCGAAGGCCGAAGAGACGAGGCTCAGGTATCTCTACAGGAGGCTCCTCCTCCAGAGACGGATCACCCTCCCTTATGAGGCGGCCGTGAGGCTCATCGGGCCGGATTGCGCCTATCATCTATACTCCGTCGCCGGATCCAGCCCCTCCGTGGAGGGGGAGCCAGACGAGGCGGCATAGGGGGATGCTCAGCGCAGGGCTTCTGATGTACCGTTTCCGGGACGGGTTGCTGCAGGTCTTCCTTGTACATCCCGGCGGCCCCCTCTGGGCGAAGAAGGACGAGGGTGCCTGGTCCATACCGAAGGGGCTGGTCGACCCCGACGAAGACCCCCTCGCGGCGGCCAGACGCGAATTCGAGGAGGAGACGGGATGCAAGGCTTCGGGAAGGTTCATCCCTCTCACAGAGGTGAGGCTGAGAAGCGGCAAGGTTATCCGTGCATGGGCCTTCGAGGGTGACTGCGATCCTGAAGGGATCAGGAGCAACCTCTTCGAGATGGAATGGCCTCCTCGTTCAGGCAGGCGGCAGAGGTTCCCCGAGGTGGACCGCGCTGGCTGGTTCGAACTGGAGGAGGCGAGGAGGAAGATAAACCCCGGTCAGATCGGCCTCCTTGAAGAGCTGATCAGGGTCCTCTCCCACACCTCGTAGAAAGCGCGTGCTGGTCAGGTCTCAACAGCCTGTTGAGACCTGACCCCGGGATCTGACCAGTCATCATCTCCCCTACCATGGCGGCTGCCACCGGCCGATCATGATCTCCACTGGACCGCTCACAGAGACGTTGTTGCCCTCCTGTATC
>WGEZ01000115.1 GCA_015492515.1 Nitrospirota bacterium
CTCTCCAGGAGAGGAGCTCGGTGCAGAGACCCGTGAATCGTTTCAGGTCACCCTGCCCCCTGTCCCTTGTCTATTCAGAGGAGCCCTCAGGGGGCAGGGCCCTGAAACGATTGAACTACCTCTGAACCCCGCTGCAGCCACTTACGGAGCCGTGCTGTCCGTTCCAGGGGGCCTGCCGCTCCTCTCTCCAGGAGAGGAGCTCGGTGCGAAGACCCGTGAATCGTTTCAGGTCACCCTGCCCCCTGTCCCTTGTCTATTCAGAGGAGCCCTCAGGGGGCAGGGCCCTGAAACGATTGAACTACCTCTGAACCAACAAACGAAATAAACCAACAAACGAAATAAACCAAATAAACGATATAAACCAAACAAACGATATAAACGGCCGTGCTTTCTCTTCCCGCGGGACGGTTTCCCTCCATCGCGGAATATGTGGTATACTAACTGCATTTATCAAGGCCGTCCGTCTCGATCAAGGCTGCCTCAAGGCCTCGATTCACAAAAAGGGGCGTGCGACAGCGTCGCTGCCTCCGGAAAGCGGGAGGATATGGTGAGAAGGCTGCTCGTACTGATTTCGATTCTGCTGTTGTTCCAGCTCCCTGCCTCGGCCCAGGAGGGCCCGCTGGTTAAGAGCATCAGGGTTAAGGGGCTCAAGAGGGTGGAGGAGAGCGCCGTCCTCAGGAGGCTTTCGCAGAAGGTGGGGGAGCCCCTCTCGAGAAAGAGGATCGAGGAGGATATAAAGAAGATCTACAGGATGGGCTATTTCGAGGACGTGAGGGTGGAGACGGAGCTCTTCGAGGGCGGACTGAGGCTCGTCTACATCGTTAAGGAGAAGCCCTCGATCATAAGGGTGGAGTTCCAGGGCAACAAGGAGTTCGATGACGAAAAGCTTCAGGAGCAGATAACCATCACCCCCGGCGCCATTTCGGATGCAACGCTCATCAGGGAGAATGTACGTAAACTGAGGTCCTTCTACGAGGGAGAGGGCTACTGGCTCTCAAGGATCGTCCCGGTGGTGAAGGAGATCTCAGAGGATGAGGTCTCCCTCACCTTCCTGATCGATGAGGGCGAGAAGGTGAGGATCGACGAGATCAGGATAGAGGGGAACGAGGCCCTCTCCGACAGGCAGATCAAGAAGGCCATGGAGACCAGGACGTGGTGGATATTCTCCTTCATCACCTCCACGGGATATTACAAGAAGTCGGTGATGGAAGGCGACATCGAGAGGATCAAGGACCTGTACTATGATCACGGCTTCCTCAACGTGGTGGTCTCAGAGCCGGAGGTTGAGCTCACCCCTGACGGAAGGAAGATGATCATCACTATCAGGGTCTCCGAGGGCCCCCAGTACAGGGTCTCCTCCATCAAGTTCGAGGGGGTCAAGGCCTTGGACGAGGAGACGGTCAGGGGGCTCCTGCCCCTCGGCGCGGGGGAGGTCTTCAGCCGTGGGAAGCTGAAGGAGGGCATCAAGAGGATATCGGAGTTCTACTCCGAGAGGGGTTACGCCCTCGTCTCCATCGAGCCGGAGGTGATCCCTGACGAGGAGTCCCTCGAGGTCGAGATCGTGATGCAGGTGGAGGAGGGTGAGATCTTCCACATCGGAAGGATCGAGGTGAGCGGGAACACCCGCACGAGGGACAAGGTGATCCGGAGGGAGATGAGGCTCGACGAGGGAGACACATTCAACAGCAAGCTCCTGAAGAGGAGCTATGAGCGGATCGTGAACCTCAACTTCTTCGAGACCGTCGACATTGTGCCCAAACCGAGGGTCGAGGAGAGACTGATCGACATAGACGTGAAGGTGAAGGAGAAGGCCACGGGCTTCCTCAGCATCGGAGGCGGCTACAGCACGGTGGACAAGTTCATGGCCCTGATAGACCTTACGCAGGCGAACCTCTTCGGCACCGGCAGGTACATAAAGATAAAGGGTGAGTTCGGAGGCGTCTCCACATACTATGAGCTCGCATACCGCGATCCCTGGTTCCTCGACAGACCGATCTCCTTCGGCCTGAGCGCCTACCGGATACAGAGGGACTACATCGCCTATGAGAGGGAGGCGACGGGCGGGTCGATCAGCTTCGGTAAGAGGTTCGGAGAGTACTGGGGCGGAAGCCTCACGTACAGGTTCGAGGAGGTGACCATCCGTGACGTCTCTGAGTCCGCCTCGAATATAATAAAGGAGCAGGTAGGCACGGCAACGACGAGCAGCATCACGCCTTCCGTAGTGAGGGACACGAGGGACAACTTCCTTGATCCCACGCGGGGCTCGAGGACCTCCCTCACCCTCACCTATGCCGGCATCGGCGGTGACAACTACTTCGTCAAGGGAGTGCTCGATTCAGGGTGGTTCTTCCCCCTGGGAAGCAACACCATAGCCCTCAGGGCGAGGGCGGGATACGCCACGGGCATCTTCGGCAGGGAGCTCCCCCTCTACGAGCGGTTCTACCTCGGCGGGATGTACACCATAAGGGGCCTCGGCTTCGGTGAGGGAGGCCCGAGGGATGAGAAGGGCGACGTGATCGGTGGAACGACGATGTTCATACTGAATACGGAGTTCATCTTCCCCCTCTCGGAGGAGCTGAAGCTGAAGGGCGTCGTCTTCCTCGACGCCGGGAGGGCCTATGACGAGGCAGAGCCGATAGGGTCGGACCTCAGATACACGGCCGGTGCAGGGGTGAGGTGGCTTTCGCCGCTGGGCCCGATAAGGATAGAGTACGGATACAACATCGACAGGAGGGACGGAGAGGATACGGGAAAGATCGAGTTCGCCTTCGGGACCCTCTTCTGACGTCCCTCGAGTGAGACCAGAAACGATAGAAAGGAGGATAGAGCAGATGAAGAGGGCGATTCTCATTCTGGCCCTTGGCCTGTTTCTCGGCAGTCCCGCCTTCGGCGCGGAGCTCAAGATCGGGTACGTCGATCTCCAGAGGTCCCTGAACGAGACGGAGAGCGGGAAGAAGGCGAGGGCTGATCTGGAGAAGCTGATCAAATCCAAGCAGGCGGTCATAGACGAGAAGGGCAAGGAGATAGAGAGGCTGAAGGAGGAGCTGGATAAGCAGTCCGCCCTGCTCTCCGAGGAGGCGAAGAAGGCAAAGCAGGACGAGCTCGACAGGAAGATGGGCAAGTATCAGCGGCTCGTCCAGGAGGCCCAGAGGGAGGTGAAGAAGAAGGAGACGGAGCTGACGAACGAGATCCTGAAGGGGCTGAGGAAGGTCATCGAGGAGCTCGGGAGGGAGGAGAAGTACACGCTGATCCTGGAGAAGATGGAGGGCCTGGTCCTGTATGCCGACAGCGCCATCGACCTCACCGACAGGGTGATCAAGCTCTATGATGAGAAGATGAAGGCCCGGAAGTGAGACTGAAGGAGCTCGCAGAGAGGATCGGCGCGAGACCCCTCTCCGGAGGTGAGGTGGAGATAAGGGGTGTTGCAGGCCTCGACTCCGTCGGGGAGGGCGACCTCACCCTCCTGACGAGCGAGAAGCTGGCGCCGAGGCTCAAGACCTCCGGAGCCGCCGCTGTCATAGTCAAGGAGCCCCTCGCATCCGTAGAGATACCGCAGGTCGTCGCCGAGGAACCCCTGCTCGCCTTCGCCAGGGCCCTTGAGGTCTTCTATGTTCGGCCCCGACCGGCGCTCGGCGTCATGCCCGGGGCCTCGGTCGCCGACGACGCGATGCTCGGCTCCGGGGTGACGGTCTATCCCATGTCGTACATAGCCTCCGGGGTCTCCATAGGGGACAGGACGGTCATATACCCCGGTGTCTTCATAGGAGAAGGGGTCCGGATCGGTGAGGACTGCGTCATCCATCCGAACGTCACCATCAGGGAAGGCGTGGAGATCGGCTCGAGGGTCACGGTGCATGCCGGTTCGGTGATAGGCTCCGACGGCTTCGGTTACGTCTTTTCCGGGGGGAGGCATCACAAGATCCCCCAGGTGGGCGGCGTGGTCGTGGAGGATGACGTGGAGATCGGTGCCTGCGTGACGATAGACAGGGCTACAACGGGCAACACCGTGGTCGGAGAGGGCACGAAGATAGACAACCTCGTTCAGATCGGCCATAACGTCAAGATAGGACGTCACTGCGTGATAGTGGCCCAGGTGGGCATAGGAGGCAGTGCGGTGATCGGCGACGACGTCATGCTCGGCGGGCAGGTCGGGGTGGCCGATCATGCAACCATAGAGGACGGCTGCAGGGTGGGTGCGAAGTCAGGCGTGATGGGCAGGCTTAAAAGGGGCGTCTACTCGGGGATCCCCGTCATGCCCCACCTGAAGTGGCTCAGGGCGAGGGCCGTGCTCGAGAGACTCCCCGAGCTCCAGAGGAGGCTCAGGGAGCTCGAGCAGAAGTTGAGGTAGTTTTGCGGCCTGCCACTTTATACAGAGCGAAGGAGGGAGAGAGATGATCGATGCCAGGGAGATCATGGAGATACTGCCCCACAAGTACCCCTTTCTGATGGTTGACAGGGTGATCGAGATCGAGGAGGGCAAGCGTGCGGTGGGGATCAAGAACGTCACCGTGAACGAGCCGTTCTTCCAGGGTCATTTCCCGGGATATCCCATAATGCCCGGTGTGCTCATCGTGGAGGCGATGGCACAGGTCTCGGGCATCCTCGCCTACAAGTCCGGCGTCGCGGGGAAGAGCACCTATTTCTTGAGCATCGAGAAGGCAAAGTTCAGGAAACCCGTCGTCCCGGGGGATCAGATACGGCTGGAGGTGAACGTCCTGAGGGGCAGGGAGACGATCTGGAGGTTTGCGGGAAACGCCTACGTGGGAGACAGGCTCGTGGCCGAGGCAGAGTTCACCGCCATGGTTACGGACAGGGAGCTTTAGACGTCCCGTCGAAGGAGAGGATCATGGCTGACATACATCCGACAGCAATCGTACACGAGGCCGCGGTGCTCGCCGACGACGTCTC
This sequence comes from Nitrospirota bacterium, assembly GCA_015492515.1. Taxonomy (GTDB): domain Bacteria; phylum Nitrospirota; class Thermodesulfovibrionia; order Thermodesulfovibrionales; family JdFR-85; genus S146-64. The sequence continues at coordinate 4,909 of WGEZ01000115.1, forward strand.
CGTCGGACCCTACTGCATCATCGGCGACGGTGTCAGGATCGCATCAGGCACGAGGCTGCTAAGTAACGTGATCATAGAGGGCGAGACGGAGATAGGGGAGTCATGCACCATATACCCCTTCACGAGCATAGGGCTTCCCCCTCAGGACCTCAAGTACAGGGGCGAACCCACCGGCGTCAGGATCGGCGACAACAACATCATCCGTGAGTATATAACCATCCACCGCGGCTCCGTCGGCGGCGACGGGCTCACCGAGATAGGGGACGACAACTTCCTCATGGCCTACGTCCACATCGCCCACGACTGCAAGATAGGCAGCAGGATCATAATGGCCAATGCAGCCACCCTTGCAGGCCACGTGAGGGTGGAGGACTTTGCAGTGATAGGCGGCATCGTGGCGATCCATCAATTCACGAGGGTCGGCGCCTATGCCATGGTGGGCGGTTTCAGTGGTGTGGTGCAGGATATACCACCCTACACGGTCGCCTCCGGCCCGAGGGTGAAGCTCTACGGCCTCAACGTCGTGGGGTTGAAGAGACACGGTTTCTCGGAGGAGACCATCAGTGAGCTGAAGAAGGCCTACAGGATACTCTTCCGGGAGAAACTGACGCTGAAGGAGGCCATGAAGAAGGTGCAGGAGGAGCTGCCCTACACGGAGGAGATCGCCCGCCTGATAGAATTCATAAACGCAAACAGGAGGGGGATCTGCCGTCCTGACAGGAGGGCCCCTGAGGAACCGTGAAGAGGATCGCCATCATATCCGGGAAGGGCGTTCTCCCCTCCCTCCTCGCCGAGGAGGCGAAGAGGATGGGGTATCATGTGATGATGATACTCCTGGAGCCGATCGCAGACGTCCAGGACGGCTGCGCAGACGAGGTGAGGCGGATAAACGTGGGTAGGCTGGGAGAGATCATAGACGTGCTGAAGGACTCCGGTGTGCAGGAGACGGTGATGGCCGGGAAGGTCTCCAAGGGGCTCCTCTACCGAGGCGGCATCAGGCCTGATATGAGGGCCCTGAAGCTGATGCTCGGCCTGAAGGACAGGAAGGATGACACGATACTGCAGGCCATCACCGATGAGATCGAGTCCGAGGGGATAAGGATGCTGAGGACCACCGATCTGGCGGGCGATATGCTGATGCCGGAAGGTGTGCTCACGAGGCGGAGACCGACCAGGCGGGAGGAGAAGGACATAGAGTTCGGTTTCAGGGTGGCTAAGGAGATCGGCAGACTCGATATCGGCCAGACCGTCGTGGTGAAAGAGAGGGCGGTGATGGCCGTGGAGGCGATAGAGGGCACCGACGAGGCGATCCTGAGAGGCGGCAGGCTTGCAGGCGAGGGTGCGGTCGTCGTGAAGGTGAGCAAGCCGCAGCAGGATATGCGTTATGACGTCCCCGTGGTGGGCACCGGGACGCTGAGGGCCATGGTGGAGGCGAGGGCGGGCCTCATCGCCGTGGAGGCGGGTGCGGCCCTCATCCTCCAGCGAGAGGAGATGACCGCCGCGGCAGACGATGCGGGCATCTCGATCGTCGGTGTGGTAGAAAGGGGATGAATGTTGTCGGAAGCGGCAGGAGGGATGGGGGCCGGATACTCGTTGTCGACGACGATCCGGCGGTGAGGGAGATCCTCACCGCCCTTCTCACCGATGCAGGTTACCACGTGGAGGCCACGGAAAGCCCTGAGGAGGCCCTGAGACTCATCTCGGAGGGGGGCTTCCAGCTCGTCCTGTCCGATATCGTCATGCCCGGGATGAGCGGCCTCACCCTGCTGAGGAGGATAAGGCTCGGCAACCCGGACATCCCCGTCATACTGCTCACCGCGCACCCCGAGATCGAGCTCTCCGTCGAGGCCCTCAAGTACGGGGCCCAGGACTTCATCATCAAGCCCTTCAACATGGATTACGTCCTCCAGGCGGTGAAGAGGGCGCTGAATTACTACGAGGTCTTGAAGCTCAAGAAGGAGTATGACGAGCGGCTCGAGGAGAAGGTCCTCGAGAGGACGAGGGAGCTCAGGGATGCCCTGGAGATGGTCAAGGCGGCGAGCAGGGAGATAATAGAGAGGCTCACCATCGCCGCTGAATACAGGGACGAGGACACGGCAAGCCATATACGGAGGATCAGCCTCTACTCGAGGGTTGTAGCTGAGGCGTTGAGGATGCCCTCCGACTTCATCACCAACATAACCCATGCGAGCCCTATGCACGACGTGGGCAAGATAGGCATACCCGACGGTATACTGCTGAAGCCGGGGAAGCTCACTCCGGAAGAGATCGAGATCTCAAAGGCCCACACCACGATCGGGTACGAGATACTGAAGGGCTCGAGGTATCCCGTGCTCGAGATGGGGGCCTCGATCGCGCTGACCCATCACGAACGGTGGGACGGCACGGGGTATCCCCGGGGGCTGAAGGGAGAGGAGATCCCCGTGGAGGGCAGGATCGTGATGCTCGTCGACCAGTATGACGCCCTCCGGGCCAAGAGGCCCTACAAGGAGGGGTACAGTCACGAGGAGTCCTGTCGGATAATCACGGAGGGTGACGGACGGACAATGCCGGAACACTTCGATCCGGAGATACTGGAGGTCTTCAAGCGGATACAGGGCGAGTTCAGACGGATCTTCGACGAGCATCATTAGGCATCGTCATCGGATGACGGCCCTGTCGCCGCTCCCGCGGGCCAGGGTGGAGAGCTCCGCCCTGAGGCGTTCCACATGGGCGCTGAACTCACCGGCGAGCCTCTTCGGGACGGGACGGCTCCTCGGCAGCCTCATCCTGAGGGGGTTTATGAACCTGCCGTTCCGTTTCACCCTGTAGTCGAGGTGCGGTCCTGTGGAGAGCCCGGTGCTGCCCACATAGCCGATGATCTCCCCCTGGGTCACCTTCCTGCCCCTCCTTATCCCCTTTCTTATCCTCGAGAGGTGTCCGTAGTAGGTCTCATAGCCGTTGGGATGACGGATTATCACCGTCTTTCCGTACTGCCCCTTCCAGCCCGCGTATCTTACCGTGCCGTTGCCTGCGGATGAGACGGGCGTGCCCGCCGGTGCGGCATAGTCCACACCGAGGTGGGGCCTGTGGATGTTGAGTATGGGGTGTTTCCTCCTGTAGCTGAAGCCCGAACTTATGTACCTGAACCTCAGGGGCGCCCGGAGGAGGGCCTTCCTGAGGGAATAGCCCTGCCGGTCGTAGTAGTCCGCCCTGCCGTCCACCTCGAACCTGTAGGCCTCGTAGACCTTGCCGTTGTTTACGAACTCTGCAGCGACGATATCGCCGTAACCCTTGAAGACCCCGTCGAGCCAGAGCTCCTCCACGAGGAGCCTGTAGCTGTCACCCTCCCGCAGCTCGGAGACGAAGTCGATGTCGAACTCGAAGATCTCGGCCAGTCTGTAGGCTATCATGAGGTGCTCCCTGTCGTCGCCGATGGAACTGATCAGGTTGTCCTCTATACTGCCGGTGATGAGGGAGAGGGACCTCCTGTAAGGGACCTCCAGTCTCTCAGCCCTGTAGCCCCCCGTCTCCTTCACCACCTTCAGGTAGTGGAAGTCGTCTATCGAGTACCTGAGGTTCCATACACCGCTGTCTTCACCGTCCGCGAACCTGAGGATGGTTATCAGATAGGATCGGTTCGGCCTGAGCCTCACCAGATCGTGGACGTCCCTGGAGGCCCTGGTGATCCCGTAGAGGCTCTTCATGTCGAGCCCGTGGTTGCTGAAGATATCGTAGAGGGTTTCACCCTCCTTGACGGTGCCTGCTATCTCGGTGATCTCGGGCAGGGGCAGCTTCACAGGGTGACCGGGGTGGCTGACCGGTCTGTCCCTGCCGGAGAGACCCTGCAGATAGAAGAGGATGGAGGAGGCCGCAACGAGGCAGAGGAGTATGAGTGACTTATTCATGGCGATATTATATAATGTGAGGGCAGAGGCGGACAAGGTCTCCATGCGGATGAACCGGAAAAGGATATACAGGGCGGTGTTCCTGCTGTGGCTGTCGGCCGTAACCGTCCTCTCCCTCATCCCTTCGCCTGAGAAGGCCGGGATGTACTCGGACAAGCTCGCCCACTTCGCCGCCTACTTCATGACCACGTCGCTGTGCTATCTCGCCTTCCGGAGGGACGGCGGATCCGTCGCACTGGTGCCGGGCGCGGCGGTCTTTCTCTACAGCTCCGGCATAGAGGTGCTCCAGGCCTTCCTGCCCTACAGGGAGTTCAGCATCGGCGATATCGCCGCCAACTCCTCGGGCATCATCTCCTTCCTCGTCATCCTCGCGATCTACAGGAGGATTAACCCTGCCGGCGGGGGGAGCGCCGCCTGACGGCGGGCTCATCCTCTGCCCGATACATCCGGTTTATGATAAAATACTGAACATGCATCGCCGGCGCTCCCCCTGCAGCCTGCTGCAGGGAGCTTCAACCGGTTCTCTTGTCCTGAGAAGGCTCGATTGCAGGCCGGGTCAGGGGCCGGGCACTGGAGGGTCCCCTGCGGTGATCGCGGCTCGGTCGATTGACCCCGGCTGCAGGGCCTTCACAGGGTTGAGGGTTCTTTCTCTGTGCAGGATCGTATCGCTGAAGCCATAAGCAGCGTCTACAGGAGGATCTCCCACGCCGCATTGAGGGCGGGCAGGGACCCGATGGAGGTGCAGCTTGTAGCGGTCGCCAAGACCGTCCCCCCTCAGGCGGTGAAGGAGGCGGTGGATTGCGGGGTGAGGCTGATCGGAGAGAACAGGGTGCAGGAGGCGAGGGAGAAGATAGCGGTGCTTAAAGGCGACCTGCCCGATTCGGTCCGGTGGCACATGATAGGGCACCTGCAGAGCAACAAGGCGAAGCTTGCAGTGGAGCTCTTCGATGTGATACAGTCAGTTGATTCGCTGAACCTCGCGGAGAGGATCGATCGCTACGCCTCGGCGATGGGGAAGGTCCAGAAGGTCCTCGTCCAGGTGAATCTCTCCGGGGAGGAGGGCAGGTCGGGGGTGAGCCCGGAGGGGCTCATACCCCTGCTGGAGGCCCTCGGAGGCATGAGCAACATCAGTGTCGAGGGGCTGATGACCATCCCCCCTCTGCCCGAGACGGCGGAGGATGCGAGGCCCTACTTCAGGATGCTCAGGCGGTTGAGGGCGGAGGCCGAGGAGAGAGGCTTCAGCCTGAGGGAACTCTCCATGGGGATGTCCGGGGACTTCGAGGTGGCTGTGGAGGAAGGGGCGACGATGGTGAGGATAGGGAGTCTGATCTTCGGAAGGAGGGCGCAGTGATAGGCTTCATAGGCGGCGGTAACATGGCGGAGGCCGTGATCTCCGGTCTCTTCGAGAGGGGGAGGAAGGACGTCCTCGTCTCTGACAGGAGGGCGGAGAGGTTGAGCCACCTGAAGAAGAGGTTCGGGGTGGCCACCACATCGGACAACAGGGAGGTCCTCTCCTCGGCGGATGTGATAGTCCTCGCCGTGAAGCCCCATGACATGGAGGAGGTGGCGGCCCAGATAGGGGACCTGATCAGCCAGAGGCACCTGATCGTCTCCATCGCCGCCGGTGTGAGGCTCTCCCGCCTCTCCGAGCTCTTCGGCACAGGGAGGCTGATCAGGGTGATGCCTAACCTCCCCGCAACGGTCGGAGAGGGTATGAGCGTCCTCTCCCCTGCCGGGGGTGCAAGGAAGAAGGACCTTGACGCAGCGGTCAAGATCTTCAGTTCAGTGGGCGAGGTGATGATCCTCGGTGAGGAGAGCATGGATGTGGTGACGGCCCTGAGCGGCAGCGGTCCGGCCTTCTTCGCTTACTATATCGAGGCCCTGGCGGAGGCAGGGGTGAGGATGGGGCTGAGCGCTTCCGAGGCCCTCTCGCTGACCCTCCAGACGGCCCTGGGAACGGTGAAGATGCTGAAGGAGGGCTGGTCTCCGGAGGGGCTCAGGAAGGGCGTGACCTCTCCGGGCGGGACGACCGCTGAAGGGCTCTACTGGCTCGAGAGGAACTCTCTGAAGGCCGCCGTCAAGGAGGCGGTCCAGGCCGCCGCGGAACGTGCGGCTGAGCTGAGCAGGAGGTGAGGGATGTTTATGTTGGGCAACCTATTCATAGCACTCGGCAATGTCCTCGATGTCCTGCTGAATATATACATGTGGGTGGTCATTATTGCAGCCCTTGTCAGCTGGGTCAACCCTGATCCCTACAACCCGATAGTCCGCTTCCTGTACGGGGTGACCGACCCGGTGCTCAGACCGATAAGGAGGAGGATCGGCGTGTTCGGCGGGATCGACTTCTCGCCCCTCATCGTGATACTCGGTATCTATTTCATTCGCCTCTTCCTGGTCAGCAGCCTGATAGAGCTTGGCTATAAAATGAAAGGAGGCCTGCTATGAGAATCACACCCCTTGATATTCAGCAGAAACAGTTTCCCATCAAGTTCAGGGGCTTTGACGTCGAGGAGGTCTATGCCTTCCTCGAGGTGATCCGGGAGGAGATGGAGGACATCATCAGGGAGAACGCCTCCCTCAAGGAGCAGATCCACAGGGCCGAGACACAGCTGCAGGAGTACAGGGACATGGAGAACACACTGAGGGAGACGCTCATGACCGCGCAGCAGATGGTCGAGGACTACAAGACCAACGCCAGGAAGGAGGCGGAGCTGATCGTCAGGGAGGCTGAGCTGAGGGCCGACGCCATCGTGAAGGAGGCCCAGGAACGGGTGCTCAAGATCCACGAGGATATCGTGGACCTCAAGGGCATCAGGAGACACTTCAAGGAGGAGCTGAAGCGGTTGATAGAGGGTCACCTCAGGATGCTCGACTTCGACGACGTCAGAGAGGGCGAGGAGGCCCCTTCGGAGGCGCCAGAGGGTGAAGTACAGGGCGATTAAGGGCGTCAGGGACCTGCTGCCCCCGGAGGTCAACCTCTGGCAGGAGGTCGAGTCCCTCACGCGGCGCTTCTTCGCCTCTTACGGCTACAGAGAGATGAGGCCGCCCGTCATGGAGTTCACCGAGGTCTTCAGCAGGAGCATCGGTGAGACCACCGATATAGTGGAGAAGGAGATGTATACCTTCCACGACAGGGCCGGAAGGAGCATAACCCTCCGGCCTGAGGGCACCGCACCGGTTGTGAGGGCCTATATCCAGAATCACCTCTACACGCTCCCTTCCCCCCAGAAGTACTACTACATCGGCCCCATGTTCAGGTACGAGCGGCCCCAGAAGGGGAGGCTCAGACAGTTCCACCAGATAGGGGTGGAGGCCTTCGGAGAGAAGGACCCCCGCATGGATGCGGAGATGCTGGATATGCTGAGGGGCTTCCTCGAGAGGGCCGGTATCGAGGGCCTCACCTTTGAGGTCAACTCCATCGGCTGCGAGGTCTGCAGACCAGCCTACAGAGAGGCGCTCCTCGGGTTCCTCGGCGAGGAGCTGGGCTCACTCTGTCCCGATTGCCTGAGGAGGTACAGGGTGAACCCCCTGAGGGTGCTTGACTGCAAGGCGGAGGGCTGCAGGTCGCTCCGGGAGAGGGCGCCGCGGATAGGGGAGTACCTCTGCACCGGGTGTGCCGGGCACTTCGAGGCCCTGAGAGGACACCTCGATGCCCTCCGTATACCCTTCAGGGTGAACCAGGCCATGGTGAGGGGGCTTGATTACTACAGGAGGACGATCTTCGAGGTGACCTCCGAGGCCCTCGGCTCGCAGGACGCCGTTGCTGCGGGCGGCAGGTACGACAGGCTCGTCGAGGAGTTCGGCGGGCCGCCCACTCCGGCCCTCGGCTTCGCAATCGGGATGGAGAGGCTCGTCATGCTCATAATGGAGCGCCGGGGGGTGAAGGAGCCGGTGCCGGAGGTCTACTTCGTCACGATCGGTAAGGAGGCGGAGGCCCTCTCCTTCAGGCTCGCATCGGAGATGAGGGGAAGGGGGGTCTGGGTGGAGCTCGACTACTCGGGAGCCTCCCTCCGGAGCCAGCTGCGGAAGGCCGACAGGCACGGTGCAAGATACGCCTTCATCATCGGAGAAGAGGAGATCTCCGCCGGGGTGGTCCGCTACAAGAGGCTCTCCGACGGGGAGCAGGGTGAGGTGAGGATCGAAGGGATCTACAGGTTCCTGGGGGTTGAATGAATGTCCAGAGCATGACCGGCTATGGAGAGGCCGAGGAGCGGGGTGTGAAGGTGGAGGCCCGGTCGGTGAACCACCGCTTCCTCACCATCAACTTCAGGGCACCCGCCTTCGTCAACCCCTACGAGACAGAGCTCCGGAAGATGATAATGGAGCGCTTCACGAGGGGGAGGTTCGACGTCTCCATCTCCCTCACCGAGGAGGCGGATCTCGAGATCGGGATCAACAGGAGGCTCGCGGAGAACATCCTCAGGACGCTGAAGGGCCTTCAGGAGGAACTGGGCCTGAAGGAGGGGTTGAGCCTGGACCACCTCTTCTGGTTCAGGGACAGCCTGTTCACCGAGGTGCCCGAGTACAGACCGGAAGACCTCTTTCACACCCTCGGCACCGCCCTGGAGAGGCTTGAGGAGACGAGGCTCCGGGAGGGAGAACACCTCCTCCGTGACATACAGGAGCAGGTTGCAGCCCTCAAGGGCTACATCGATGCAGTCAAGGCCGAGGCCGGGGACATGCACAGGAGGGCCTTCGAGAGGATAAGGTCGCATATAACGGAACTCATCGGAGAGGGTGCCGTCGAGGAACAGAGGGTCCTGCAGGAGGCGGCGCTCCTGGCCGAGAAGGCCGACGTTTCCGAGGAGGTCGTCAGGATCCAGAGCCACCTTCAGCAGTTCGAGAGGTTGATCTCCCGGGGCGGTACGATCGGCAGAAACCTCGATTTTCTGCTCCAGGAGCTCCTGAGGGAGATCAACACCATCGGTTCAAAGAGCAGTGAATACAGGGTCTCGGACATCGTCGTCCGGATGAAGACCGTGGTGGAGAAACTCAAGGAGCAGATCCAGAACATCCAGTGACTGAGGAGGAGAGATGAAGAAGGACGTAATGCCTGTGCTCGTCAATATCGGGTTCGGAAACATGGTCTCAGCCTCGAGGGTGATCACCATCGTGACACCCGGTTCGGCACCGATGAAACGCCTCAGGGACGAGGCCAGGAAGCGGGGCAAGCTCGTCGACGCCACAGAGGGCCGGAGGACGCGATCCATAATCGTCACCGACAGCGACCATGTGATACTCTCCGCATTGCAGCCCGAGACGATAACCCAGAGGTTCACGGGAAGGGACCAGGAGGATTGAAGGGCTCCCTGTTCATAGTCTCGGCGCCCTCGGGAGCGGGTAAGACCACCCTCTGCAGGAGGCTGACCGGAGACGTCTCCGGGGTCGTCCACTCCGTCTCCTATACCACGAGGAAGGCGAGGCCCGGAGAGGTGGACGGCAGGGACTATCACTTCATCGATGAAGAGCGGTTCATGGCGATGGTGAGGGGGGGCGAGTTCCTCGAGTGGGCCGAGGTCCACGGCAGCCTGTACGGGACGTCGAGGACGAGGGTCTTCGAGACGATCCGGACCGGCACGGACGTTATACTCGACATCGACACCCAGGGCGCGGAGCAGGTGAGGCAGAAGGGCATCGATGCCGTCTTCATCTTCATCCTCCCCCCCTCGATGGAGGTCCTGCGCGAGAGGCTCACAGGGCGGGGCACGGAGGACGAAGAGGCGTTGCGGCGGAGACTGAGGAGGGCCAGGGATGAGATCAGGGAGTACAGGTTCTTCGATTATGTTATAATTAACGATGAGTTCGAGAAGGCCCTCGAGGAACTGAAGTCCGTGGTCCTGTCCAGGAGGGTCCATTCGAGCCGGGTGGACCATGAGTGGATCGGCAGGACCTTCGGGATCGGCAGTGACTGAGGGCGTCGAGTCCAAGCATATCTTAAGGAGGTGAGTGAAGACTTGAATATCATCTCTCTGCCCGTGGAGTTCGACAACGAGAAGATCGACGGCAGGTTCAGGCTCGTGAATATCGCGGCCCAGAGGGCCAAGGAGATCGCTTCCGGCGAGAAGCCCAAGATCCCGACGAAGTCGAAGAAGGTGACCACCATAGCGATCGAGGAGGCGATCCAGGACAAGCTGGAGTTCCTGACCGGAGAGGAGGCCATAAAGGCGAGGGAGGAGGCCGAGAGGCTCGACTTCCGCAGACTCCTTGAGGAGAAGAAGGAGGTCGAGACGGAGGACCTCTCCGAGCTGGAAAGGGATCTCAAGATCTATATCCACGAGAAGGAGCAAGTAGAGCCTGACAGACCGAATGAGCTCGCCGATTCTGAAGGATAGGAAGATCCTGCTCGCCGTCACCGGCGGTATCGCCGCCTACAAGTCGCTGGAGGTCGTAAGGAGACTGAGATCAGAGGACGCCTCCGTCACCGTGCTGATGACGGAGGCCTCGACACGGTTCGTCACCCCCCTCACCTTCGAGAGCCTGAGCGGCAACAGGGTATATACGGATGTCTTCTCCTCTCCACTGGTCCATATAAGCCTGCCTGAAGAGGCCCACGCCTTCCTGATCGCCCCGGCCACGGCGAACACCATCGGAAAGATCGCCTCCGGCATCGCCGACGATATGGTCACCCTCTCGCTCCTGGCCTTCAGGGGGCCGGTGCTGTATGCACCGGCGATGAATCAGAGGATGTACGAACACCCCCTGGTGAGGAGGAACATGAACACCCTCGGCGAGATGGGCTATGAGGAGATCCCGCCCGAGGAGGGCGGGCTCGCCTGCGGCGGTTACGGAGTGGGGAGGATGGCCTCTGCAGAGCGTATCATAGAGGCCCTGAAGGGCCGCCTCTGCAGAAAGGACATGGCGGGGTTGAAGGTGCTCGTGACCGCAGGTCCCACGAGGGAGTATATCGATCCCGTCCGTTTCATATCCAACCGTTCGTCAGGGAAGATGGGCCATGCCCTCTGCAGGGTGGCCATGAGGAGGGGCGCGGATGTGACGCTTGTCAGCGGGCCCACCGCGGAAGGACCGCCTCACGGCGTGAGACTCCTGAGGGTGGAGACCGCGGAGGAGATGCTCGAGGCGGTGAGGAGACACGCGGCCGAGGTCCAGTTGCTGGTGATGGCTGCAGCGGTCGCGGACTTCGTCCCCGAGAGCCGCTCCTCAACGAAGGTGGACAAGGGCGGGGGCCTCACCCTCAGGCTGAGGCCCTCGGCGGACATAATCAAGACCGTCTCGGCGATGAAGAGGAGGCCTTTCGTGATAGGCTTCTCCGCGGAGACAGGCCCTGAGATCGACAGGGCCGGGGAGAAGCTCAGGCAGAAGGGTATGGACTTTATCGTCTTCAATGATGTAACCTTTAACGGGGCGGGCTTTGATTCGGACATGAACAGGATAAGCATCATCGACAGCGGGGGCGTCACCGATTATCCCCTGATGAGTAAAGAGGAGTGTGCAGAGGTGATCTTCGACAGGTATCTGGAGCGCAGGGGCGGGGTCGGTGGTTGACATCCCCGGTGCCCTGCAAATATAATTAACTTAACCGCGGAAGGCCCGGGTGTTTTATCCGCCGGGTGTTCCATGAGTTCCTCCGGCGCCGGGAGGCCTGATGGCATTCGAGGACATAGAGAAACTGAAGGCGAGGCTGGAGAAGGATCCGGAATCCAAGCTCTTCGTCCCCCTTGCAGAGGAGTACCGGAAGGTGGGTATGTACGACGAGGCGATAGATGTGCTCCGCAGGGGGCTGCAATGGCAGCCCGGTTATACTACCGCAAGGGTCTCCCTCGGAAAGATCTATCTTGAGAAGGGCCAGATGGAGGAGGCGATAAAGGAGTTCGAGAAGGTGATCGGCGCGGTCCCGGACAACCTCTTCGCCCAGAAGAAGCTGGCAGAGATCAACCACTCCATCGGCAACACCGAGAAGGCCCTCGAGCACTACCAGAAGGTGCTCGAGCTCAACCCCCTCGACGAAGAGGTGAGAGAGACCGTCAACAGGCTGCTCGGTGTCTCTGAAGAGGCGCCCGAGGCCGGGCCTGCCGAGGTCGAGTCCTCGGAGACGGCCGAGGAGGCCGGAGAAGAACTGGAAGCGCTCGAGGCGGCGGCTGGCTCCGCGGAGGAGGGTGAGCCCCTCGAGGCGGCCGAGGAGGTCGCCGGTTCCGCAGAGGAGTCCCCGGAACCCGAGGGTTATGAAGAGTACGAGAGGTTCACCGACTTCATAGAGGAAGAGGTGCGCAGGCCGGAGGAGATAGAGGTTGCCGAGATAGAACCGGGTGAAGGGGCGGCAGAGGAGTTCACCAAGGGTGATGAAGAGACCTTCACCTTCGAGGATGTCGATACAGGCTCCTCAGGGCCGACGGAGGAGGCCGTCCTCCCGGAGTGGGAGAGGAAGGTGGCGGAGGCCGACGACTTCATAAGGACGGAGCAGTTCGGAAAGGCTATAGAGCTATACGCCGAGATCCTGGGGAGCGAGCCGGACAACAACAAGGTGAAGCAGCGCGTGGAAGAGCTGAAGTTTTACCTCAGGTTGATAGGGAAGGACACGGAGTCCCTCATCTCACAGCTCGAAGGGCTCCTGCAGGGGTTCAAGAACAGAAGGGATGAACTTTTCGGAAGCTCTTAGAGAGACTGTCGACAGGGTTGATGGCGCAGTGGCTGCAATCATACTTGCATCGGACGGCATCCCTGTTGAGGAATACGTGACGGAGAGACTCATAGACTTCAACACCCTCTCGGCCGAGGCCTCGGCGCTGATAAAGGACATCGAGATGGCCTCCAGGGACCTTCAGCTCGGCAAGGCGAAGGAGTTCGCCCTCATCTCCGACGTCTGCGGGATCCTGATGCGGAGGATAACCGACGGGTACTACCTCGCCCTCGTCATGAAACCGGAGAGCAACTACGGCAAGGCGAGGTTCGTGCTGAGAACGACCGTCCCGAAGATAGAGAAGGAGTTTTAACATCCTCTCTCCACAGGCTTCAATCCATCACTTCATATAGACCGATACCGGAAAGGCCGGATCAGCGACGGAGCCGGAAAGTGAGCAGACCCGCGGGCTCTTCTCTGTCGCCGGCCCGCAGCCTTCAATGAACAGGATCAAGGAGATACAGGAGAGGGTTTCAAGGAGACGCCTGAAGGCCTTCCTGGTGAGCAGCCTCAACAACATCCGGTACCTCACGGGTTTCACCGGATCCTCGGCACTGCTCCTCGTCACCGGGAGCGGGGCCTTCTTCTTCACCGACTTCAGGTACAAGGAGCAGTCGCTCGGTGAGGTGACGGGTTGCGAGATCATAGTGGTCAGGGGGCCGTACACGCGGGCCCTGCAGAGGACGTTGAAGGCGCTCGGTATATCCCGGCTGGGTTTCGAGGAGAGCGCTCCCTACAGCCTTTACCGTTCACTGGCCAGGGGGTTCGTCCTCAGACCTGTGAGGGATATGGTGGAGTCGATGAGGATGGAGAAGGACCGGAGGGAGCTCGCCCTCATCAGGAGGGCCGTGGAGAGGGCAGAGGAGGCCTTCCGGAGGATAAAGGGGAGGATCAGGAGGGGTGCTACGGAGAGGTCGATCGCACTCCGGCTCGAGGAGGAGCTGAGGCGGACGGGCTGTCGACGTGCCCCTTTTGATATAATAGTGGCCTCCGGAGAGAACGCCGCGTTCCCCCACGCCACGGCCTCGGACAGGAGGCTCAGGGCGGGTGACACGGTGGTCATAGACTGGGGTGGTGAGGCCGAGGGGTACTGTTCCGACATGACGAGGAGCTTCCTGATCAGGGGCGCCGGCCTGGAGAGGAAGATCCGGATATACAATGCGGTGCTGAAGGCCAACCGTTCCGCGATAAATGCGGTCCGGGAGGGCCGGAGGGCGAGGGAGGTGGACAGGGCGGCGAGGGACGTGATCGAGAGGGCGGGCCTCGGAGAGTGCTTCGGCCACGGCACGGGGCACGGCGTGGGGCTTGATATACACGAGGCCCCTCGTATATCATGGATGAGTAAGGAGAGGCTCCGGCAGGGCATGGTCTTCACGATAGAGCCCGGGGTCTACATCCCCGGCCTCGGTGGTGTAAGGATCGAGGATATGGTCTATACCGGGCGGAAGGGACCGAGGGTGCTTACGAGCCTGCCGAAGGGGCTGGAGATAATATAGGGGGCCCGAAGGGGCCGGGAGAGCAGGAGCGATGATATCAACCAGTGATTTCAGAAGGGGTGCAAAGATAGAGTTCAAGGGGGAACCCTACGAGGTGCTGGAGTTCCAGCACGTGAAGATGGGCAGGGGAGGCGCCTTCGTCAGGACGAAGATGAAGGGTCTCAAGACGGGGAAGATCATCGAGGAGACCTTCTCTGCAGGCGAGAAGTTCCGGAAGCCCGAGCTCACCGAGAGGAGGATGCAGTATCTCTACAACGAGGGCAACCTCTACTGCTTCATGGACACCGAGACCTATGAACAGGTCCATCTCACCGATGACCAGCTCGGTGATACGAGGAGGTACATGAAAGAGAACATGGAGCTCTCCGTGCTTTATTACAGAGACGAACCGATCGCCGTGGAGCCGCCCACCTTCGTGGAGCTCGAGGTGATCGAGACGGAACCCGGACACAAGGGGGACACCGCCTCCGGAGGGAGCAAGCCCGCCACGGTGGAGACCGGTGCAGTGGTGAAGGTGCCCTTCCACATAAACGAGGGCGACGTGATAAGGATCGACACCCGTACGGGAGAGTACGTGGAGAGGGTGAAGAGATGAACCTCGACGAGATCAGGGCCCTCATAGAGCTGTTGAAGGATACCGATATCTCGGAGATCCAGATAGAGAAGGAGGGGGTGAGGGTGAAGCTGAGGCGTGAGAGGCACATCCCCTCCTTCGAGGTGATCGAGAGGAAGACCGAACAGAGGAGGCCCGAACCCCCCGCTGAGGTGGAGGAGACGGGCCTCGTGACCATCACCTCCCCGATCGTGGGGACCTTCTACCGGGCGGCGTCACCCGATGCCGAGCCCTTCGTCGAGGTGGGCTCGAGGGTGAAGAAGGGACAGGTCCTGGCCATCGTTGAGGCCATGAAGCTGATGAATGAGATCGAGAGCGACGTCGACGGGGTCGTGGTCAGGATACTGGTGGAGAACTGCCAGCCCGTGGAGTACGGTGAGCCCCTCTTCCTGATAGAACCTGTATGAAGCTCTTCAAAAAGATCCTCATAGCCAACCGCGGCGAGATAGCGATCCGCATCATCCGCGCCTGCAGGGAACTGGGTATCAGGACGGTGGCGGTATACTCCGAGATCGACAGGGAGACGATGCACGTACGGCTCGCCGACGAGGCCGTCTGCATCGGGCCTGCCAGTTCTCAGCAGAGCTACCTCCACACACCGGCCATACTGAGCGCCGCCGAGATAACCGATGCCGAGGCGATCCATCCAGGCTACGGCTTCCTCTCCGAGAACCCCCAGTTTGCAGAGGCCTGTACGAAGTCGGGTATCACCTTCATTGGCCCCAGGCCCGAGAACATCAGGCTCGGCGGTGACAAGGCGAAGGCGAGGCAGATACTGAAGAAGAAGGGTGTGCCCGTGGTGCCCGGAAGCGACGGCGTGGTGAAGGATGTGGAGATGGCCCTGAAGGTCTCCAGGAAGACGGGGTTTCCCGTGATGCTCAAGGCGGCGACAGGCGGCGGGGGCAAGGGCATGAGGATCGTGGAGTCCGGGGACGAGCTTGAGAGGGCCTTCAACACCGCCCAGAGGGAGGCGCTCACCGCCTTCGGCAGTGCAGACCTCTACATCGAGAAGTACATACCGGAGATGCGCCATGTCGAGGTCCAGATAATGGCCGACAGCAAGGGCAACGTCGTACACCTTGGTGAGAGGGACTGCTCCATTCAGCGGAGGCACCAGAAGCTCATAGAGGAGTCCCCTTCGCCGGGCATCGATGCGAAGCTGAGGAAAAGGATAGGCGAGCTGGCCATAAAGGCTGCGAAGGCGCTCAGGTACAGGAACGTGGGGACCCTTGAGTTCATAGTCGACCTGGAGGGCAACATATACTTCATGGAGATAAACACCCGCATACAGGTCGAACATCCGGTGACCGAGGCGGTGACAGGGATCGACCTGATCAAGGAGCAGATCAAGCTCTCTGCAGGCAACCCCCTGGAGTACAGGCAGAGCAAGATAAGGCTCACGGGACACGCCATCGAATGCCGGATTAATGCCGAGGACCCCGTGAGCTTCCTCCCCTCGCCGGGGACGATGACCTTCCTGTACCTGCCCGGAGGTCCGGGTGTCCGGGTGGATACCGCGGCCTTCTGCGGCTGGAAGGTCCCCACCAACTACGACTCCCTCGTGGCCAAGCTCATCGTCCATGGAAAGGACAGAGGGGAGGCGCTGCAGCGGATGCGCCGCGCCCTTGACGAGTTTGTCATAGAGGGGATACAGACCACCATCCCCTTCCACAGGAGGGTGCTCAGCTCCGAGGAGTTCCAGAGGGGTGAGTACACGACCAGGTTCGTCGAGCGTCTGAACGCCGGGGCATGAAGTACGGAGAACGCCAGATCGCGGAGGCAAGGCTCGAGGCGTGGGAGAACCCCTCGCCGGAGAGGGACTATGAGGTGGAGATCACCTTCTCGGAGTTCACCTGCCTCTGTCCACGCTCCGGTTATCCCGACTTCGCCACGATAAGGATCAGGTACATCCCCGACAGCAGGATCGTGGAGCTCAAATCACTGAAGCTCTACCTCAACTCCTTCAGGAGCGTCCACATATCCCACGAGGAGGCGACGAACAGGATCTACGAGGAGCTGTCGGGACTGCTCAGGCCGAGGTTCCTCGAGGTTACGGGTGACTTCAACCCCAGGGGGAACGTAAAGACCGTGATAAGGGTGAGGGGAGGGAAGGAGGGTGGGTTGTCGGGAAGGGGTCATGAGCCTTCCGCTTCATGAGGTGCTCAGTACACGGACTTCGCCCTCTCTATGAAGAGCCTCACCTTCTCCGCATCCTTTATCCCCTTCTCCAGCTCGACCCCGCTGCTGACGTCCACGGCGTAGGGACGCACCCACCTCACGGCCCTCTCGACGT
>WGEZ01000116.1 GCA_015492515.1 Nitrospirota bacterium
CACAGAAGAGGAAGGTGAACCCCAGATGCATCAACTGCGGCGAGTGCATAACAGCCTGCGAGGAGGAACTGGGCAGGAAGCAGGGGCTGCTTCACTACGGCTTCGGGAAGGGATGAGGGCTGCCCTGCTTCGACCCCTTCACGTTGAATAAAAAGGGGAGCACCTCTCGTCCACCCTCTCTCGATGCGGTTCCGAACCCTGTCGTGAACCCCACGCCGAAGGAGGCTCCCGGGGGTTCCGATTGCCAAAACCCCCTTTCAATGACTATAATTATTCATAAATCGTCAGGGGGCCGTCGCCGGTGTCCGGCTGCTGATCTGAAGGGCCACGGGCGGGTCTCCGGCTGAAGCACCCCGTGAGGATCCAATGAAGACCTTGAGATTGGCGCTTGTACAGCTCAACCCGACGGTGGGCGACCTCGCCGGAAACGTTCGGAAGATAATCCTCAATATACAGAGGGCCAGAGATGCAGGGGCCGATATAGTGGCCTTCCCGGAGCTGGCGATCACCGGCTACCCTCCCGAGGACCTCCTCCTGAAGCCTCAGTTCATCGATGACAACCTCTCCGCGCTTCAGGAGGTGAAGGACGCCGTTGAGGACCTCGTGGCCGTGGTGGGGTTTGTTGACAAGGAGGCCGACATCTACAACGCCGCTGCCATACTGTACAACAGAGAGGTCGTGGATATATATCACAAGATGTATCTGCCGAACTACAGCGTCTTTGACGAGATGAGATACTTCCAGGCCGGTGACGAATACCCGGTGTACAGGGTCGGAGACGCCCTCGTGGGGGTCAACATCTGTGAGGACATATGGTATCCCGACGGTCCGGCAAGGGTACAGGCCCTCGCCGGTGCCGAGGTTATCGTCAACATCAACGCCTCGCCGTACCAGATGGGCAAGGCTTCCTTCAGGGAGAGGATGCTCTCCACAAGGGCCTCTGACAGCACCGTAATAGTCGCCTATCTGAACATGGTAGGAGGCCAGGACGAGCTCGTCTTCGACGGTCACAGCCTCGTCTTCGATGAAAGCGGCAACCTCCTCCTGCGCGGAAAACAGTTTGAAGAGGACCTTGCAGTGATCGACCTCGACCTCGATGCCGTATTCATGAAGAGGCTCCATGACCCGAGAAGGCGCCAGGAGGTCTACTCCTTTGATGCGACGAGCGTCACGGTGGTCCCTGTCCATGAGAGGGCCCTCGAGAGTCGGCTGCAGTCGGTTCACAGCCCCCGGCAGCCCATGAGCGGTGTGGAGGAGGTCTATTCCGCCATCGTGTTGGGTACGAGGGACTACGTCAGGAAGAACGGGTTCAACGGTGTGGTGATAGGGCTGAGCGGAGGCATAGACTCCTCCCTGGTGGCCACTATAGCGGTGGACGCCCTGGGGAAGGAGCACGTGAGGGGTCTGTTCATGCCTTCTCCATACACCTCCGTGGAGAGCAGGGAGGACGCGGCCGAGCTCGTCAGGAACCTCGGCATAGAGATGACGGTGCTCCCCATAGACGAGATATTCCAGAGCTACCTCAGGACACTCCGTGCCGCCTTCAAGGGGCTTGCTGAGGACGTGACGGAGGAGAACATCCAGGCGAGGATTAGGGGCAACCTCCTCATGGCCATGTCCAACAAGTTCGGCTGGCTCGTCCTCACCACCGGCAACAAGTCGGAGATGTCCGTGGGTTACGCTACACTCTACGGTGACATGGCGGGAGGGTTCGCCATAGTCAAGGACGTCCCGAAGACGATGGTCTATGCCCTTGCCAGGTGGAGGAACGAGAGGGGGGCGGTCATCCCCGAAAGGGTGCTGTGGAAGGAGCCCTCGGCAGAGCTGAAGCCCGACCAGAAAGATACAGATGCCCTTCCTCCTTACGAAGTGCTTGATCCGATTCTTAAGGCCTATATTGAGGAGGACAGGAGTTTTGATGAGATTATAAATCTTGGCTGCGAGGTGGAGTGCACAAAGAAGGTCATCGACATGATAGACAGGAGTGAGTACAAGAGGCGACAGGCGCCTCCCGGGATAAAGATCACACCGAGGGCCTTCGGCCGGGACAGGCGTTTCCCCATAACGAACAGGTACAGGAGCTACTGAGGAGATGAGGATCAGAGACCGGGGATCGAAGAAGACCGTTTTCACCGTCGTCCTCTTCGTCACCTTCCAGATCCTCCCGCTCCTGACACTGTCAGGGTGTTCGGAGGGGCCCTCCCGTGCTGAAGAGGGCTTCAAAAAGGAGACCCTTCAGGAGATCGTACAGCTTACGCCGAAGAAGCCCACGCGGATCGTTCTGAAGAGGACGTCGAAGGGACGATACTCCTGGGAGCTGAGGGGGGAGGACGTGGAGGAGATATTGAGGATCGACGGCAGGTTGAGGGACTATATGAAGGCCCGCGGCGCGGCTGATAACCGATAGGAGGTGGATGATGGACAAGGAGAGGTTCTCGATCAGGGAGGTTATTGAACAGGCTGTAAGGACGGAGAGGCTGGGATACGAGTTCTACTCATCGATGGCGGAGAGGTTCGGGGAGAAGGAGAGGGTCAAGGACCTCTTCGACACCCTTGCCCATAAAGAGAAGATCCACGAGGAGAGGTTCCGGGAGCTCCAGGGGATCATCGGCGATGAAGAGGTCGAGGGCTGGGAGGACGTCTCCGAGTACATGAGGGCCCTCGTTGAATCCCGGTTCTTCCTTGGTTCCGAAAAGGCCCTCGCCAGGATGAGGGATGCAAAGGACGCCGCAGAAGCGGTCGAGTTCGCCCTCGCCTTCGAGAAGGAGACCCTGCTGTACTTCATCGCCTTGAGAAAGGCGGTGAGGGAGAAGGAGATCGTGGACGAGATAATAAACGAGGAGCAGAGCCACATCATGTGGCTGAACAGGTTCAAGGGGAGGTTTCTGGAGCCGGAGAGCGCGGCCGAAGACGCCTGACACGGCTGCAGGACCCGGCCCTCTCACCCCTCCGGTGCTGGTTCCGGTCGGTGAACGTCCGGAGAAGGGATCGACGATGAAAGGCACGCTCTATGTCGTTGCAACGCCTATCGGTAACCTTGAGGATATCACCCTGAGGGCCCTCAGGGTCCTGAAAGAGGTGGATGTAATAGCAGCGGAGGACACGAGGCACACCAGGAAGCTCCTCTCCCATTACGGTATCTCACGGCCGTTGATGAGCTACTGGGGTGCGAGGGAGAAGGTCAGGGCCGAGGCCGTGATCTCTACGCTGAGGGACGGCCGGGACGTCGCCCTCGTGACCGATTCGGGAACCCCCGGGATCTCGGACCCGGGCGGGGTGGTGGTGAGGGAGGCCGTGGAGGCCGGGCTGGACGTCGTACCGGTGCCGGGGCCCTCAGCGGTCATCGCGGCCCTCTCGGTGTCGGGCATATCGGCGAGGGAGTTCGTCTACCTGGGTTTCCTGCCGAACAAGAGGAGCCAGAGGATAAAGAGGCTCGAGTCCCTCAGGTTTGAAGAGAGGACCCTCGTCTTCTACGAGGCGCCCCACAGGCTCCTGGAGTCCCTCGCGGATATCCTCGATCTCCTGGGTGACCGGTACACGGCGGTCTGCCATGAACTGACCAAGTTGAACGAGGAGGTCATGAGGGGGAGGCTGTCGCTCCTGATCAGCGAGCTCGAAGAGGGAACGGTCGCCGGTGAGTACGTGATAGTGACGGAGGGGAGGGGGGCAGAGGAGGTGCCCGTGGAAGGTGCGGTCGAGGAGGTCTGGGCGCTCATGAAGAAGGGGCTCAGGCGCAAGGATGCCGTAAAGAGGGTGGCAGGCCAGTACGGGATCAGTCAGAAGGCCCTCTATGACAGGAGCTTGACCCCCGCTCCGGAGGGGTCGTCGATCCCTTCGCGACCACCCGGCTCTGCCGGTGCCGATGATTAAAAGACGGACTGATACGCCGCGGAGCCGTGAGCAGGGGATGGAGAAGCGATGAAACTCAGACCCTTCGCCCTTGGAGCGGCCCTCGGCATCGTCTGGGGTGGGTCGCTCTTCTTCACGACCTGGATCAGCTATTACACGGGATACGGGAGGCTCTTCCTGCAGGCCCTGGCTGAGTCGATCTACCCGGGTTATTCGATCACGCCCCCGGGCAGCTTCTTAGGGCTTGTCTACGGATTTCTGGATGGCCTGATAAGTGGGGCAGTGGTAGCCTGGCTCTACAACAGGATGGCTCGTTAGGGCCCTGGTGCTGCCGGAGAAGAGGTGCAGCTCGGGCATCACCCTGTTCTTCCCGGCCGCCTTCGCCCTGTAGAGCATGCAGTCCGCCTCTGCCAGGAGCGCCTCGAAGTCCTCACCGTTTCTCAACGCCGTAACACCGAAGCTCGCCGTCAGGGCGATCCTCTCTTTGCCCACAGGTATCGTCCGGGTTTCGATGACGGCCCTCAACCTCTCGGCCAGCTCCAGGGCCGCCGAGAAGCTCGTGTTCGGAAGAATCAGCACGAACTCCTCACCTCCGTAACGGACGAGGTAATCGCTCCTCCTGATCGACGAAAGCACCATGGCCGACACCTCCCGCAGGACCTCGTCCCCTGCGGAGTGTCCGTAGAGGTCGTTTATCTTTTTGAAGTCGTCGAGATCGAAGAGGACGAGCGAGAGGTCTCCACCGTACCTCTTCGCATTCGCTATGTGATGCCCTATGTAGCTGTTCAGGGCCCTCCGGTTGTAGCAGTTTGTCAGGGGGTCTACCGAAGCTGCATCTTCAAGGAGCTTCATCTTCAGAGAGTTTTCGACCGCAGCGGCCGCCGTCTCCAGCAGTATCCCGATCATCCTGTCGTGGTGACAAGGGAGCTTCTTCTTCGGCAGTATGTACAGCCTTGAAAGGTGGAGGCTGCCGGTGATCGTATAACAGCGGAGGTTCTCCCTGTAGTGGTCCTCGCTCTCCAAGCCTCCGCCGGTGTCTGCGACACCGAGGCCATCGAAGTAGCTGATATTGTAGTCAATATCTTGACGGCCGAAGTCATCCTGGAGTATATCTATGAAGGAGATGTTGTAGTGCATCGGGTCTATCCAGACATCCACCGAGCGGCCGTTCCTCACGGCGAAGACGAAGAGCCCGTAATCAAGGAAGTCCTTCAGGGCTGTCGAGAGCGCGAGGCCGACCTCCTCGATCTCCCACAGCTTGGCCATCTTCACCAGGTGTCTGCTCAGCAGCCAGTAATCCGCTGCTCCCGTTATCCTCTGGAGGAGGTCCGTCGCCCTCTTTCTGCCGTCGATCAGGTCCTTCAATCTGTACAGCATGGCGGTCTCCTTTCTGAACTTAGCAATTTCAATGCCAAAAAACAGGGGTCCTCTACACCCCTTCGGGCGGTGGCGGAGGGGGTTGGATGGGAAAATTTTTCCCTCCGGGACGTTTTTTACAGGGGCCCGAAAGTTGTATAATGGAGTGTCCCCGGATGTCTGCGGACTTCAGACCAGTTCCGGAGGTGAGGTGGATGTTGCAGCTCGGAGTGCTTGCATCAGGGAGGGGCTCCAACTTCCAGGCCATAATCGACTCGATCAGGACGGGGTATCTGAAGGCGGCCGTGGCCGTCCTCGTTACGGACAACCCCGATGCCTACGCAATCCAGCGGGCGAGGGAAAACGGCATCCCCTGGCTGGTGATGAGACCCGGTGACCACCCTTCAGGTGACGAGTACTACGAAGCGATGGCAGAGGAGCTGAAGGCCCGGGGTGTCGAGCTGGTCATCCTCGCCGGGTTCATGCGGGTGGTGAAGCCCCCTTTGCTCAGGGCCTATCCAATGAGGATCATGAACATCCATCCTGCGCTCCTGCCGTCGTTTCCCGGACTCCATGGTCAGAGACAGGCCGTTGAATACGGTGTGAAGGTCTCGGGCTGCACCGTCCACTTCGTCGACGAGGGGGTGGACACGGGTCCCGTAATCATACAGGCCGCCGTGCCGGTTTATCACGACGATACGGAGGAGAGCCTCTCGGCGAGGATCCTCAGTTATGAGCACAGGATATTCCCCTATGCGATAAGGCTCTATGCCGAGGGCAGGCTCGAGGTCTCCGGCAGGCGGGTGAGGATACTCGGTCAGGGCAGGGCTGATGAGGCGATCATCAACCCCCCTGTGGAGGGTTAGCAGCTTCTCCCTGAAAGCCCGGGTGTTATAATAGGGTATGGCAGTGAGGATAACCGCAGGCAAGGCGCGGGGGAGAAGGCTTAAGCCCGCCGCCGGGAGGTCGTCTCTGAGGCCGACGGCCTCGAAGGTGAGGGAGGCGGTCTTCGATATAATCGGTCCAGGGCTCAAGGGTGCCAGGTTTCTCGACCTCTACGCCGGCACGGGTGCAGTCGGGCTCGAGGCACTCAGCAGGGGTGCAGAGACCGCGGTCTTCGTCGAGATCAGCCAGGCAATGGCGGAGCGGATCAGGAGGGCCGGAAGGGAGTTCGGCCTCTCGGCCCAGATGAAGGTCTACAGGAGGGACGCCCTGGATTATCTGAAGAGGGCGGAAGGCGGGTCCTTCGACTTCGTCTTCGCCGACCCGCCTTACCGTTCCGGTGAGGTGACGAAGGTGCTCTCCCTTGTTCCGGGTGTGCTGAAGGCGGAGGGGATGGTGATCGTGGAGCATCCTTCAAAGATGGTCCTTCCCGAGTCGGTGGGGCCCCTGAGGCGGAAGAAGAGGTATACCTACGGCGATACCGCCTTGACGACTTTCTATATACCCGAACCCAGCGACGATAGAGGGGTTGACGAAGATGGCGGCACGGTCGGCTCCGAAAGGGGCTGAACAGCGATTTCACCCCGGAGTCCCGGCGAGGCGCCGGGAATGACTGAAGACCCTGTCGTGCTGCCCCATGAGCAGTCGCTGGGTGCGGGATACAGCCGGGCTCCTCTGAGTTGAGAAGGCCTGCCCCTGCGGGGAGGGGCTCTTCCCGAGAGGCCCGGCACGGAAGAAAGGAGCGGTCATGAAGAGAACAGCCATATGCCCCGGTACGTTCGACCCTGTCACGAACGGTCACATCGATATCGTCAAGAGGAGCCTCAGGATCTTCGATGAGGTGGTCGTGGCTGTGGCCACAAACCCGAGGAAGAGGCCCCTCTTCGACATCGAAAAGAGGCTGAGTCTCGTAAGGGACTCGGTCAGGGACCTCTCCGAGGTGAGGGTGGAGTCCTTCGACGGTCTCCTCGTGGACTACGTGAGGCGGACGGGCGGTGCGGCGATCGTGAGGGGGTTGAGGGCCGTCTCCGACTTCGAGTACGAGCTCCAGATGGCCCTGATGAACAGGCGGCTCGACGCCGGGATAGAGACGGTCTTCATGATGCCCAACGAGGAGTACTCCTTCCTCACGTCAACGATAGTGAAGGAGATCGCCTCCTTCGGAGGCTCTGTGAGGGGGCTTGTGCCTCCAGTGGTGGAGGAGGCGCTGAGGGAGGCCTTCGGGGGCCGCTCCACCGCCGGGGCCGGGGAATGACCGTGAAGGAGGGTGCAACGAGGCTCCTCGTCTCCGAGACCTTCGTCAGTATCCAGGGTGAGTCGAGCTTCGCCGGGCTGCCCTGCTTCTTTGTGAGGTTGTCGGGATGCAACCTCAGGTGCAGCTACTGCGACACCCGGTATGCCTACTCCGGAGGATACGAGATGGAGATCGACGAGGTCCTGGCCGCGGTGAGGGCCTCTGGCATCGGGCTTGTAGAGGTCACAGGGGGCGAGCCCCTCCTCCAGTCGGCGACGTTTCCCCTCGTGAGGCGTCTCTGCGAGGAGGGCTGCAGGGTGCTGGTGGAGACGAACGGCTCCGTCGACCTGGGCGGGGTGGACAGCCGGGCGGTGATAATACTCGATCTCAAGACACCGGGAAGCGGGATGTCGGAGAGGATGCTCTACGAAAACATCGAGAGGCTCAAGCCCTCCGACGAGATAAAGTTCGTCATCACCGGCAGGGCTGACTACGAGTGGATGAAGGGTGTGGTGCAGAGGTACGACCTCGCCCGACGGAACCTCCTCCTTTCACCGGCCTTCGGGCTGCTGCCCGCCGAGGAACTCGCCTGCTGGATCATCGAAGACCGGCTGAACGCACGGCTTAACATACAGCTGCACAAGCATGTATTCAGGGGATCGGTGCTCAGGTGATCATAGGTCCACTATATCGATCCATCTCTCGAAGGGGTCGTCCATCCTCTCCGATCTCGATACCATCACCCTCAGCTCGCGCTCTATGTAGGGGAGGAGCCCGAGGGTGACGAAGCTCGGAGGCGAGGGGAGCCCTGACAACGAACCCGATACCAGAAGGGCGAAGACGTTCTCCATCTCCTTCAGCTCCGACTCTATGACACCCGTACCCCTGCCCTTGATCCCTTCAGCGAGGGCCCTCAGGACCCCGCCCAAGGCGCGGAGACCGACCATGATCAACCCCCTTTCCCCGTCTCGAAGAGGCTCTTCACCTCGTCCATCAGCTCGTTGATGTCCTTGAACTGCCTGTAGACGGAGGCGAACCTCACGTAGGCCACCTTGTCGAGCTCCTTCAGGGCGCTCATCACCTCTTCCCCGATCCAGGAGCTCTGGATCTCCTTCACCCCCAGCTCAAGCAGCCTCTTCTCGATCCCGTCCACTATCGCCTCGAGGGTTTCGGTGGAGATGGGCCTCTTCTCGCAGGCCTTCTTCAGCCCTGCCAGTATCTTGTTCCGCTCAAAGGGTTCCCTCCGGTTGTCCTTCTTCACCACCGCAGGGAGCACATCCTCTATCCTCTCGTACGAGGTGAAGCGCCTCTCGCACTTGAGGCACTCCCGCCGTCTCCGTATGACGTCCCCTTCCTTGCTCATACGGGAGTCGATCACCCTGTCTTCGAGACTTCCACAGAACGGACACTTCATGGGCTGAGTCGGTTCACAGCGCCCCACGCCTCCGGCCGTGACCCGAGGCTCGTCGCGGGGCACTTCGTTAAAATTTCGATCTTCTCCCCCCGGTCTCAGACGCCTGATATACCGGGAACCTTCTGCAGAGCGCCAGCGCCCTCTCCCGCAAGGCCCTCAGCCTGTCCTCCAGCCCGGTGTTGTTGAGGACCTCCGTTATGATCGAGGCTATCTCGATCATCTCCTCCTCTCCCATGCCCCTGGTGGTCACGCAGGGTGTGCCGAGTCTGATCCCGCTCGTTATGGTGGGAGGTTTTCTGTCGAAGGGGATCGAGTTCTTGTTCACCGTTATCCCTGCGGCATCGAGGGCGCCCTCTGCCTCCTTGCCGGTGATGCCCTTTGCAGTGAGGTCGACCAGCATGAGGTGGTTGTCCGTTCCGCCGGAGACGATCTCAAGCC
This sequence comes from Nitrospirota bacterium, assembly GCA_015492515.1. GTDB lineage: Bacteria > Nitrospirota > Thermodesulfovibrionia > Thermodesulfovibrionales > JdFR-85 > S146-64. Next base: position 9,234 of record WGEZ01000116.1, read on the forward strand.
CCTGTCGGATCAGCTCCTCGGAGAGCCTCCTTGCGTTGTTCACCACCCGGACCTGGTAGCTCCTGAACTCCTCCGTCAGTGCCTCTTTCAGGGCCACGGCCTTTGCAGCGATCACGTGCACGAGGGGGCCGCCCTGTATGCCGGGGAATATCATCCTGTCGATCTCCCTGGCATACTCGGCCCTGCACATTATCATGCCTCCCCTGGGACCCCTCAGGGTCTTGTGGGTGGTGGTGGTGACGAAGTCGGCGTGGGGGAAGGGTGACGGATGCACACCCGCTGCTACAAGCCCCGCGATATGGGCGATGTCGGCAAGGAGGTAGGCGTCGACCTCCCCGGCGATCTCGGAGAAGGCCTTGAAGTCGATCGTCCTCGAGTAGGCGCTCGCTCCGACGAGTATGAGCCTCGGTCTGTGTCTCCTCGCCAGGTCCCTCACCTGGTCGAGATCGATGAACCCATCCCTGTTCACCCCGTAGGTGACGGCGTTGTAGAGGAAGCCGGAGAAGTTCACCGGTGCACCGTGGGAGAGATGTCCTCCGTGACTCAGGCTCATCCCCATCAGGGTGTCGCCGGGTTTGAGGACGGAGAAACAGACGGCCATGTTCGCCTGTGTCCCCGAATGGGGCTGGACGTTCACGTGTTCGGCACCGAAGAGCTCCCTTGCCCTCTCTATGGCGAGGTTCTCCACGAGGTCGGCGAACTCACAGCCTGCGTAGTACCTCCTGCCCGGATAGCCCTCTGCGTATTTGTTCGTGAAGACCGAGCCCTGTGCCTCCAGGACCGCCTTCGAGGCGTAGTTCTCGGAGGCGATGAGCACTATCTTCTCCTTCTCCCTCTCTGTCTCGCCTGTGATCGCCTGATAGATCTCCGGGTCTTGCTGTTTCAGCGACTCAAGGTCCATCTTCACCCCTGTTGCTCCTGTCGTTGAGCCTCTCTTCCAGGCGCTTTATCTTCCCCACCCTCCTTGCGTGCCTTCCGCCCTCGAACCCGGTCTCAAGCCATACCCTCACTATCTCCAGGGCGGTGGACTCATCGGTCACCCTGCTGCCCAGGACGAGGACGTTCGAGTCGTTATGGAGCCGGCTCATCCTCGCGGTGAACGGGTCATGGCACAGTGACGCACGGACCCCGGGAAACTTGTTGGAGACTATCGACATGCCTATGCCCGTACCGCAGATCAGTATGCCCCTGGCCACCTTTCCCGATGAGACGGCGTCCGAGACCCTCTCACCGATGTCCGGGTAGTCCACGGGCTGGCTGCTCTCCGTCCCGAAGTCCACCGTCGGCACCCCGAGTCCGGAGAGATGCTCCATCAAGGTCCTTTTGAGTTCGAGACCAGCATGGTCGCAGCCTATGGCGATCGGCGTCGAGAGCATTATCAGGTGTTGGCCGTTCCCGATTGTTGTCTTGCGGCAGAGGCGAGACTGATCAACCGTCTGTTTCCCAAAAAATTATACTAAATATTAAATGACCAAAAGCGTTGAAGTCAAGAAGAGAAATGTTGTATAATTCTAAGCTAAGCCGGGGTCGAATGATTCGTATCGGACCTGCTCAGATCAAGGTTTCCTGTCAGCAGCTTTTAAAAAACAAACCGGAGAAGAGGAGAAGATGACCGAGAAAGGAAAGGTATATCTTATCGATGTCACCAACCGTGACGGTGTGCAGACCTCGAGGATCCTGCTGCCGAAGCTCTCGAAGACCATGCTTAACATCTACCTTGACGAGATGGGCGTGTATCAGAGCGAGGTCGGGTTCCCGACGTTGAAGCACGAGATAAACTACATAAACGCCAACCTCGAGCTCGCCCGCCTCGGCGCCATCAAGAGGATCCACCTTGAGGGCTGGTGCAGGGCGGTCCGCGAGGACGTGGAGCTCTCCTTCAGGAACTGTCCAGGGCTGAAGCACCTGAACGTCTCCATCTCCACCTCCGAGATAATGATCAGGGGGAAGTTCCAGGGCAGGAAGACTTACAGGGACGTGATAAACTCCATGGTGGAGGCTGTGAAGACCGCCAAGGCCCTCGGTGCGGAGACGGTTGGGGTGAACGCTGAGGATGCTTCAAGGACCGAGCTGGAGAGGCTGATCGAGTTCATCCATGCCGGCAAGGAGGCCGGGGCTGACAGGTTCCGCTACTGCGACACCCTCGGCGCCGATGACCCCATCACCATCTATGAGAGGATCAAGGCCCTCTCCTCCGCCACGGCGTTTCCCGTCGAGATGCATTGCCACAACGATCTCGGGATGGCGGAGGCGGTCTCCGTTGCAGGTGCAAGGGCTGCTGTGGAGAGCGGTCTCGACGCATACATCAACACCACGATAAACGGTTACGGCGAGAGGGCCGGAAATGCGGACCTCGTGTCCACCATCCTTGCCCTCAAGTTCTCCACGGGCCTGAAGGAGCGGGTTCCCCTCGACGAGCATGTGAACCTGAAGATGGCCTGGAGGATCGCCCAGTATGCCTCCTATGCCTTCAACCTGCCCATCCCGATCAACCAGCCGGGAGTGGGTGCCAATGCATTCGCCCATGAATCGGGCATACATGCCGACGGTGCCCTGAAGGACAGGCGGAGCTACGAGCTGTACGACCCCGAGGACGTCGGCAGGGGGGAACCGAGCCTCCTGGAGACCGGCAGGGTGATAACAACCGGCGCCTATGGCGGGATAAAGGGCTTCCGTCACGTCTATGACAGGCTCGGTATCCACTTCGACAGCGATGAAGAGGCCAGGAGGATTCTCGAGCTCGTCCAGTATGCAAACCTCCATACGCAGAAGCCCCTCACCGATGATGAGCTGAGGTTCATTGCAACCTATCCAGAGGTGGTGAAAGAGATACTGACGGTGAACTTCTGATGCACAGGATCACCCTCATCCCCGGTGACGGTGTCGGTCCGGAGATAACAGAGGCGACGGTCAGGGTGCTGGAGGCCACAGGGGTTCCCATCCAGTGGGATACCCAGGAGGCGGGTGAGGAGGTCTACAGGAGAGAGGGCACCCCCCTTCCCGATCGGGTCATCGACTCGATAAGGAGAAACAGGGTCGCCCTGAAGGGACCGGTGACGACCCCCGTCGGCAGGGGCTTCAGGAGTGTGAACGTGATGCTCAGGCAGGCCCTTGACCTCTATGCATGCCTCAGGCCCTGCAAGCTCTACAGGGGCGCCCGTACCAGATACGACAGGGTGGACCTCGTCGTCGTGAGGGAGAACACCGAGGACCTCTACGCAGGCATAGAGTTTCCGAAGGGCGGTCGGGAGACGCTGGGCCTCATAGAGTACATCGAGGGCGCCACCGGGAAGAGGATCAGGGAGGACTCGGGGATAAGCGTCAAACCCATATCAGTGTCCGCTACAGAGCGGATCGTGGATTTCGCCTTCAGGTACGCAAGGGACAAGGGCAGGAGGAAGGTGACGGCTGTACACAAGGCGAATATCATGAAGTTCTCGGACGGGCTCTTCCTCGAGGTGGCCCGTAAGGTCTCGGAGAGGTTCCCGGAGATAGGGTTCGAGGACAGGATCGTCGACAATATGTGTATGCAGCTCGTGCAGAAGCCGGAGCTCTATGACGTCCTGGTGCTGCCCAACCTCTATGGAGACATAGTCTCAGACCTTGCCGCCGGGCTCATCGGGGGTCTGGGGCTTGCACCGGGCGCCAACATCGGTGACGATATCGCCGTGTTCGAGCCAACCCACGGCAGTGCTCCGAGGTACAAGGGGCTGAACAAGGTAAACCCCCTGGCCATGATCCTCTCGGCTGTGATGATGCTCGGCCATATCGGTGAAGGGGAGGCCGCAGCCCGTCTTGAACGCGCCGTGGCCGAGGTGGTCTCCGAGGGCAGGAGGGTGACCTATGATATGAAACCCTCACCGGACGACCCGACAGCAGCCCGGACCTCGGAGGTGGCCGATGCGATCATCGAGAAGCTGACCGGCGGTGGAGGCTGATGAGGAAGAAGGTGGCCGTTATAGGTGCTGGCAACGTGGGCTCCACACTGGCCCAGCTTGTCGTTCAGTCCGGGATAGCCGACGTCCTGCTCTACGACGTCGTCGAGGGGATGCCCCAGGGCAAGGCCCTGGACCTGATGGAGTCGGCCCCGCTCTGGGGGGTGAGTGTCAACGTGACCGGCACCAATGAGCCCTCCGATCTGGAGGGTTCCCACGTGGTAGTGGTCACCGCCGGTGCTGCGAGGAGGCCGGGGATGTCGAGGGACGACCTCCTGGGCATCAATGCCGATACGGTGAGGTCCGTAGGCCGGGACGTGGCCCTCTACTGCCCCGACAGCGTTGTGATCGTGGTCACGAATCCGATGGACGTCATGGCCCATCTCTGCTGGTCGGTCACCCGGTTTCCGCCCGAGCGGGTCATGGGGATGGGCGGGCTCCTCGACTCGGCGAGGTTCAGGACCTTTGTCGCCATGGAGCTGGGGGTGTCACCGCAGGATGTGGAGGCCCTCGTGCTCGGCGGACACGGTGATCAGATGGTGCCCATGCCCAGGTTCACAACGGTGAGGGGGGTGCCGATAACGCGGCTGCTCCCTCCGGAGAGGATCGAGTCCCTGATCACGAGGACGAGGAACGGTGGTGCAGAGATAGTGTCACTGCTCAAGACCGGGAGCGCCTACTATGCACCTGCGGCCTCCACGTTTCAGATGCTCAGGGCCGTGTTGCTCGATGAAAAGCGCGTGATACCCGCGGCAGCCTACCTCGATGGAGGATACGGTGTCGAAGGGCTCTTCGTGGGCGTCCCGGTGGTCATCGGCAGGGGCGGCGTCGAGAGGATCATAGAGCTCGAGCTCAACGAGGATGAGAGGGTCTTCTTCGAGATCTCCGTACAGGCGGTGAAGAGGCTCGTCGAGCAGATCGTGAGGCCATGACGACGGAGATGAGAGGTTGACCCCTTCCCCTATATACTGGATATCGAAAAGAGGAGGATGCGGTTCATGGAGCAGACCCTTTCCATTGTGAAGCCCGACGGTGTGAGCAGGAACCTCATAGGTGAGGTGATCAGCAGGTTCGAGAGGCAGGGCCTGAGGATCGCGGCCCTCAAGATGATCAGGATGACGAAGGATGAGGCAAGGGGGTTCTACATAGTGCATAAGGATAGACCCTTTTACGAGAGCCTCACCGATTTCATGTCCGAGGGCCCTGTCGTGGTCATGGTGGTTGAGGGGGAGAACGCCGTGGCAAGGGTGAGAGAGCTCATGGGGGCCACCGACCCGTCTGAAGCGGCGCCTGGAACGATCAGGGCGGACTTCGCCTCTGACATAGAGAGGAACATAGTCCACGGCTCGGACTCGGCAGAGTCGGCAGAGTATGAGATCGGATACTTCTTCTCCTCCCTTGAGAGGGTCAACTCCACGGCTTGAACCGGTGCAGGAGTATGAGGCTGAAACCCGGCATACGGTCCGTGTCGAGAGCTGAAGGGTATGCTGCTGGGCTTGCGGTCATCCTCTGTCTACTCTTCCCTGCCGCAGCCCATGCCCAGGACAGGCCCTACCCTGAAG
>WGEZ01000117.1 GCA_015492515.1 Nitrospirota bacterium
GAGGTCGATGGTTATGCCCCGCTCCTTCTCCTCCTTCAGGCGGTCGGGGTCGGTGCCTGTGAGGGCCTTGACAAGGGCGCTCTTGCCGTGGTCGATATGTCCTGCCGTTCCGAGGATTACGTACTTCATGGAGATGCCGTTTCTATTAGTATAACCAGATCTCGAGGGATTCTTCACGGGCTCAGGCACGGTTTGGGACGAGCCTTCCCTCTTCATCCATCCGCCACTGTATGTGGTGGAGGCAGCCCTCCTTCCGGGGGTGGTCCGACCTGTAGTGAGCACCGATGCTGCAGCGTCTCAGGAAGGCGGCCTCGGTCATCACGATGGCCGTCTGGATCATGTTCTTGAGCTCCAGCTCCTGCCTCGTACCGTAGCGCTCTTCGGTGATCCCCGCAAGGGAGGAGAGCTCCTTCTTCGCCCTCTCGAGGGACTCGGCGCAACGGATGATGCCCACCCGCTCCCACATCACCCGGCGGAGCCTCGTCCTCTTCTCCTCCCTGTCCTCGATCGTGGCCCAGGGTCCGGAGGGGTGTGACGCCAGCCCCTGGAGTTCTCTCATGGTGAGAGGGGTTTCGGCGGCGGCCATCCCGGCCCTTGCACCGAAGACGAGCCCCTCGAGGAGGCTGTTGCTGGCCAGACGGTTTGCACCGTGGACACCCGTGCAGGCGACCTCACCGGCTGCATACAGCCCTCTCAGGCTCGTCCTGCCGTCACAATCGGTCCTGACCCCGCCCATGGTGTAATGGGCGGCGGGGGTTACGGGTATCCTGTCCCTCGTTATGTCGATGTCGAACTGGAGGCACGTCCTGTATATCCGCGGGAACCTCTCCTTTACGAACCGGCTCTCCAGGTGGGTGAGGTCGAGATAGACGTGACCGCTTCCGGTCCTGACCATCTCGGAGACGATCGCCCTGGAGACGACATCCCTCGGTGCGAGCTCGCCGTCGGGATGGTAATGCTTCATGAAGGGTTCACCGTATATGTTCCTGATGACCGCACCCTCTCCCCTCATGGCCTCGCTCAGCAGGAACTGGGGTGCACCGGGTGCGAAGAGGACCGTCGGATGGAACTGGACGAACTCCATGTCCTCGAGCACCGCGCCGGCCCTGAGGGCCATCGCCATCCCGTCCGAGGTGGCCACCTCCGGGTTGGTGGTACGGGAGAATATCTGGCCGCCTCCTCCCGTGGCGAGGACCGTCGCCCGCGCCACCACCCGGCAGACCCTGCCCTCCCTCAGGATATATGCTCCGTAGCAGGTCCCGTCCTCTGCAATCAGGTCGATGCTCATCGAGAAGGGGAGCCTCTTCACACCCTTCATGGTGGTCACCTTGTTTACCAGGACCCGCTCGATCTCCCTCCCTGTGGAGTCGCCGTGGGCATGGAGCACCCTCCGCCTTGAATGGGCGGCCTCGAGGGTGAAATCGAGCTTCGTCCCCGTGCGGTCGAACTCAGCGCCCCACCCTATCAGCTCAAGGATCCTCTCAGGGCCCTCCTCAACCAGCACCCTCACCGCCTCCTCCCTGCAAAGGCCGTCACCCGCCTTTATGGTGTCCTCGTAATGGATGCCCACCTCGTCTTCATCGCTAAGGGCGACGGCCACCCCTCCCTGGGCATATTCTGTGCTCGACTCCCTCAGGACATCCTTCGTCGCCACAAGGACCCTTCCATGAGGTGCCAGCTCGATGGCGGCCCTCAGCCCGGCCACTCCGCTGCCGATTATCAGGAAATCCGTCCTTTCCGTCTCCATCATTTCCGGTTATAGGTTATACGTGTTCTCGTTTTACCGAGTTTCCATGCTACATAGGACAGATTATGCTGCCCAGGGCCTCTGTCAGCCTGAGGTTCTCGGCATAGTCTACAGGGCAGTCGACCAGCGCGGGACCTTTGCACCGGAGGGCCTCCTTCAGGGCACCCTCAAGCCCTCCTTCAGACTCCACCCTCAGCCCCCTGAACCCGAAGCTCTCGGCCAGCCTTACAAAGTCAGGATTCCCGAACCTTGTGTAGAACTCCCTCCGGTAGTTTATCATCTCCTTCCACTGGATGAGGCCGAACCCCGAGTCGTTGAAGAGGACGACCACGATCTCCGTTCCGAGCCTCCTCGCCGTCTCGAGCTCCCCGATGCTCATCATCAAACCTCCGTCGCCTGTGACGGCGATCACCTTTCTTTCCGGATGGAGGAGCTTTGCAGCGATCGCACCGGGAAGGGATATGCCCATCGAGGAGAGCCCGTTCGAGATGATGACCGTGTTCTGCCTCGAGGGCCTTATGAACCTGGCGAGCCAGATCTTGTGGGCACCCACGTCGGAGACGATGATGTCCTCCTCCCCGAGCAGCTCCCTCAGGGCCTTTATTATCCTGATCGGCTTCAGCGGATACCCTTCCTCGGGGAACCCCTCGCCCTCTATAACCAGGTTCCTCAGTTTCCTGTAGTACGAGGGGTCCTTCCGGCCTGCGTTCTCAGTCAGGTAGTCAAGGGTCGTGTTGATGTCACCCACGACCTCCAGCCCCCTGTAATGGGTATCCACCTCTGCAGGGGTCGTGTCTATATGGATGACGGGCTTGCTCCCGTCGGGGTTCCAGTACTCCGGTGAGAACTCCACGGGGTCGTAACCGACGGTTATTATCAGGTCAGCGGCCTCGAAGCCGCAGGATATGTAGTCGCGGCTCTGGAGACCGACGGTGGAGATGAAACACTCGTCCTCCGAGGGGATCACACCCATCCCCATGAAGGTCGTCGTCACGCCTATGAGCGTTTTGCCGACGAACCTCCTCAACGAGTCGGCGGCACCGGACCTTATCACCCCGTTGCCTGCGATGATGATCGGGAGCCGGGCTTCGTCGATCAGCCTTGCCGCCTCCCTGAGGACGGCTGCAGAGGGTGAGGGATAGACGATCTCCTCCGCTGGGAGGGGTTCCGCCTCGATCTTGAGCGAGGCCACGTCCTCGGGGAGCTCGATATGGGTCGGTCCTTTCTTCTCCACCACGGCGAGCCTGAAGGCCTTCCTCACCAGTTCGGGCAGCGTCTCCGGCAGGGTGACCCGTGCGTTCCACTTGGTTACCGGCCTGAAGATGGAGAGGACGTCTATGTTTTGATGGGCCTCCTTGTGGATCCTCGACAGCGGGGTCTGGGCGGTGATCGCCACAAGGGGTGCGAAGTCGAGGGAGGCGTCCGCGACACCCGTGATCAGGTTCGTCGCACCAGGGCCGAGGGTGCTCAGACAGACTCCGGGCCTGCCCGTCAACCTGCCCCAGACGTTGGCCATGAAGGCGGCGCCCCGCTCGTCCCGGGTGAGGATGAACTCGATATCCCCCGAGGAGCTGAGGACGTTGAGGAACTCGAGGTTCTCCTCACCGGGAAGGCCGAATATGTATCTCACCCCCTCGGACTCGAGGGAGCGGACGAAGAGCTCAGCCGCGTTCATAGATTCAATTATAGCAGAAACCGCTCCACCCTTGAGTTTTGGAAGGTGTTACTGATAAAGTAGTCTATGATCCGCGTCGCTGTGATAGACGGCCAGGGCGGCGGCATAGGAAGCATGGTGGTGAAGGGGCTCAGGGAAGAGTTCGGCGACGACGTGGAGATCCTGGCCCTCGGCACAAATTCGGCAGCAACCACTGCAATGATGAAGGCCCGGGCCAACAAAGGCGCAACAGGTGAAAACGCAATTGTCTGGAACACGGACAAGGTGGATGTGGTTGTAGGACCACTCAGCATCATCCTTGCAAACGGGATGCTCGGTGAACTGACACCTAAGATGGCAGAGGCCGTATCTTCTTCTTCAGCAAAGAAGATACTTTTACCAATCAATCAGGAAGGAGTGGAGGTCATCGGGATAGAAAGAGAACCGCTTCCTCATCTCGTTGCAAAAGTGGTAGAATCTATAAAGGCATTAAGAAATGCGGAGGTAGCTTGAATGTGTGAGGCGAACGCATATGTTTACGAGGACGGCAAAGAGTCTCTGTACCTCGAAAACGTGGATGTCCTCAAGCCCGAAGGAGAGAAGATATTCCTCCGTAACCTCTTCGGTGAGCAGAAGGAGTTCCAGGGCAGCATCAGGGAGATATCCCTGCTGAAGCACAAGATAGTACTCGAGAGGAAGGGTTAGAGAGGACCCGCACACGATGTCCGGCGGGACCCGCCGGAGAAAGGATCCATCAATGAAGAGACCGGTGTCACTGCAGCTGCTCTGCACACTATGGGTGATCCTCCTCTTTGTCTCCGAGGCTGCAGCCTTCGGAGGATGCGAGGAGGACTGCGGCAAGTGCCACTCCATGTCACGGGATGAGGCGAGGGAGACGCTGAAAGGGTTGATACCGGACATCAGGGTCATCGGGGTGAGGATGGCTCCGGCAAGGGGGCTCTGGGAGGTCTCCTTGGAGACAAAGGGGAAGAAGGGTATAGCCTATGTGGACTTCTCGAAAGAGAACGTCATCATCGGTCAGATAGTGAGGATAAAGACGAGGAAGAACCTCACCAGGGAACGCCTCGTCGAGCTGAACAGGGTGGACTTCTCCAAGATACCCCTGGACGGCAGCCTCGTGATGGGTGATCCGGAGAAGGCGGTCCACAGGATCGTCGTCTTCGACGACCCTGACTGACCATACTGTGCAAAACTTCATCAGGAGATGAAGAAGGTTCTGAAAAAAAGGAAGGACGTCGTCTTCTTTATCAAGCTCTATCCGCTGAAGATGCACAAGGATGCCCAGAGGAAATCTGAGTCGATACAGTGCGAGTACGCAAAGGACCCGGAGAAGGGGCTGAAGATGCTCGAGGATGCCTTTGCAAAGAGAAGCATCCCCGACCCCGTATGCAAGACCGATGTCATAGAGGGCAACATCAAGCTCGCTGAAAGACTCGGCATAACCGGAACGCCGACGCTCATACTGCAGGACGGGAGGGTCCTGAGCGGTGCCCTGAAGGCGGAGCAGATCATCGAGCTCCTGGAGAAGAAGCATAAAGACCGATGAGCCATTGAGTCCTCGAAAGAGCATCCCCGCTGTAAACAGCTCGTCCCTTGGTGAGGCCGCTGCAGTGCTTCCTTGACTAAAACCGCAGCCGGGAAGTAAGATAGTTGTCCTGCTCGGAGTAGGAGCCCTGCATCAAAAAACTTTCAGGAGGCATACGTGAAGGCGAGGGATATAATGGAGCCGATAAAGAACCGCCTCTCTCCCGATGATACGCTCAAGGAGGCGGTGAACAAGATGAGGGTGACCATAAGGAAGGGGGAGAAGGTCGGGGTGAAGGGGATGATAGTGCTTGACAACGAGCAGAGGCTCGTGGGGATGCTCTCCATCAAGGACATACTGAAGGCGATCATACCGTCCTATATGACCTTGACCGAGCTCGGTGAGTTCACCTGGGACGGGATGCTCGAGGAGATGGCGAAGAAGGTGGCTGACAAGAAGGTCTCGGAGATAATGACCAGGAAGGTGATCACCGTGCCCGAGGACGCCCCCCTCATGGAGTGCGCCGACCTCATCGTGAAGCACAACCTCCAGAGGCTCCCTGTCCTGGACAGGGAGAAGAGGGTCGTGGGGATCGTCTACGTCCGGGACCTCTAC
>WGEZ01000118.1 GCA_015492515.1 Nitrospirota bacterium
ATCTGGATCTCGGGGTCGTCGATCACCTCCGAGGCCTCCCGTGTCATGATGCATCCCGGGGGCAGCCCCAGCCCTCCCTTCTTCTCTATCTCGAGGTCCGCGACGCCGCGGATCTCTATCTCGACGCCGGTCTTCTCCCTTATAACCTCCCGGTTCTCAAGGAGGATCCTCGCCGTGCCCGAGCCCACGGTGCCCAGCCCTATGATCCCCACCTTCACCATCTATCTGAAGAGCCTCCTGATCCCCTTGACCGCCTGTCTTATGCGGTGTTCGTTCTCCACGAGGGCGAACCGTATGTATTCGTCCCCGCCCTCGCCGAACCCTATGCCCGGCGAGACGGCCACCTTCGCCTCCTTCAGCATGAACTTGGCAAACTCGAGGGAACCCATCTTTATATAGGGCTCCGGTATCCTGGCCCAGACGAACATCGTGGCCTTCGGCGGTGTGACCTCCCAGCCGAGACGGTTGAGCCCCCTGCAGAGGGTGTTCCTCCTCCTCTCGTAGGTCCTCCTTATCTCCTCCACGCAGTCCTGAGGTCCCCTCAGGGCGACGATGCTGGCTATCTGTATCGGCTGGAACATCCCGTAGTCCAGATAGCTCTTGATCTTCGTGAGCGTGCCCACGAGTTCGCGGTTCCCCACGCAGAAGCCGACCCTCCAGCCCGCCATGGAGTAGCTCTTCGTGAGGGAGAAGAACTCCACGCCTATATCCTTCGCTCCATGGGACCTGGAGGAAGCTCGAGGCGGTGTAGTTGTCGAAGACGAGGTCTGCATAGGCGAAGTCGTGGAAGACGATCAGGTTGTTCTCCTTCGCAAAGTCGACGACCCTCGTGAAGAACTCGATATCAACCACCTCCGTCGTGGGGTTGTGGGGGAAGTTGATTATCAGCAGCTTCGGTCTCGGCCATGTGTTCTTGTAGGCCCTTTCGAGCTCTTCGAGGAAGTCTATGCCGGGGCCTATGGGGACGCTCCTCACCTCACCGCCGGCTATTATTATGCTGTAGGGATGGATCGGGTAGGCCGGCGTCGGTGTGAGAGCCACATCACCGGGCTCGACGGTGGCGAGGGCGAGATGGCTGAGCCCCTCCTTCGAGCCGATGGTCACCACGGCCTCGGTATCGGGATCGAGATCGACGTCGAACCTCCTCTTGTACCACTCACAGATCGCCATCCTCAACTGTGTGATCCCCCTTGATGCGGAGTACCGGTGGTTCTTCGGGTTTCGGGAGGCCTCACAGAGCTTGTCGATCACGTGCTTCGGCGCCGGGAGGTCCGGGTTACCCATACCGAGGTCGATGATGTCCTCACCCCTCCTCCTGGCCTCGTACTTCAGGTTGTTGACGATGGCGAAGACGTAGGGGGGGAGCCTCTTTATCCTGTGAAAGGTGAACCTCTCTTTCTCACATCCTTCATCCATGCCGCTCTCCGTGAATATCTTTTTGATATGCCCGGATTCAGCGATAACCGCTGTTGTGGGGCAGCACGACATGGTCTTCGGTCAACTTACACCCCCGGAAGGTCCTCGACCCCTCGGGGACCCGGTATCTGGAGCGGGCATCCGGCCCGCCTCCGGGCCGAATCTTGCCATTCACGATATTACGCAGGATTCAAGACCCTTCAGACCCATCGTACTGCTGTCTTCGTCGACATCTCTTATCGCTGGACTCGGGGATACAGTTAATTATTTTAACCCCAAAGGCTGAAGAAAGACAACATGAGGCCCTGTGACGGGCAAATCGGTTATATTATACGTGGGATGAAGCCCACGTTCCATCACAGGGTGGTCAACGGGCTCTTCGAGGACCCCGTCGTATACCTCAGGTTGCTGAGGGAGAGGAGGGCCCTCCTCTTCGACCTCGGAGACATCTGGAGACTCCACGCGGGCGAGCTCCACAAGGTGACGGACGTCTTCGTCACCCATGCCCATATAGACCACTTCATGGGGTTCGACAGGCTCCTGAGGGTCATCCTCCGGAGGGAGACCCCTCTGAGGCTCTACGGGCCCACGGGGATAACCGAGGCTGTAGAGGGGAAGCTCCGCGGTTACTCCTGGAACCTGATAGAGGAGTACCCCGTCAGCCTTCTGGTCCATGAGGTGACCGGTGGGACCGTTGTCTCCGCCCGTTTCTCCGCAGCCGAGGGGTTCAGGATGACCGAGGCGGGAAGGAGGGAGGACACGGGTGTCATCCTCGAAGAGCCCCTCTTCAGGGTCAGGACCGCCTGCCTGGAGCATGACATCCCCGTGCTCGCCTATGCTGTGGAGGAGAGGGTCCACATAAACATCGATAAGGCGATGCTTCTGAAGAAGGGGCTCCCGGTGGGGCCATGGCTCGGTGCCTTCAAGCAGGCGATAAGGGAGGGGCGGCTGGACTTCACCGTGGCCGTCTCCGGGAGGGAATACACCTATGAGCAGCTCCTCGGGATAGTGAGGTTCAGCGAGGGACAGAAGGTCTCCTATGTGGTCGACGTATCCCCCTCCGCCGAGAACATGGAGCGGATCGTGGAGCTCGTCCACGGCTCGCACACCCTGTACATCGAGGCCTTCTTCCTGGAAGAGGAGAGGCGGAGGGCGGTGGAGAGGAACCATCTCACGGCCCGGATGGCCGGCGAGATCGCTGCCCTGGCGGGTGTGAAGGAGGTGGTCCCGCTGCACCTGTCACCCAAATACAGGGCCTTTCCCGAGAGGGTGCTGGAGGAGACGATGAGCGCCTTCCTCAAGGGTGAGCCGAGGGCTACACGTTGAACCTGAAGTTTATGATCTCCCCGTCCTGCACCACATACCCCTTCCCCTCGAGCCTCAGGAGCCCCATCTCCCTGGCCGAGGCCATCGAGCCCGCCCGTATGAAGTCATCGAAAGAGATCACCTCCGCCTTTATGAAGCCGCGCTCTATGTCGGTATGGACCTTACCCGCGGCCTTCAGCGCTGTGGTGCCCTTCCTGATCGTCCAGGCCCTCACCTCGCCCTTCACCACGGTGAAGAACGATATTAGCCCAAGGTGGTCGTAGAGGGTCCGGACCACCCTGGCCGCGGACGGCTCCTGCAGCCCGATCTCCCTCAGGAACTCCCCTGCCGCAGCCCGGTCGAGCTGGCTGATCTCCATCTCGATCCTGCCCGCAACGGTCACCACCGGGAGGTGGAACTCCCTTTCCAGTTCCCCCACAGCGGCCTCGACGTCTCTGCCGCCGATCTCATCCTCGTGGATGTTCAGCACCATCACCTCGGGCTTTCCGGATATGAACTCCAGGTGCCTCAACGAGAGGGCGTCCTCCTCGCTCAACCCGGCACGCCTGAGCGGTACACCCTCTTCAAGGAGTCCCTTGCATCTGAGGAGGGCCTTCCTCTCAGCCTCGTTCTGCCTCCTGCCCTTCCTCTCCGCCTCCTCCATCCTCCGGAGCCTCTTGTCCACGAGCTCGAGGTCTGCAAAGAGCAGCTCGAACTCAACAGCCCTGGCATCCCTCAGCGGGTCTACACCGTCGAGGGGATGGATGACCGTGTCGTCCTTAAAGGCCCGGATGACGTGGAGGAGGGCGTCGGCGTCCTTTATAAGTGTCAGGGCCTTGCTGTTCTGCTCCGGATTACCCACTGTTATGCTCGGGCCCTCCATCAGCTCCACCGTGGCCGGTGTGACCTTCCCGGGCCTCAGCATCTCCGCCAGCCTCTCCAGCCTGTCGTCGGCAACCCTCACCACACCGAGGTTCGGCGGTTCCTCCATGGTGGGGTATGGCTGGGTGGGGAGGGCCTGGCCGGTGAGGGCGTTGAAGATGGTGGTCTTGCCCGAGTTCGGAAGCCCTATGACGGCTGCCTTCATCCCCCTCTCTTCAGCTCCGCTTCCGACCTCCTGAGGTACACGGGGGTGAGCCTCACCGGGTCGGAGAACTCCCCCCTCTCGGCCTTCCTCAACCCGACGACCGAGAGACCGGAGGGCAGGGGATGCATCAGGTGCTCCGGAGGGAAGGAGGCCTTCTTCCCGAGCAGACGTTTTATCTTGTCCCTGTACAGGACGGCTCCGGTGCCTGCAAAGATCGTCTCCTCTCCGATCGATGCACAGAGGGCCTTTACGTCGAAGGCGGCCTCGGGTAGCACCCTTTCAAGGCCGTCCTCGGTCCACCTGAAGAGGCCTGCATAGACCTCCTTCTTCCTCGCATCGAAGAGGGGACAGATCAGCATCCCCGTAAAGGGGAAGAGCGAAGCGAAGGCCTCGAGGGCGGATACGGCGACAACCGGTCTCCCCGTGGCGAAGGAGAGCCCCTTAACGGTGCTCAGCCCGACCCTCAGGCCGGTGAAGGAGCCCGGACCGATGGCGATGGTGTAGAAGTCTATTCCGGCGAGATCCATCCCTGCGGACCTGAGGAGGAAGTCGACATCGTTCATGAGGTGTTCGGAGTGGGGCCGTTTGACACCCAGGCGGAGCTCACCGATGAGACCCCGCTCCTTTCCGAAGAGGCAGATGCCGCCGAAATGGGTGGTGGTGTCGATGGCGAGGGTGATCATCCAGAGGTTCTGCCGCTCAGTCGTGCGAAGAAGAGACCCAGATACTTGTTCACCGGATTGCTCCTCTGGAGGACGGGGATGATGGGTCTCTTTCTCGTCCCGAGCCTCTGGAGTTCGGAGATGATCTCCTGGTTCTCCGGGTCATAGGAGAGACCCTTCCGGAAGTTCTGTATCGCCTCGGTCTTCGATCCTGCAGCGAGGTAGGTCCTGCCGAGGTTCAGGTAGAATACGGGGTAGAGGAACTCGGAGCCGAAGGGCTCGAACCTCTCGAGCTTCTTCAGGGCCTCCCTGCATATCCTCACACCCTCCTCATGCCCGGACTCAACGGTTGCGAGGAGATAGCCGTAATAAGAGCTGAGGAACGGGTCGTCGGGAAACTCATCCTGGGCCCTCCTGACCACGTCGAGTGCCTGCGGCAGGTCTCCCCTCTTGATGAGACGCTTGATCTCCCTGAAGTAGGCCACCTTCGCCTTGCTCGCCGTCTCACCCCTCTGTACCCTCCTTATCGCTCCCTTGTGCTGGGCCTCCATCAGGGCGGTGAGCCTGGGTTCGTCCCTCTCGGCGGTGGTGGTCTTTATCGTCTCTATGTGGGCGCCTTCAAGATAGACCGTTGTCCTCACCGTGACCGGCTCGCTGCCTGAGAGTTCGGTAAGGATGTAGAAGGTCCTGTCCTTCTGTTCTATCTTAGTGGAGAAGTCGGAAAACCTCCTCGAGGTCAACCTTATGGCGTCCTTCCTCTCCATAGATTAATCCTACAACTACGGGACCCTTTTGTCAAGACGCGGCCGGGACCGCGGGCGGCTCCGTTGCATCCATTCTGAAGTGCAGGGTTCTTCCGTTGCAATGCATGAGTTGACACCCACACTCGTCGAGATACACCGCTTTGGAGTTGAAGAGAGGGCCCATAATCCGTTATTATTACATCCGGATCTCGAGCTCTCTTGTCGCCGGATTCGGGATTGCTTACACAGAGCCGGAACTGTTCGGGATGCTGAAAGGGAACACGGTCCTCCGTTTCAATGATTCAGTTAAAAGGACCGTCATGAGGAACCTCTGTTTCCTGCGGCAGGCCTGCATGTTCAGACAATGAAGAGATTGACCAGGAGATGGTTTCTCAAGGTCCTCGGTGCCCTGGGGCTGTCCTCACTGCTTCCCGGGCCCTCCAATGCAGCATCACCTCCCCTTACCAGGGACACCGAAGCCCTTGCAGAGGCTATCATGCCGGGGGCCAAAGACCTGGGCGTCGATGAAAGGGCTGCAGCGCTCATGTTGAAAAGGCCGGAGACGGCCAGGATATTCTTCTCAGGAATGAGGGGCCTGGAGAGGTACTCCAGGGACAGATACGGCAGGCCTTTCCATTCATTGGAGGAGAGGGAGAGGGAGGCTGTCCTGAGATGGATGGCCTCCTTGCCGCGGGAGAGGATCGAGAGGCTCTTCTTTGCAAGATACAGGCGGGCTGTTATCGCCTATTATTATACCTGTCCCGAGGTCTGGAAGAGGCTGAAGTACAACGGCCCGCCACAGCCGAAGGGGTTCATGGACTATCATCTCCCGCCCGGAGGCGGAAGTGGGTAGGAGGCCCTACGATGCAGTGGTGATCGGCTCGGGTGCAGGAGGAGGCCCCTGCGCATACGGGCTATCGGTGAGGGGCAGAAGGGTATTGCTCCTTGAGGCTGGTCCGAGGTATGACCCTTACAAGGATTACCACCTGCATGAAGACGACTGGGAGATCCGGGGGTTTCCTGACCGGGAGCGGGGTGTGTATACCTTTGGTGAGGGTCAGCCCCTCAGGGAGGACTTAGGCCGTCTGAGGTCGCGAAACAGGGCTCACGGCCTGTTCAATCCTTCCCCCCGAAGGAGGTATCTCAGGTATTTCAATGTAAAGGGCGTTGGAGGCAGTACACTCCGATACCAGGGAGAGGCCCACCGCCTTCACCCGAAGGCCTTCAGGATAAAGAGCATATACGGTGTCGGGAACGACTGGCCCATCGGCTACGGGGATCTGCTCCCTTACTATAAAACGGCTGAACGGGTTATCGGAGTGGCAGGGCCTGATGCCGACCCTTATCATCCCGGAAGGGTTCCCCTGCCCCTGCCCCCGCACAGGCTGAGTTATGCCAGCCGGATCGTGGAGAAGGCCTGTGCCAGGATGGGGCTGAGGCTTATACCCAACAGGGTGGCGATACTGTCAAGGGGGTATGACGGGAGGCCGTCCTGTAATTACTGCAACGGGTGCTCTTACGGCTGTCCAATCAAGGACAAGGGCAGCATAGACGTGACCTTCATCCCCAAGGCAGAGGCCACCGGCAGGTGCAGGGTCGTCGAGGGCGCCCATGTATTCCGTTTAGATGTCAGGAAGGGGAGGGTGCGGGAGGTCCTGTACTATGACAGGGAGGGGAAGGAGCGGGCCGCGAGGGCCAGGGTGTTTGTGGTGGCCTGCGGTGCGGTGGAGACACCGAGGCTGCTGTTGAACTCGGGGATTGCAAACAGCAGTGGCCAGGTGGGGAAGAACTTCATGGAAACGCTCCTGTGGCACAGTACAGCACTGCACCCGATGAGGCTGGACAGCTACAGGGGCATCCCGATAGACAGCGAGGTGCTGGACTATCTCTTCCCCGGGGCAGGGCTTCCTTTTGCAAGCGGGTTCAGGCTCTTTGCCACATCAGGGGTGGCACTGGGCCCCGTGAACTTCGCACTTATGTACCTCAGGGGATGGGGAAAGGGGTTTCAGAGAGAGATGGAGAGGTCTTTCGGTCACACCCTCTCTGTTGGGGGGATAGGGGAGTTCCTGCCCAACAGGGATACCTTTGTTGAAATTGATGATAAGGTGAAGGACAGGTACGGCATCCCTGTTGCCAGGATCCATGCCTTTTTAGGGGAGAACGAGATCAGGCTCCTGGAGTTCATGTCCACTAAGTGCAGGGAGATCCTCGAGGCCTCGGGTGCAGATGAGATCGTCGAGGAGATATCCAGCTATGACCTCTTTGCAGCCACCCATGTCTTCGGTACCTGCAGGATGGGGAAGGATCCGGGGACTTCGGTGGTGGATCCATCCTGCCGGTCCCACGACATACCCAACCTCTTCATAGCAGATGCGAGTGTTTTCCCTTCCAGCGGCGGAGGCAGTCCCCCCTCCCTGACCATCAGCGCCATCGGCCTGAGGGTTGCCGAGTATATTAGCAGAGAGGTCTTGATTTAGCGAGGTAACGGGGAATCCATTGCCGCCGCTTCCCTTGAGCTTAACTGCGGATCCAAAATCCAACTTGACATCCTGCAAGAAAAGAGGTATTATTATCTTAACCAAAGTTAATAAAGCGGGAGGGGTCTTCTTCAACCTGCCTGCACTGCATCCGTCATCCACTGCGTTGACATGGATTAAGAAAGGGGGTGAGGGTATAGTCTGATGAATCGTGATGGTTCCGGCTGGAGGGAGTCTGTAACGGGAATCAAAGAGGAGGGGGATAAAAAAGAGGGAGGTATATTAAGATGTCAAGAAGGATCGTATTTATCGTCTCTGTAGTGCTTCTCCTCTCGGGGATGACGCTGATGCCTCCTGAGGACGGAGTGGCAGGGTCATTACCGCCCGGTCTCTGTAACGGCGATTTCGAGACCGGTGACCTGCAATGCTGGGGCGGAGTAGGCGATGTCGGGGTGGCTGATTTCAACGTCCTCAGCGGCACATATTCGGCCTATATAACCACGGCACCTGGTGGTGGTGAGGCCGACCCACCACCCCTGTCAGGCACCCCTGCCTTTAACGATATGTGCAGCTGGCTGGACAGCAACGAAGCTTTCCCGGAGTATGTGCCGACTGCTGTTGAGGTGAGCTTCCTGGTCCGCTATAAGTCAGATCAGAGGTATGGCGGGAGATACTACGAAGACCCCTTTGACGCCAAACTGGTGACATTGAACGGGACGGTACCGATGGTGACCATCGAGACAGATGGGCTGACACCGGGGCCCTTCTCAACGGTGATTGACACCTCTACGGGCCTTCCCCTCACCCCACCGACACTCCCGCCGTTCTCGGGGATTGACGAACCCCTGTATGAGTGGCAGACAAATACACTTCAGGTCAGCAGCACCCTCTCATTCACAGACTGTGCTCCGGTATGGGTCAAGTTCTCGATCTGCGACCGTGTGGACGACGGTGTTCCCAGCGCTGCCTTTATTGATGATGTGGTGATCAACTTTGTCTATGAGTTGCCCACGTGGAATCCTCCGGGTGAAGGATTCGGTGGTGGGTCTCCCATCCCCTGTGATATTTAGTCCTCTCCCAGCGAGGGCCAGGTGACGTGTTCAAGGCGGTTGTCCGGGCAGGTGACTGCTGGCCCGGAGGCCGCTGTCGTCAGACATCCCTGCTTCAGAGCCCCTCACCCGGGGTCAAGAGGGTGAGGGGCTCTCCTTACAAACAACCGAGGCCGACTATCAGGCCCTGTGTCTCGAGCAAGCATCCGGCGGTGGATTTGGCAAATGGGGCTCATATGTAGTAAATTATTCTCTATGAAGGTGAGGTTGATCGGTGCGACGGTGCTGATGCTCCTCCTTGCAGGGGCCGAGGTCCTCCATGCCCAGCCGTTGATATCCTTTGAGAGCGAGTCGGTCGATTTCGGCGATGTGAGGCAGGGTGAGGTCCTCGAGCACGACTTCCTCTTCCGCAATGACGGCACCGGTACGCTCGTGATCGAGAAGCTGACCGCCTCCTGAGGGTGCTCGGCAGCAGTGGTCAGTTCAGACCACATCGGACCGAACGAGACGGGACGGATAAGGGCCACCGTCAAGACCGACGGCAAGAAGGGGCGTATCTTGAAGACCGTACAGGTCGAGACGAACGATCCCGTACGGCCCCTCGTGGTGCTGAAGCTGAGGGCCAACGTGATCGATGCCTTCCATGAGAAACCCCTCCAGCCGGATGCGATCTTCCGTTCCCCCTGCAGGAAGTGCCACCTCGACAGGGGCAGGGACCAGATGGGTGCGGCCCTCTTCAGGGCTGACTGCATCATGTGCCACATGAGGGGAAAGAGTGCACCGTCAATCTCGTCGCTGAAGAAGCTGTCGAGGGAGAGGCTCAAGGAGGCCATCGAGGAGGGTGTGCCTGATTCGATGATGCCCGGGTTCTCCTGGAGGGTCGGCGGCCCGCTGACAGAGGCCCAGATAAGGTCCCTCCTCAAGTATATAAAGGGGAGATGAAAGGCGGGTTCATGACTCGAGTATCTTCTCTTCTTCCTCCTGCTCGGTCTTGCATTCTATGCACATGGTCGTAACGGGCCTTGCCTCGAGCCTCTTGATCCCGATCTCGGATCCGCAGACCTCGCAGATCCCGTAAGTGTTGTTGTCGATCCTCTCGATGGCCAGTTCCACCTTCTTGAGCAGCTTCTGCTCCCTGCCCCTGAGGCGGAGCATGAAGTTCCTGTCTATCTCGGCCGTCGCCTGGTCGCTCATGTCGGGGAAGGCGCTCTCGTCGGGAAGGGTGTTCAGGGCGGCTCCGGCTTCCTGGAGAAGCTGCATCTTCTGTTTCACCAGGCTGTCCCTGATCTTGAGGATCCTCTTCTGTCTCTCCGTGAGCCCCTTCGTCTTCTTCTTTTTCTTCTCCGTCGCGCCGGCGGGGGCACGCTTTGCCTTGCTCTTCTTATCGGTCATACTACACTCCTTCAGCTGCCATGCACTGAGGCCTGTTTCAGAGGTTAAGATTAACAGATGGCCTTGATTTTAGTCAAGTGTGCTATAATAGCACTTCAGCGGGTGCGGTGAGACACGGAGTGCATAAACAGAGAGAGGGAAGGTGATCGAACACGTCATGCTGAACCACCGGGGTGGAAGGATACCCGTCTTCGTTCTGCTCTTCACGTTATGTCTTGCTGCCTTTGCCGGTGCCGAAGAAACCCCCTTCGCCCCCCTTGTAGAGAGGACCCTTTCGTTCTTCAGACCCCTCTCAGCGGATGTGGTCTCCTTCGAGGACGGATCACTCAGGATCAATGCCGGGAGCGAGAGGGGCGTGGTGAAGGGTATGCGTCTGGTCGTGCTGAGGAAGGGGGAGTACTTCTATCATCCGGTGACCAGGGAGAGGCTCGGAAGGTTCGAGAGGCCGATCGGCCTGATGGAGGTCGTCGAAGTAGACGAAGGCGGTTCAACGGGGAGGTTGATCCAAGGCGAGGCGGAGAAGGGTGACCTCGTCAGGATGTCGGCCACGAGGAGGAGGCTCCTCTTTTATCAGGACGACAGGGTCGACTACTACCTCGCAGATGCATACTACAGGGAGCTGAAGGGGAGCGGAAGGTTCGACATCGTCGACGCTCCGAACAAAGCGATGGGCAGGGAGAGGCTGCTGCAGCTCGCTGCATCGGAGAAGGCGGAGGTGATACTCGTCCTCACCTCGGAGACCAAGGACGGGAAGAGGCACCTCAGGCAGACCCTCCTCTGGGATGACGGGACCGTCCTGGCGGAGGACTCCGTCGAGATACCCGAAGGGTTCCTCAAGGGGTTGAGGTTCGGTTCCGAACTGCTCCTGGCCGTTGAGAACGAGCCCCTCCTCAGCTATGACCTCTCCTACGGTGCCGAGCTCCTGGGCGCCGGAGACGTCAACGGTGACGGAAGGCCCGAGCTGGTCATGAGCTCGGGCATGGATATTCGCATATACAGTTATGAAGGCGGTCTCGGTCTGCTCCATAAGATCGATGTGGGCGGTGATGAGAGGATAGTCTGGATGGACCTCCACGATCTGGACGGCGACGGCAGGGAAGAGATCTTCCTGACCGCCATAACCTCGGACCACGAGAGGGTGAACTCGTACGTTTACAGGCTGGAGGGCGGCAGACTCCTGCCCCTCTGGAAGACGGAGGGGTTCGTGAGGGTCCTGGACGGCAGGGTCCTCTATCAGGGTTACTCCACTGTGGAGGGCTACTCCGGCCCCCTCCTCGAGCTCGAGTACGACGGAGGCTTCAGGAAGGCGGGTAGGGCGGTCCCGCTGGAGGGGATCAACATATACGATTTCGTCTCCTTCAAGGACAGGGAGGGCAGGAGGCTTTACCTCTATATCAATGAAGAGAACCAGCTCGTGCTGCTGAACACCGAGGGGCTGCCCATCTGGAGGAGCCCTGATGACATGGGGGGCTTCGTGAAGGAGTTCGCCAGGGAGGCCCCCACCATCATGGTCGACAGGGGGAACTGGCATATCCCGGACAGGATGGTGATCAATAACAACGAGGCGATGGTGGTGAAGAGGGAGCCCCTCGTTGAACAGGCGACCACCATCGGGTACAAGAGTTCAGAGCTGCACGCTTACTGGTATAATGGAATGGGGATGGAGGACTCGGTGCTCATAGACGACATCCCTGGCGAGCTGCTCGACTACTCTGTCCATGGCGACAGGATCGTCGTTCTGAGCAGGCCGCTCCTGGGGATCAAGGCGGAGAACATCCTGAAGGGGGAGAACCCCTTCGTAACGCTTCTCCGGATATACTCGCTTCGAGGGAGGTAGATGCTTACCAGCTTGCCGAGACACATCGGGGTGATCATGGACGGCAACGGGAGATGGGCGCAGCTCCGGGGGTTGCCGAGGGTGGAAGGTCACCGCAGGGGGGCCGAGAGGACCAAGGACATAATCAAGGCCGCACAGGAGGTCGGCATCGAGGTGCTCACCCTCTACGCCTTCTCCCTGGAGAACTGGCAGAGGCCCGAGGAGGAGGTGGCCACACTGATGGAGCTGCTCCATTTCTACCTCACCACCGAGATCGCCGACCTCCTCGGCAAGGGCATCAGGTTCAGGATGATCGGTGACCGGGAGAAGCTCCCCTTCGAGATACAGCAGGTCATCGCCGATACAGAGGAGATGACCTCGAGCGGCAAGGGGCTCACCCTCGTCACCGCCCTCAGCTACGGAGGGAGGGACGAGATCGTGAGGGCCGTGAGGAAGGCCCTCTCCCGGGGGCTGAGCCCCGACGAGATGGACGAGGAGGGCTTCGGGATGCTCCTTGACACGGCGGGGCTCCCACCGGTGGATCTGATCATAAGGACGAGCGGAGAGAAGAGGCTGAGCAACTTCCTCCTCTGGCAGGGCGCCTATGCCGAGCTCTACTTCACCGAGACCCTCTGGCCGGACTTCAGCAAGGAGGAGTTCCTCTTCGCAATACAGGATTATCAACGGAGGGAGAGGAGGTTTGGGACCGTAACACCCTCTTTGAGACTCCAGTAATGAAGATAAACAGAGAGATCGTTGCACTCATACTGCTGCCCCTTCTGTATCTCTACATCATGGGACTGCCGCCCGTATTCTTCCTCGGACTCCTCTCCGTGGTATCCTTCATTGCACAGATGGAGTTTTACTCGATGTACGGTGTGGGGAGGGGGTTCAGCCTCTTTGGGGCGGCCTCAGGCGTGACCCTCCTCTATCTCGTCTACAGAGGCGGGGACCATATCCAGCTCTTCGTCACCGCCTTCTTCGCCGTCGTGGTGCTCTTGAGGCTCTTCGATCACCGGAGGGGACCGTCGGGGGCCCTCTCTGACATCGCACCGGTCCTCACCGGTTTCCTCTACATCCCCCTCGTCCTCAGCCTTCTGGTCACGGTGAGGGAGGCCGGCCCTGAGTGGATAGTGCTGATCATGGCCACTGTCTGGGCCTCTGACAGCCTCGCCTACTACCTGGGCAAGACCTTCGGCAAGAGGAAGCTCTATCCAGCGGTGAGCCCCGGGAAGACCGTCATCGGAGCCCTTGGCTCACTGGCGGGAGGGGCGTTGACCGGGGTATTGGTTAAGGTCCTGCTGATCGAGGCCCTCGGTATCCAGCAGGCCCTCTTCCTCGGTCTCCTGATCGGCGGGGTCACCATCGCGGGAGACCTTGCAGAGTCCATGTTCAAGCGGGACTCAGGGGTGAAGGACTCGGGTTCCCTGCTGCCGGGCCACGGCGGGGTCCTTGACAAGATAGACGGCATGATCTTCGTCACACCCGTGGTGTATGTGGTTGTCAGGTTCGTTGCATAGGGGGCATCACCGGACAGGGCTCATGGGGCAGATGCCGGGGAACGGACAGTGTGGAGCCCCTCTCCGGAGAGGCAGAGGATGAAACAGGTCACCATACTGGGTTCGACGGGCTCGATCGGCAGGGCCGCCCTCGAGGTGATACAGAGGTATCCCGAGAGGTTCAGGGTGGTCGGCCTTGCATCGTGCCGGAACATCGAGCTCCTGCAGAGACAGATCGAGAGGTTCAGGCCCCTGGCGGTGGCGGTGGCCGACCCGGGCAGGGCCGAGGTGTTGAAGGCCGCCTCCGGCATCAGGGAGGTCCTCTCAGGCCCTGATGGGGTCAGCGCCCTGGCGGCACTCCCCGAGGCTGACTTCGTGCTCTCCGCCATCTCAGGCTCGGCAGGGCTCCTCCCCACCCTCTCCGCCATCAGGGAGGGGAAGACCGTCGGCCTTGCAAACAAGGAGTCGCTGGTGATGGCAGGGCCGTTGATAATCTCATCCGTGGCAGAGCACGGCGCAGGCCTGATCCCCGTCGACAGCGAGCACAGCGCCCTCTTCCAGTGCATGCACGGCCGTGACAGGAAGGAGATAAGGAGGCTTCTGCTGACAGCCTCGGGCGGACCCTTCCTCGGCAGGAGCGCCGAGGAGCTGAGGGATGTGAGGCCCGAGGAGGCCCTGAACCACCCCACATGGCGGATGGGCAGGAAGGTGACCATCGACTCGGCGACGCTGATGAACAAGGGCCTCGAGGTCATAGAGGCCCATTACCTCTTCGGATTCGAGCCTGAGAGGATAGACGTGGTCATCCATCCCCAGAGCATCGTCCACTCCCTGGTGGAGTTCGTCGACGGCGCCTTCCTCGCCCACCTCTCGCACCCCGACATGAAGGCACCCATCGCCTATGCCCTCTCCTACCCCGAGAGGCTCGAAGGGGTGATAAGGCCCTGCAGCATCGAGGAGCTGGGAGCGCTCACCTTCAGGAGGCCTGACCTTGAGAGGTTCCCCTGCCTCAGGTACGCCTATGAGGCCCTGAAGGCGGGAGGGACGGCGACGGCGGTCCTGAATGCGGCGAACGAGATGGCGGTGGAGAGGTTCGTACAGGGCCGTATGACTTTTACCCAGATACCTGTTATAATAGGGAGGATACTCGACGCCCACGACGCACAACCCCTCAAGGATCTGGAGACCGTTCTGCAGGCGGATTCCTGGGCAAGGGAGAAGTTCAGAGAGATGGTTGCGGAATAGTACAAAAGAGGATGCGGGAATGGGTTATACGGGAAACCATATGCTCCGCTTGTTACGCATTTTCGTATTCCCCTATCATCGAGTGACGTATTCTCGTATTCCCGTGTAACGGACAAAGGTAAAGGGAGGAGAGTTGACGATACTTTCAGCGGTAATACTGCTGGGGATACTCATCTTTGCACACGAGCTGGGCCACTTCATGATGGCGAAGTTCTCGGGCGTGAAGGTGCTGAAGTTCTCCCTCGGCTTCGGCCCCAGGGTCATGGGCAGGCGCATCGGGGAGACGGAGTACCTGATCTCCGCCTTCCCCCTCGGCGGTTACGTGAAGATGCTCGGTGAGGAGCCGGGCGAGGAGCTCGACGAAGAGGAGAGGGAGCGGGCCTTCAATCACCAGCCCCTGATCAAGCGGGTGCTGATCGTGGCTGCAGGGCCTGCATTCAATATACTGTTGACCTTCGTGATCTTCACCTCCCTCCTGGCTGCAGGGCTGCCCATCAACGTCCCCGTGCTGGACAAGATAATGCCCGTCGTAGACGAGGTCCAGGAGGGCTACCCGGCCTACGAGGCGGGCCTCAAGAAGGGCGACCAGGTGGTGGAGATAGAGGGTGTGGAGGTCACCACCTGGTTTGATATGGTGGATATCGTCTCCAGGAGTCCGGGCAAGGAGCTGAGGTTCGTCGTGAAGAGGAACGGCGAGCTGCTTGAGTTCCGGATAACGCCCAGGGCTGTTGAAGAGACCGACAGCGAAGGCAACAGGATCGTCATCGGCAGGATCGGGGTGAAGAAGCTCGGCGGTGGCATCTTCGAGACCATCAGCAGCGGGTCTTTCCTGGAGGCCCCACTGAAGGGCGCGATCGCCACATACAAGATGGGGTTCTTCGTCATCGATTCCATCAACATGCTCATCACCGGGAGGGTCTCGGTCAAGAACATCGGAGGCCCCGTCACCATCCTGAAGGAGTCGGGGAAGGCGGCTGCGGCGGGCCTGCTGGCCTACTTCATGTTCATGGCCCTCCTCAGCGTGAACCTCGGCGTGCTGAACCTGCTGCCGATCCCGATCCTGGACGGCGGACACCTGCTGCTCTTCCTGATGGAGGCGATAAAGGGAGGCCCCCTGAAGGAGAGGACGGTGATCATCGCCCACAGGATCGGTTACGCGATCCTCATCGTCCTCATGGCCTTTGCGCTTTACAACGACTTCGTCAGGATCTTCTCTCCCAAGACCCTGCCATGACCGGCCACACCATAGAGGTGAGGATCTATTACGCTGATACGGACTGCGCCGGGGTCGTCTATTACGCCAACTACCTCAGGTACTTCGAGCGCGCAAGGACCGAGTTCTTTGAACAGAGGGGCGTATCCCTGAAAGAGCTGATGGAGGAGGGCATATACTTCGTCGTCGTCGATGCATCCCTCAGTTACCACCAGCCGGGCAGATACGGAGACAGGCTCATGGTGGATACGGAGTTGACCGATACAGGACCCGCAACCATCTCCTTCGCCCACAGGGTGAGGAGGGGCGGAACGGACGAGCTCCTCGTCACAGGCAGCGTGAGGCTCGCCGCCGTCTCCGGAGACCTGAGGCCGAGGAAGCTGCCCGGGGTGGTGAGGAACGCCCTGAGGACGGATGGAGGCGCATGAGTCGATGGAGGTCATGAGCAGCGGGAGGGACGGCGGAAAGATCCTCGGCAGGGAGGAGATGGCCGCAGAGGCCAGGAGGCTGAGGTCCGAGGGCAAGAGGATCGTCTTCACCAACGGTTGTTTCGACCTCCTGCACGCCGGGCACATCCAGTGCCTGAAGGAGGCGAAGGCCCTCGGCGATGTACTGATCGTGGGGGTGAACTCCGACGCCTCCGTGGGAAGGCTCAAGAGCAACAGGCCGATAATCCCCCAGGAGGAACGCGCACTGGTCCTCTCCTCGATCGGCGCCGTCGATTATGTGACCATATTCGAGGAGGAGACCCCCTACGAGCTCATTAGACTGATCAGGCCCGACGTCCTGGTCAAGGGGGGTGACTGGGCGCCCGAGGATATAGTCGGTGCTGACCTCGTCGGCGAGGTCCACAGCCTCCCCTACAGGGAGGGTCTGTCCACGACGGCCATCATAGAAAGGATCATCGAGAGGTTCTGTTAGTCCATGATCAGGTCGTTGCTCCTCTCCCCCTTCAAAGACCTCGTCCCCGGGGACCTCGGCGCTCCGAAGGATGTCTTCAACCTGAAGGGTTCCTCAGCCGCCCTCTTCATCACCCTCCTGATGCTCCGGCAGCGTGACCGCGGCCATCTGCTCCTGACGGCCACGGAGGATGAGGCCGGAACCCTCCTGAAGGAGGTCCTCTTCTACCGGCAGCTCCTCGACCCGGGGCACCGCAACGGGCACCTCCTGCTGCCTGACGGAGACGGGATCGATTCGACGGCCCGGAGGCTGGAGGCCGTGAGGCGGTTCGGCAGGGGCGTACTCCTTGCGGGCTCGGTGAGGGCCTTCCTCCAGTCCACCTGGAGGCCCGGGGAGATGCCCATACTGAGGTTGAGCAGGGGTGAGAGGGTCGGCAGGGAGCGGCTCCTGGAGAGGCTGTCCGATCTCGGCTACAGGCGGGTCTCCCTGGTATCGGCCCGGGG
Organism: Nitrospirota bacterium; assembly: GCA_015492515.1. Lineage (GTDB taxonomy): Bacteria > Nitrospirota > Thermodesulfovibrionia > Thermodesulfovibrionales > JdFR-85 > S146-64. The sequence goes on from WGEZ01000118.1 coordinate 17,308, forward strand.
AGAGATGAGCAGCAGGGGCTGGGTCTTCGACATATACCCGGCCAATATGGACGAGCCGGTCAGGATCGAGCTCTTCGGCGACGAGGTGGACTTGATAAGGACCTTCGATATCGACACCCAGCACTCCCTGAGAG
>WGEZ01000119.1 GCA_015492515.1 Nitrospirota bacterium
GACAAAACCGATTGTGGCAGGCAGCATAAATTTCCGAAAGGAAGGAGTGAACACGGTTCGCTCGACCCTGACGGTTGTCTCTTTTCCGGATAAACTTAAATTTTAAGGTCAAAGGGGGTGATACTCAATTCTTTGAAAGGGAGGTGACCTGTCGATCAACTGTCTTGAAGGTTCTTAGTCGTTGACTAAGAGAATTTTAACGAAGGAGGAGAAGTAATCATGAAGAAATTGGTTATCATGCTGGCTCTTGCAGCCGCTCTTATAATCGGTTTTCAGGGGACGTCCCATGCGGTCCTGGGTGTTGTTGACGACGTTCCCGGCACGGATGTGACCTTCCCCATCATCTGCGAGAAGGGCGGGACGATGAACACCCTCTGGACGATCGCAGATGTCCTCTACGTCGGTGCCAGTGCTGCCCTGTATGTCGCCACCGTTGAGAGTGACATCATATACGACGACGTGGTCTCCTGGACGAGCTCCGATCCGGATGCGCTCGTGGGGGACTGTCAGAGCCTGGTGGCAGGTATGTCACCGGTACAGCAGGCGGCCCTCGAGATGACGATAGGCGGCAGGGACTACTATGTCGGTTACGCGATATTTATGAATCTGAGTGCGCGGCCGAACTATACCTTTGTGCCCTGGGTATACCTTGTCGACCTCACGAGGGGGTTCGCCTCGGGGTTCAACGGCTTCGCCGCTGAAGAGTGGGGGCTCTACTACGCGGACGTTGCTGTAGACGATACCGATCTCTGCGAGTATGACCCGGCGGACATAGACAACGATGGAGTAGTTAATGAATGTCCCACTGCAAGCTTACTCTTCCCCAGGTACTTTATACTGAACGACAAGCCCGAGACATGGAACTGGTGGATACTGATGTACGGTAACAACGACCCTGCTCGATTTCTTACCGGGTATATCTGTAACGAGGATGAGGACTGCATCTCTCTCGATATACCGGTGCCTGACGAGCTGAACATCATCGATGTCGAGAGCTACGTCCCTGCTTCAATACATGCAGGCTACCCGAAGGCGGGCTTCGGCTGGTTCCTCAATATTGCTACATACTATGCCATCGAGGGTGTCCTTGGATGGTCGTACCAGAGGGCAGAGGGTGACACCGTGGCTGCCACCTGGGACGTGATACATCCCATACACAGAGTCTACTGATACTACAGTAGTCTGAAGCAGGATCTGACCATCAGAGGGATGGGCCCGAGGGCCCATCCCTCTTTTTGTGTGATCCCTGCTAAGGTTGCCGGATGGTTTGTCAATACCCGGTCATTTATGCTATATTATGCCGGAGGGTGAGCAGAGAGGGTGGATTCCATCAAACGACAAGGAGGTAAGGCAGTGATAAGGGCTCTTTTCCGTTGCTTCAGGGTGTTGATGATCGTAGTTGTCCTTGGAATATCAGGCCATGCCATGGCCGGGCAGATCTCCGAGATAAGGGGGCTCGGGTTCTTCGGTACGGTGAAGGCAGTGGATTGCGATACCGGTGAGATGAAGGTGAGGGGCCGTAACGGAGAGGTCCTCTTCCACCTCGACAGGGAGACGAAGTACAGGTATGTGAAGGGCTGTGAGGAGATCGCCCCGGGCGGGGTGGTGTTGATCCGCTTCGAAGATGATGAGGGGAGGAAGGTCGCCAGGGTCGTGAAATACAGGGCGAGGAGGGCTGCCGGCACCGGAAAGGCAGACGGTTCGGCACGGAAAGGCAGGCTCTTCATGGGATGGGTGGATACCGCTGATTGCGACAAGGGAGTAATAACCCTCGAGAATACACGTCAGAAGGGTGAGAAGGTCACCTTCCACCTCTCGGATAAGACGGTCTTCGATCCCGGCAGGGGTCTGAAGGGCTGCGGTGATATCCGAAAGGGTTCGATCGTTGCCCTCGTCTACCAGGAGGAGAAGGAGGGGAAGATCGTCAGGAAGATGAGGCTCATGGCCGCACAAAGGAGGGAGCCGTGAACCCACAGCGGCTCCATACAGCCATGCGCTCGGTTATATCCATAATATCCATCGCCGTCATCCTCTCCGGTTGTGCAGGAACCCTGAAGCAGACCGGAGACCGTTCCATCACCTTCACCGATCTGTCGAGAGGGCTCCCGAAGGACGGGCTCTGGCGTCAGAACCTCGTCCTCGCCGACATGAACGGTGACGGCTTCCCAGACATCGTCGCCCCTCCGCCGAGGAAGGCCGAGCCCGCGATGAAGAGGCCCTCTGTATTCCTCCGGGACCCTGCGGGAGAGAGATGGCTCGACGGCGGATACACCTTTCCACCGCTGGAGGATTACAACTACGGCTCCGTCGCAGTCGGTGACGTCAACAGGGACGGCCGTCCCGACATAGCCCTCGCCTCCCATGGTGAGAGGGTGATCCTCCTCCTTGGAGACGGGAAGAGGGGGTTTGTGGAGGGGGATTTCCCCGTGAGGAGGGATTTCGGTTCACGGACCCTGACCCTCTCCGACATAAACGGTGACGGGTGGCTGGATATCACGGCCCTGTCAGAGGCGCCCGGCCAGCCGGGCAGCAGTGAAGAGGACCTCCTGAAAGGGATCCTCACAGGTATAAACAGGGAAGGAAAGGGCTGGGAGGTCAGGGTCCTGGAGGAGAGCGACCGGTTCTTCGGTGACTCGATGGCTGTTACGGATATCAACGGCGACGGCCTGATGGATATACTCGTCGCACCCATGACGACGATAAAGACGGAAAAGAAGATACTCTGGTTGGGCGACGGCAGGGGAGGCTTCGAGCACTACAGCACCGGTTTCATCGGAGATCTGGTCGCCTCCTCCGTGGGAAGCGGCGACATCGACGGCGACGGAAGGGATGAGGCGGTCTTCAAGCTCTCCGAGATCGGCAAAGGCGCGAGGGTGCTTGTCAGGGCCTTCAGGTGGAGTGGAGAGGACCTTGAGCCGGTCGCCTCCTCCGGACCCGACCCAGGAGCAGAACCGCTCGTCTTCGACCTCGAAGAGATCGATGGAGAGCCCGGAGAAGAGCTGATACTACTTTCCATGAGGGGGTTGCATGTCTACAGGTACACCGATGGGTCCTGGGTTGAGCTCGGATACCGCTCCATCCCCCGGGAAGAGACGAAGGGCGCCTACGGGTTGACGGCTGCCAGGCTGAAGGACGGCACCGTGCTCGTCGTCTACAACCTCGGCCTGGAGAGCGGCAGGGCCCACGGCATCAGGGCTTACAGGGTGGAGATGAAGTGAGAGCATTCCTCTGAAGGTTTATTTAAGATCGTTAATGAAGAGTTGCAGGAGAGATGACGTAAATTGTGAGCCTCACTGACGGATCCCTGACATCGCTCCATGCAGGGGCCGTTAAATCGATTTAATGAACGCAGTAGGTTCATGGAAAATAAAGGGTCTCTCGATACATCCTTAATTGGCATGATGTTTGCAAATGTTGCTGGGGTGGGGAATGCAATCATCAGGTGTATACGGCATGGTATAAATTACCGGGCTGAGCCAACGTCTGATGCGGTGGCCCAGCGGGATGACGTCTGAAAAAAGGAGGCAGAGATGAGAAAGGTGCTCATCTTGGGGTGCGTATTGGTGGCGGCTGTCTTCACCATCACCGCCACGGTGTGGTCGGACAGCTCGGACAGTTTTTACTACAGTGCAGAGGACTGGCTCATAAGGGCCTACTCTGAAGACAGTGGCGGTGGCACCTTCAACGTCTATATCGAGGTGAGGGATACGGCCAACAGCCTCGTTGACGCCGGTACGATCACGGGGCTGACGACCAATCCGGAGAAGGTTGCTGATAATGCCACAAGCCCCGACGTGAGCCTCTCCTTTGATCCCCTCTCGGCCACGGCGTACGTCTTCTACACGGATGCAGGGGGTCTGCAGCTTCAGTCGGTAACGGGGCTCGACTCCAATGTACCGAAGCCCGCGATAGCCGTTGACCCTACGGCGGTCAACTTCGGTAACGTGACTGTGGGAGGCTCTTCTGACCGGACCGTGACGGTGAGCAACAACGGCAACGCCGACCTCGTACTCGGTGCAATAGGGGTCACGGGCACGGGCTTCACCAGAGCGGGAGGGACCTGTGCGGACAACCAGACCCTTGCTCCAGGTGCAAGCTGTACCATCACGGTGAGGTTCACGCCCCCTTCAGGAGGGAACTTTGCGGGGAACCTCTCCGTCCCGTCCAATGACCGGGATGTGGATGTGCCCCTCTCGGGGACCGGTGTGGCCGGCGGCAACACCGACCTGGTGATTACGAGCTTCTCCCTCGGTAACTGTTGTGAGAACAACACACCCTTCACAACGACGATCACGATCAAGAATCAGGGGACCGACGCAGCCGGCTCCTTCACGGTGAAGGGCTATTTCTCGGTGGACGACCAGATCGGACCGGGATTCGGCGGTTACCCCAATGACACCCTCCTCTTCACCTGGCAGGTGAGTGGGTTGAACGCCGGTGCAACACTCACCAACACGTTAGAGGGTGTGTTCAGCGGTTATCCGGTCCACAACTTTTACTATATTATCCTGAAGGTCGATGCCGACGACCAGGTCGCCGAGAGTGATGAGACGAACAACCAGAAAGCGCTGTCGCTTTATATAGGTAGGTGAGGCCTGCCTTTGTGAAATCCTGATATGAATCGTCGTCAGGACGTCGTTTGAGCGTGGTGCCTGACCGACGTACAGAACTCAGAACGATAAGGAGGGAGACGGATGTCACCTGATAAGAGGGATCTTTCCAGGATGCCGGTGTTCGTCTTTTTATCGATCCTGTTTCTGGTTTATCCATTCGTGCCTGCCTCAGGAGCGGCGGACCTGCAGCCCGTTGTCGGTTATTCAGTCAAGAACGACACCTCACCGCCTCTCCGTTCGATGGAACCGCTCCTGCCGGCGCCGCAGGGGCCTGTCCGGGAGGTCCCGATGTTTCCCTTGACCGGGAAACTCCCGGTCATCCCTCAGGATGTACCTGGACCACTCGATCCAGTCCTTCAGGAGCAGCAGCCCTTCCCGGCCATGCCTTCACCGATCAAGAACTTCGACGGCATCGGCAACGTCAACGGTGTACTGCCGCCTGACACAAACGGCGACGTTGGCCCTAACCACTACGTCCAGACAGTGAATGCCTCCTTCGCCATCTGGGATAAGAACGGTAACACTCTCTACGGTCCTGCCGACATCAACACCCTATGGAGCGGTTTCGGAGGCCCCTGCGAGACACAGAATGACGGGGATCCGATCGTCCTTTACGACCATCTTGCCGACCGCTGGCTGTTGAGCCAGTTCGCCCTTCCAAACTACCCCAGCGGACCATTCTACCAGTGCATAGCCATCTCCCAGACCGGTGACCCCACGGGTGCCTGGTACCGGTATGCCTTCCTGGTGCATAACACCAAGATGAACGATTACCCGAAGTTCGGGGTCTGGCCTGATGGGTACTACATGTCCGTCAACCAGTTCGATTCAGGCGGGTGGGCAGGTGGTGGTGCCTATGTCTTCGAGCGTGACAAGATGCTCAACGGTCAATCTGCGCGCTTCGTCTACTTTGATCTCTATCCCGTGGACCCATGGCTCGGCGGAATGCTCCCCTCGGACCTTGACGGGTCGACCCTTCCGCCGAGCGGTGCACCCAACTATTTCGTACAGTTCGATGATGATGCCTGGGGTTATACCCAGGATCAGCTCGAGGTCTGGGAGTTCCATGTGGACTGGACCACACCGGCCGACTCCACGTTCACAGGCCCGACCCTGCTGGCCACTGCTTCGTTCGATTCCAACATGTGCAGCTACAACAGGAACTGTATCCCCCAGCCAGGCATCACTTCGCCTTCAGTTGACGCCATCTCTGACCGGCTGATGTACAGGCTGCAGTACCGCAACTTCGGCAGTTACGAGACGATGGTCACGAATCATACCGTCGACGTAGATGGCACGAACAGGGCGGGTATCCGGTGGTACGAACTCAGAAAGTCCGGTTCTACGTGGTCCATATACCAGCAGGGGACCTTCTCTCCTGACAGCACAGACCGCTGGATGGGCAGCATCGCCATGGACGGCGAGGGCAACATCGCCCTCGGCTACAGCGTCTCCGGTACCACCACCTATCCGTCCATACGGTATACCGGACGCCTGGCGGGCGACACACTCGGCACACTGCCTCAGGGAGAGGCGACGCTGATCGCAGGCGGTGGTTCACAGCTGCATTCCTCCGGCCGCTGGGGAGACTACAGCATGATGGCCGTGGACCCCTCTGACGACTGTACCTTCTGGTACACACAGGAGTACTATTCAACCACCAGCGTGGCGGGCTGGAAGACCCGCATCGGCTCCTTCAAGTTCCCCTCATGCGGTGCTGCAGGGACCTACTCCATCTCCGGTACGGTAACGGAGAGCGGCGGCGGTCCTCTGGCGGGAGTGACGATGACCCTGAGCGGTGACGCCAGCGGCACGACGACGACGGACGCCTCAGGCAACTACAGCTTCACAGGGCTGCCGAACGGGAACTATACGGTGACGCCGAGCATGTCGGGGTATTCCTTCACCCCGGCGAGCAGGGATGTGACGATAAGCGGCGCCGATGTGGCCGGGGTGGACTTCGAGGGGACGCCTTCAGGCAGCGGTCCCGACCTCCTGGTCACACAGCTGTCGGCACCTTCTTCCGCCACAGCCGGCGGCAGCATATACGTCAACAACTCGATAACGAACCAGGGCGACCAGACCGCTCCTTCATCGAAGGCGGGGTTCTATCTCTCTTCGGACAACAACCCGTCTATAGGGCCTGATGACGTTCTTCTCGGTTCAAGGGATGTGCCTGTGACAGACGGAGGCGGAGGAGGTAGTTGGTGGTGGTGGAGAGGAGGAGAGACACCCGTCGAATCAGCCGATCTCGACCCAGGTGAGACATCCACGGACAATACGAGGCTCACCATTCCCTCGAACACCTCTGCAGGGACGTACTACATAAAGGTGATGGCCGACTATCAGGATGTGGTCGTCGAGACGAACGAGGGCAACAACGTCTCGGTGAGCGGACCAGTGGATGTCCAGGCCGGTGGAGTGCAGCCGCCCTGGTGGTGGAGATAGGAGGCTGTACTGCACCCGGGGTGCTGAAGAATCCCGATAAAACGCATCAGGAGGAAGAATGAACTCGATCAGGGCCTCACTGATCGTGCTCGGCATGCTCGTTCTGGCACTCCCGGCAGGGTGTGCTACGGCCCCTGAGAAATCCGTTGATCCGGAGGCCTCGCTCAGGAAGACGGCGGAGCTCTACTGGACAAAGAGGTTGATAGACGGGGATTACGGATTCACCTACGAGCTCGAGCTGGAGAGGGACTCCATGCCCTTCTCTGAATACAGGGCAAAGGCTGCGGGAAAGTTCAGGTGCATCTCTGTGGAGACAAGGAAGGTCGTGGTCGAGGGTGAGGAGGGGCTCGTGTACATTGCAGTGGAGTGCATGATGCCCTTCCTCCAGAAGTCGTACAAACAGACGATCTCGGACAGGTGGGTCTACCGCTCAGGAGGGTGGAGACACAGGTTTCTCACAGAGAGCAGATAGCCCGGCATCCCCCTTCCGGCGGCAGCCCCGCCTTTCCAGGACACCTTCTCCACCCGTGCTCCGTTGCAGAACCCACTCCCTGACCACGATGGTGCAGGGAGATCATTCTGCTTCCTTCAGCAGTTCTCTATGGATCCTGACCTTGTAACGCTGCATCAGTTCTCTGGTAATCGCCTCTATGGCGGCGCGCTCTTTCTCGGCCTTCAGTCGCGAGGTTATATACGGTCTTACATCCTTGATGGTCAGGGTGCTTGCGGGCTTTCTCTCTTCGACCTTGAAGATACCGAAACCCTGACGGGTCCTGACGACGGGACTCACCTCTCCGGGCTTCAGGTTGAACACCGTGTCATCAAACTCCTTCCCCATCTTCCCTCTCTTCACATAGCCCGTGTCTCCACCCCTTCTTCTGGTATGCTCATCCTCGGAATAGGCATTGACGAGCGTGACAAAGTCCTCTCCCGCCCTGGCCCTGGCAAGGATCTCTTCGGCCTTCCTTCGGGCTGCCTCTACGGCATCCGTCGTTGCATCTTTCCGAACCCGTATCAGTATCTGTCTCACCCGAACGGTCTCGGGGGTCTGGAAACGTTCAGGGTTCTTCTCCATATACGCCTTTATCTCCTCCTCTGTGACCCTGATCCTGTTCAGGACATGCTCCTTGAGATAATAGCGGCTCAGGACGGTATCGATCGCAGCCTTAATGGCAGCGGCTACATCACTCCTTTCGTCCATCTTCAAGCGCCTTGCCTCCCGGACGAAGAGCCTTGTCCTGATCATCTCCTCCAGGAACCGCTCCCTGGCGAGGTGTCCGATGTTTACTTTCGTGCGGCTCTGGGGCGGGAGACCGTCTATCATCTCCTGAAACTCTGCCATGGTAATCTCTCCGTCATCCATCTCCACGAGGACCCGGTCGTCCCCTCCCCGGTGTCTGCCGCCCTCTGCAAAAACAGCGCCTGAAGTCAGCAGAACCACCATTACAAAGAAGCCCGCCGTAAACCACCATGCCTTCTTCATAATACCTCCTTCTCGGGGTGATCTCCGTAAATATTATGGCCCTTCCGATCCGTCAAAGACAAGATAAAGCTCCCCTGCCCCGGGCCTCACATTGCCTGCCCGGTGAGAGCCGGTAAGGTATCCGGGTGAAAGAGGCGGGCCGGAAGGCCCGCCTCCTTGAGGTTCGTCGTGTAAGGCCCGGCCCGGTGATGCTCAGTTTATCTCGCAGCCGGGAAGCGGAGTCCCGATCGCCGAGCCGTCGGAGAGGTTGCCTGTGAAGGTGTCTATATTGGCGTTGTAGTCGCTGCAGTAGTTGCTGTGGTTGGCCGAGGCCGTGTTGTCGGTGAGGGAGATCGTGCCGGACCCATCGGACATCTGCATGGCGATGCCTTCGCCGTTTGTATCAGCCGTGTTTCCGCTGAAGGTGAGGCCTGATCCTGTGCCGCCGTCCAGGAGAAAACCGGTCAAATAGTTGTCTGTCGCCGTGTTGTCCGAGAGGGTGTTGGTGCCTCCGTCAGGGGCATTGATATAGAACCCGGCTGAGTTGTTGTACTCCGCGGTGTTTCCGGTGAGGGTGTTGCCGCCGCCGTTGACAAAGAAGCCTGCTGCGAGGACTCCATTGTATCTTGCGATGTTGTTGTTTACGATGTTGTCGTCACCAACGATGAGGAACCCGTAAGTGTAGTTATACTCGGAGGTGTTCCCCGCTATGGTCCAGCCGTCAATAAAAAGGAAGAACCCTCCGCCCGAAGTGTTATATCCGGCGTAGTTGTTCGTGACCGTGCCTGTACCGCAGGTGCTGCTGCATGAGATGAAGTAGCCGACGAGGAATATCGTACCCCCTACGTTGTTGTTTGAGACGGTTATGTTGTCCCCGTCAATTAAGATCCCGAAGCCATCGATGCTCCTCATGAAGTTGCCGTCCACTACCGAGCCATCTGCATTCGCCATGGTGATGCCCGAATCCACGGCGGAGCGGATCTCGTTGTTCGAGACGTTGATGCCCCGGCTGTCGACCGTAAAGATGCCGTTGTAAGCGCAGACCCCGATGTCGTTGCCAGTTATGATCGAGTCGTCACTCGCGTACATATAGATACAACTATAACCCGCTCCGTAGACGGTGTTGCCTGTTATAATGGTAGATTGAGACGCGGGCGGGAGGACAACTATGCCATAGCCGCCGTTGTTCATGATGCTGTTGTCCGTGACGGTGGTGTATGCCCCGTTGCTGTAGATGCCGCAGTCGAGGTTTCCGTTGACCATCGAGTTCGTGATGGTCGGGTAAGCACCGTCAAAATATACACCACACCATCCGGCTCCGATGGAATGGACGTTGTCGATCACCGTATAGTCGCCGGTTGAGTAGATGTTGTTGATATTGCAGGCGAGCTTCACCGTGAGGTTGCTGATGGTGACGTTGTCTGAGGCTATATCGAACCCCTCTTCGTTGCTGCAGCCATTGTAGGCATCCACGATCACATCGTCAGGGTCCGCCGGCGCCGTCTCCTGCCAATCCCTGCATTGCCATATATACGGGAACGGACACACACCGGCGGTAGCACCTGTGATGGTGAGGCCGTCCTTCCCGGCAGGAACGACGACGTTTTCGAAATAGGTCCCCGGCCTCACCTCTATGGTATCCCCGGCAGATGATGCATCCACCCCGTCCTGGATAGTGGTGTAACAACCGTCTGCACCGGTGGGTTCAACGCAGAGGGTGGCGGCCTGCACCCCCCTTGCCGTAAACACCGATAACATCAACAGAAGAATCCAGAGACATCCCCCTATTGCATAACGTCTCATTGTACACCTCCCCTTTTTGTCCTTTTGAGGTTCTTCCATAAGGCCCGGCACAACTCATCTCATCTTCTCACCCCCTTGCCATGATCCTGTCGAGGTTTACAGCCCGAGCCTTACCGTAGAGAGCAGAGCACCTGCCGTCACAAAACAGGGGGGATTCATCGGATGCTCCAGAGAGAACGGAGGAGCTGCCGTCCGGTGCATGCCTCCCTGTGGGTCGCCCTCGGAAAGGTGCTCTCCTGCCCGGAGAGTATATTCTCTGCAGAACCGTCTTTATCCCCGCGGGTTATGGCACTGAGGTGAGACTGCACTGTCATTAAACCATAAAACCCCGGTTTTGTCAAGGTAAAAATTCATCCACTGTGAATTTTACCTTGACAGCAGAGACGGTTGGTGATAAGCTTTTTATAGTTCGGGATTTCAGAATCCTTCTATACAGGAAAGGGGGTGAGAGGGGAACGGGTACGGGTCCAGGGAGTGTTCCGGTATTCGGTTGAGGGGATGGACGAAGAGCAGGCCGTTGCGCAACCGGATGTGATGGTTGGAGAGTTGAGGCGGCAGGTTTTGTTAACGCATCAGACAACTCTATTTTTACAGGGAGGTCGGTTATGAAGAGGATGATCCTTATAGCAGTGGTGCTCTCCCTTTTCCTCAGCCTGTCGCACGGGAAGGGGGAGGCGGTCTTCGGGATACCAGATCAGGTGAGGGCCGCCACATTGGTCGTGCCCCTGATGGAGCAGGGGATCTCGACGGTGCACAACACCCTCACGGTGGTGCGGAATTTATGTGGTAGCGCCTTAACGATCCACTGGGAGCTCTGGGATATAGACGGAAACCTCGTTGACCTCTACGGGAACGTCACCCTCTCAAGCGGCGAGACGTGGGTGAGTGACATGGGGTCGATAATTGCGGGAGCCAGCTCAGGGCAGCTCTCACAGCTCACGGACGGCGGTTACTACAGGGGGTTCATGACCGTAGATGTGGTCACCTCTGCTACTAACTCGTGGCCCACCGACCCTGGGTATCCGTTCTCGAGCGCCAACTGCCTCACAGGGTTCGTCTATTACGTGAGGCTCCTTGAGGGTGCGGCGAACGGCATCCCGATGATCCATATCGAGGGTGGCCTGAGCAGTTCACTATCTGTTTATGTAAGAGGATTTTATCAGTCTGGTGACGACAGGGAGGAGATAGACAACCATGCCCTCTACTACGCAAAACGTACCACGAATAACCAGTCACCCACGGCAGACCCTGACGATGAGCTTGATTCAGTTATAAGCAGGGTCTACCTCAGCGGAAACGGCGAGAGCAGGATAGTGCTCTGGGCATGGGGCCCGGCTGACTGGGGAGCAAACGTTGCACCCAGCAATGCGGGAGGTCCCTTCTTCTATGGACACTGGGATGAGTATGGAAATCCTGTCAGTACGGGCTTTCTAAACCTGCCCCACGTCGTCAACGTGATAGATGTCTCCAGCGTCACCTCTGCCACGAACACTAACGGCATATTCTGGATCTCCAGTATCCCCGGAAACTTCAACGTCTACGCCTTCAGCTTCAACGCAGCCAACTACACTGCGGACCCCTCGCTCACCTGGGAGGCGATGTTTGAATCCACCATCATCGGGGAGTGGTGATAGAGCTTCCGGTTTCTGCCTGCTCCGGGGTGGAGGCCCGGGCCTCCACCCAGGACTTCTGCCGTCGTGTCGTTCGCGGTCACTCCAGCCCCGGCTCCGCCTGCTGATCGTCTCCTTCCTGATTCTGGTATAATTCCTGTGACCCCGGTCAATACAGAGTTCGAACGGATGGAGATTGAAGCGGACAAGGAAGATAGGATATCCTGCAGTCCTCCTGGCACTGCTCGCCGTCTTCTTCTCGGACATAATCTTCTCTGGCAGGACGCTCTCCACGTCCGCCCTCCTGCCCGGTGCAACGCCCACCGGTCCCTACGGCTTCGGGGGCTATGCTCCGGAGAGGCCCTTCTCCTACGACGTCGGCGGCAGTGGATGGGTGAACGAGCCGGCGCCCTACCTGATAGAGAAGCTCCTGAGGGAAGGTGGCTTTCCACTGTGGAATCCCCGTGAGGGTCTGGGCATGCCCCTCACCGGGGATCTGAACAAGGAGATATTCAACCCCCTCAAGGTCCTCCTGAACATCAGCCCCTCCCCCCTCCACCAGGACCTCTACTATCTGCTGAGGCTCTTCCTGATGGGGCTCTTCGCCTTCCTCTTCCTGACGGAGAGGGGGCTTTCAGGGATCGCCTCCCTCACCGGCGCCGCCTTCTTCATGCTCTGCGGTTACTCCATATGGTTGATCAACCTCCATCCCCTCGCCACCGTGATGTACATCCCGCTCCACTTCTACCTCTACGAGAGGTGGGAGAGGAGGGGGGCGGGGCTCTCCCCCCTCAGCCTATCCATAGCGTTCAGTATATTCGGGGGGAAGGTCCCGGAGGTGGTGATGGGATTGACCCTCCTCTTCCTCTATGCATCGTACAGGGGTATCACCCGTCGGGGGATCAGGGGGATGGCTGCCGGTGCAGGGAGGGTCCTGGCGGCCGCCGCCTTCGGTATCCTCCTTGCCTCCGTCGCGGTCCTGCCCTTCCTGGAGCTCTACAGCCGGGCCTCGCCCATTGCAAGGGCTATACGGACAGGCGCTGCCACCCATACCCTCCCCCTCGTAACCTCTGTATCACTCTGGCAGCCCCTCTTCCTGGGGTGGAAGGACTATCTCCACGGGTCCTGGCTCCAGTGGCAGCCGAAGGCCATGATCTTCTATTCGGGCATCACCGTGCTCCTCCTTTTCTTCGTGGTGATCACGAGCCGGAGGCTCCTCCTCCAGACACTCCCCTTCACGGTCTTCTCCGTGCTCCTCTTTGCACAGCTCTACGGACTGCTCCCTGCCGATCTGGCGGCGGGCCTTCCCGTATTCGGGAGCATGAACTTCCTGAAATACAACTCCATGCTCTACTTCTCGCTGGCCGTGATCTCCGCCACCGCTGTTGACGACCTGATCCGTAAAGAGGGGGGCGGGTTCCGCCTCGCCCTCCCCTTGACCCTCGTGGTGCTCGTACTCTATTTCCTCTTCCTCTCCCTCAGGGCGCCGGAGGATGTGGGGGTGTATCTCAGGGAGGTCCTCGCCGTCAGCCTGGCAGGCGTGCTGCTTCTCGGACTCCTGTACCGTCTCTTCGGAGGGAGGCCGATATTCGGGGCGGTCCTGCTGGCTGCGATGGGCCTGGAGCTCTTCCTTTACATGCCGAAAGACCATCCCGAGAGGGCGTTTCCCTACAGAGCCCCCCCATATATGGGGGTGATGGAGGGGGAGTCCCCCTACAGGATGGTCGGTGATGCCGGGGCTGTCCCGCCACTGGTGAGTAACGCCCTGGGGTTGTATGACCTGAGGGGTATTGACGTCCTGATCCCCGGCGATTATTATATATACTTTGAGAACCTCGTGAGTTTCAGCGTGCCTTACACGAACGGACCGGACGCATTGCTCGCCGCCGCCTCTCCGTGGACAGACCTCCTTGGCGTGAGATACATCCTCAGCAGGGAGGAGCTGGCACCGGAGAGGCTCGGGAAGGCCCTGAGGTTCCACGTTGACTCCCTGCGGTGGATCAGGCTCTTCAGGGAGATGGTCTCCCATCGCGTCAGGGGGAGGCTGACCTATGGTTTCTACTCAAAGGACGGCGAGAGGAGGTTTTCCCTCTTCTTTCCCCTTGATTTCAGATACAGGGTCAGAGCGAGGGTGACGGAACCCTACATCTTCGTGGGTCTCGCCCTGAGGGATGCCGGCTCAGACACTGCATGCACCATAGCGGTTACGGTCGGTGAGATGACCAGGGAGGTCAGCCTCCGCGGCGGCGGGGAGGGATGGAAGGACCTCTGGATAGATGTCTCGGAATACATGGGGCGGGAGGTGCTGATAACCCTCGAAGGATCGGGCAGCGGCGGTGGAGACGTGGCGCTGGGCAATTTCGGCCTCTCCAGGGGGAGGGACGCGGAGGAAGGCCTCTATCAGAGGCTCCTGACCTTGTATGAAGGTGAGCTCCCTTTCATCAGGTACAGGGGTGAATTCGGGGGCCTCCATCTCTACGAGAACGGCAATGTCATGCCCCGGGCGTTCCTGCTCAGGGATGCAGAGGCGGTGGAGGGGCTGGCTGAGGTCATCGCAAGGCTCCAGGACGGGCATGACTTCAGGAAGACGGCCCTCACAGAGGAGGGGGTGAGTCTGAGATTGAGTGGAGACGGAGACGAAGGGGTGAGGATCGTCCGATACGGTCCAGAGAGGATAAGGATCGACGTCCGGTCAGGTGGGGGAGTGCTTGTGCTGAGCGACCTCTACTATCCCGGCTGGAGGGTGAAGGTCAACGGCAGGGAGAAGCGTATCATAAAGGTCTTCGGGCTCCTCAGGGGTGTGGTGCTGAAGCCCGGGCGGAGCGAGGTCCTGTTTTACTATCAACCATGGTCGTTCCGCGGAGGGGTCATCCTCTCCGTACTCGGCGCCCTCTCACTGGTGATCATCTCCCTCCACGGAAGGAGGAGCAGGGGTTACAGAAAGAGGACGGCCGTGATCGACGACCTCGGGGAGGGCTGCGGGAGATGACGGAGAGTCTCTGCCACCGGAGGAGGATCGTCAGGGGTCTTTCATGGACAGGATAGCGGTATTCATGATCAGGGACGGGGGGTTCACCGGGATGGAGGGTGAGACGGCTGAGCGGGTGAGCAGGCACCTGCTGCTGCACGGTGAAGAGGGGATGCTGGACCTGTACCGGGTGAGGGAGGACCTCCCGGTAGGGGAGCTCGGGAGGCGCGCTGGAGGGCACGGGGTCTTTGTATTGATGTACGGTGACCTCTTCGCCACCCGTGAAGGGGTCCTCAACCTTGCGAGGGTGGTCCTGGACCGGAGCGACCTCTCCGTGATCGTTCCGGTGAGCAACGAGAGCAGGGTGACGCTCCAGAGGCATGCGCCGCCTTTCTACTACCAGACCCTCTCGGTCTTCAGACGGGTGGTCATGGGAATCCATGAGAGGTTCGGGGATGAGGTGTCGGAATCGGCGGAGATAGACGACTTCTGTTTCGCCTTCAGGAGGGAGGTGCTGGAAGGACTGCCCCGGGACACCACCCTGGGCAGGCTGCCGGAGGTTATCAGAAACCGGGGGATGCGTTTCGGGATTGCCAGGGGGGTTTATGTCCACCGCTACGGTGATTGCCATGAGAGCGGCAGGGAGGACCTCCTGTCATACGTGCCGCGGGATGCCCGGAATGTACTCGACGTAGGTTGTGCGAGGGGGCTCTTCGGCGAGATGCTGAAGAGGCGGCAGGAATGCGCCGTTACGGGCGTTGAGCTCGACGGCTCCCTTGCAGCCGCGGCGAGGGCCAGACTGGACCGCGTCGTCGAAGGGGACATCGAAGGGGTGATCGAAAGGGGGATGCTTGATGACTATGACTGCATCGTCTGCGGTGACGTCCTGGAACACCTGTACGATCCCTGGAAGGTCGTCAGGGGCCTGAGGAGGCACCTGAGGAGCGGCGGGGTGTTCATCGCATGCACGCCGAATATAGCCAACTGGGCCGTTGTCCGGGAGGTGCTGCAGGGCAGGTGGGACTATGTGCCCTTCAGCATCCTCTCAGGAACCCATATAAGGTTTTTCACCGAGCTGACCTTCAGGGAACTCTTCGAAGACGCGGGTTACTCGATAAAAGAGCTCTTCCTCCAGACCTTCGCCCTTCCACCGGAGGGTGAGGAGTTTGTGAGACTGCTGAGGGAGAACCTGCCGGAGATAAGGGAGGAGGAACTGCTGGCGTCGGAGATAGTTGTTGTTGCGGAATGACCGGCTCACCTCCTTCTGGCTATGATGACGGCGTAATCATTGTCGAGTATCTTCTCCTCCACCAGGATCTCTTCCAGCAGCAGTATGAGCTTTATGACAGCGACGTCTCCATCGGAGTCGTGATCGAAATTGCCTATTATCCTGTTGAAGAGGATATTGTAGAGGGGACCGCCGAAGAACCTGATCGTCTTGATGTCGAAGCACCTTTCAAGAACGGGGATTATCTCCCTGGAGCGTATGGCCTCCGAGGGGTCGGTGCTGTTCATCTCCTCTATGGTCGGCCTTTCGACGCGCGTCAGCACCTCACCCGTCCGGGGGGTTCTTCTCAACCGTTCGGGCAGAACACGTAGAACCCTGTTGGCTATCGATACCTGTCTCTCCGTCCACTGGAACTGATCGGGACCGATATACTCCTGAACGACGACGAGCCCTCCCTCTTTCAACGCCTTTCCGACGTTTTCGCACACGCCTTCGAGGTTTTCTATATGGTGCAGAGCGGACCAGGAGAAGAAGACGTCGTAATGATTCTCTCTGAAGACGGCCCTGTTCACGTCTTCCAGATGAAAGTTTATCGCATACTTCCCCTCCCGGGCCTTCCTGACGCCCTCCTTCACCCTCTCCTCCGCTATCTCATAGGCGTCTATGGACCTGCATATGCCACTGTCGATCAGCCCCCTCTCGAACTCTCCCGATCCGCTGCAGATGCTGAGCCCCCTTTCGAGGGGACGGCTTATGAACTCCCTCCTGAGGAACTGATAGATATCCGTCTTCGGGTCTCCTGTGACGAGCCTCTGGCAATGCTCCATAATCACCGGAGAGTCCCACCAGCTCATGCCCTCTCTACAGGCATCGCTGCTCTGGTAGTTGTTCCAGTAACTCCTTGTTCTTGAAAGCCTGCTGTCCATAGACTGAGTTTATCAGAGATCTTGATCAGAACACAACCGTGCCCCCTCACGTGATGAGGCCTCCCTCCCGTCTTGAGGCTATACTCTCGAAGGCCGAGGTCAGTCTTGAGAGCAGGGCCTCTCTGGTGAAGCTCTCCGCTACTTCAAGGCCTCTCTTCGAAAGCCGGCGCCTCTCGGCGGTGTCTTCGTACATCCTGAGTATCGCCTCAGAGACCGCCTCAGGGCTGGACCCGGTGAAGAGGGCGTAATCCTGGGGATGGCCAAAGTCGAGGTGGGAGGGGATCCTGCTCAATATGGTGGGTATCCCACAGGCCATGGCCTCCAGGGGAGGGAGCCCGAACCCTTCCTCAGCCGTCGAGAGGGATATGAAGATGTCCGAGGCCCTGTAGATCTCTCCCATCTTCTGAAAAGGGACACGGAGAAGGTAAGCATCGGGTTTCATGATCCTCTCCTCTTCATCTGAGAGGGGAAACTGGGAGACCCTTACGAGCCTGAGGGGCCTCTTCAGCCTCTTGTTGGCAAGCCTTATCCCCTCCAGGATGACGGGGATGTTCTTGTAGCTCCCCTCGAAGGGGCCGACGACGAGGATGCTCGAAGGCCTCCGTCTCCTCTCCAGCAGTCTCCGTAAAGGGTTCCTCCTGGGATGGAATATCTCCCTGTTGAGCATCTGGCCTATGTAGAATGTCTCCGCATTGAACCTTTCTCTGAGGAAGGCCTCCAGATGGCGTGATACGGTCAGTTTCGGTATCTTCAGGGAGTAAGCCTCGTCTATAAAGGACCTGCAGGGGGCCAGCTCCCTGAGCGAGGCCTCATAGCCCTGACAGAAGTGGACAGGAATCCCCCTCTCCGATGCCATGACGGGCTTTATGGTTCTCCACGAGGTGGCCACCAGGATATCTGCCGGAGGGATGTGCGAGGGCTCCAGGCACCCTATCGAATGCACCGGCACCTTGAGGGGATACCAGTCCGGTCCGGAGGCCGGGGTGGTGAGAAAGGCGTCATATCCTGCATCGGCAAGCAGCTCCAGATGTTGGAAGACGACCCCCAACCCTCCCCAGAGTTCCGTATCTTCCGTTACATAGGTTATCCTCATCTAAAGCCAGTTCCTGCATCTCGAACAGAGTGGTATCTCTTCAAACCGGTATGCAAGGTGCAGGTTCCTCAGCTCCTTCAGGGAAGGACTGTTCCATATCTCTCGGAGCTCCCGGATCGAGACATCACCGACGGTCAGTTCCCCTTCGGCATCGTAACAGCATGGTGAGACCTTTCCGTCATGGTAAACCGTGAGGTTCCTCCAGAGCATCCTGCAGGGGTGCCGGGCCCCTGGCGTCCCGGCTTCAGCGGTCCCCCTGTAGGCGACGGTGCCGGCCCAGTCGATACAATCAGCGATCTGGATGATGTCGCCTCTGCCGATCCTTCCGGACCAGTATCCACGGAACCCCTCTATCTCTGGGTCCGTCTCCTCCATCTTGATGATCCGCAACACGATATGAGGTCTCTCGCTACGGCCGCGCGCCGTGAGCAGCCTCTCGATGTTCCCGGTCACCCTTTCAAGACTGCCCTTCACCCTGACCGACTCGTATGTCTCTGCAGTGACGCCGTCCACGGTGACCACAACGATATCCACCGAGTTCAGGAACCCCTCTATCCTGGTTTCGTTGAGAAGCATGCCGTTTGTCAGGACCACAACGGGTCTGATACCCGTGTCGGCTGCAAACTCCATCAGTTCGGACCACTTCTTGTGGAGCAGCGGTTCCCCGAAGCCCTGGGGGAGGAAGAGGAAGCCCGACTCCCTCGAGAGCTCCTCCACTGCTTTCCTGAAGACCGCCTCCTCCATATAGCCCCTGCTCCTCCTGAGGGTCGGTACAGGGCACATAATGCATCTGAGGTTGCAATTGTTTGTTAATTCAACCGCCACCTCAACGGGGAAATCGATCGC
The DNA here is from genome assembly GCA_015492515.1 of Nitrospirota bacterium. Taxonomy (GTDB): domain Bacteria; phylum Nitrospirota; class Thermodesulfovibrionia; order Thermodesulfovibrionales; family JdFR-85; genus S146-64. The sequence goes on from WGEZ01000119.1 coordinate 18,998, forward strand.
CCTCCACTCGTCAGGGTCAGGTGACGAGAGGGTGTTGATGCGCCTGATGTAGTCCTCCCATCCGTCCTGCGGGAATACCTCTTTCAGAAATGACAGTTCAGGGGAGAGCTTCTCTTTATTATTCATATGATATGCTCAGTGAGCTGATCCATGGTATTGCCGTCGTGGGTTATTAACATATTATCATATCGAGGGAATCTTCTGGAAGCCGCTGAAGCATGGATCAGGGGGGCGGCCGTGGACCTGTGTGTTGACCGTACAAGAACCTCCTGCGTTGTGGCCGAGGCGGGGGCAGGAGGTCCGGATGGCGCCGAAGGGATACGCCCTTTGGCCGTTCCTTTCGGTTATAATAGTTAGCAGATGACGGCGCTGTTATCAAAGCTCTACAGGGGCAGATATATCATCAGGACCATGCTGATCAAGGAGATCAAGGCGAGATATGCAGGTTCGGCACTGGGTCTTTTCTGGGTCGTGGCAACCCCACTGTATCAGATTCTGTTGTATACACTGCTGTTCGGCGTCGTGCTCAAGGTGAGGTTCGGTGAGGAAGGGGGAACGACGTCGTTCGTGATCTACCTGTTGGCCGGCCTGATACCCTGGATCTTCTTCAGCGAGGCGACCACGAGGGGGATATCCACCTTTCTCGACTATGCCCATATAATCAAGAAGGTGAACTTTCCCATGGAGGTCACCGTCATCACCACGGTCCTCTCCTCCATGTTCACGTTCTTCATCTACATGGTCTTCTACGCCGTTGTCCTCCTGGTGCTCGGCGTATTCAAGCCCGTTTCTCTCCTGTATATCCTGTTGCCCCTCACCATCCAGGTGGTGCTTACCGTCGGCCTCTCCTACGGCCTCGGTAGTATAGCCGTCTTCTTCAGGGACGTCATACAGATCGTGAACATGGTCCTTCATCTCCTCTTCTTCCTTACGCCCATCATGTATCCTATATCAATCATACCCGACGGGTTGAGATGGCTCTTTCGTCTGAACCCCTTCTACTTCATCATCGAGGGTTACAGGAAAGCCCTTGTCCAGGGCGCCATGCAGGAGCTGACGATGTTCATCTACCCGGCTCTGCTGGCGATCGCCGTATTCCTCGCGGGGAGCTATATCTTCAACAGGACCAGAGATGCAATAAAGGACACGTTGTGAAACAGGGGAGAGACCGGATATACCCTTTATCAGATGGATGACGTCGCAATCCATACGGAAGGACTCAGGAAGGACTATCACATATACGACAGCCCGCTCGAGAGGCTTAAGGAGGCGCTTTTCAACAGAAAGAGCCACGATCTCTTCCGGGCCCTGGGACCGATAGACCTCCAGATCAGGAAGGGGGAGACCTTCGGCGTTATAGGGGAGAACGGGGCCGGCAAGAGTACTTTTCTCAAGCTCGTGGCAGGAGTGATCGAACCGACCTCCGGCCTCATCAGGGTGGAGGGCAAGGTCTCGTCGATCCTCGAACTGGGCGCCGGCTTTCATCCTGACTTCACCGGCAGAGAGAATGTCCGTCTTAACGCCGCGCTCTACGGGTTGTCGTCGAAGGAGATAGAAGAGAAGATGGAAAGGATAAGTAGATTCGCCGATATCGGCGAGTTCTTCGATATGCCCGTCAAGATATACTCGTCAGGTATGTATGTGAGGCTCGCCTTCTCGCTCTCGGCACATGTGGATGCGGATATCATGGTGATCGACGAGGCCCTTGCAGTCGGTGACGGTGCATACATGAAGAAGTGTATCGATAAGATATGGGAGATGAAGAGGAAGGGGACGACCATCCTCTTCTGCTCCCATTCCCTCTACACGGTGACGAATTTCTGTGACAGGACCATGTGGCTCAGGGACGGGAGGATAGAGGCCCTCGGTGAGACGAAAGAGGTCGTCTCGAAATACGAGGACTATCTGAGGGAGAAGGAGGGGATGGATAAGGAAGAAGGCCCGGTCGCAACGAACAACGTCGACAGAAAGATAGCAAAGGTGAAGGGGATAAGGTTGATGTCCCATGGAGAGAGGGTGGGGCAGACGCTGCCTTTTTCATCCGACCTGGAGGTCATCGTGGACTTCGAGATCTACGAAGAGAGGGAGGTGTATGTAGGGTTCGCCGTGGACAGAAGCGACGGTCTCTGCTGTTATGCGGACAGCATGCTGGACCGTGGTGTAGAGGCCTTCCACGGACCGGGACTCCACAGCCTCTCGATCCTCTTCCCGGGCTTCCCCCTCCTGGGCGGCGCCTACAAGGTCGTCATATTCCTGCTCGACGAGACGGGTCTCTGCATATACGACAGGGAGGAATCCCCGGTCTTCAAGGTTAATACGGAGGAGAAGGAGTGGGGGGTGTGCATCCTGCCCCATGAGTGGAGACGATGATATCCGTTGTCGCCGTCAATTACAACAGTTCCGATCTCCTGAAGGCGTGTCTCGCCTCGGTCGTCTCGACCGCCGGGGATATACCGCTTGAGATCATCGTCGTAGACAGCGGCTCCACAGGGAAGGAGGTGGATAGACTGTCGGATCTTCCCGTCGATGCCGAGCTGATCCTGAACAGGGAGAACATAGGCTATGCAAGGGCTGTCAACATGGGTGTCAGGAAGTCCCGGGGCGACGTGATCCTGATCACCAACCCGGATGTGCTCTATATGCCCGGAAGCATCCAGGGGATGTTGAAGGCGCTGCAGGAGCTGCCTCGATGCGGTGCTGTTGAACCAAGGTCCTGGTGGGATGAAGGGATGACCTTTCTCCTCCCTCCCAGCGAGTTCATCACTCCTTACAGAAGCCTGAAGGAGGTGGTGATGAGGGCTTCTCCTTCCGTCCATGACGCAGGATTGAGGAGGTGGTTGAGACGGGCCCTGAGATACTGGCTCTCGGAAGGACCCTGCAAGAGGGAGATGCTCTCCGGTGCATGTATAATGACGACGAGGAAGATCATGGACGTCACCGGCGGATTCGACGAGGCCTTCCCCCTCTACTTCGAGGATGCCGACTGGTGCCTCAGGGTGAGGAGGAAGGGATATCTTCTTTACATGGTGCCTGATGCCGATGTAGTCCACTACTACAACCAGAGTGCAAAGCAGCTGGAAGACCCTGACGAGAAGTTCAGATATTCATTGAACCTCTTCTTCAGAAAACATTTCAGAGGCCGGCTTTACCTGTACATACAGGCCAGGAGATTCATAAACGGACGCCGGAACAGGACGGGCGGAATGTACGATGACCTGGGCGTCCTTTCCGAACCCCCTCTGCTCGAGCTCGGAGGAGATGCAGGGAAGTTGCTTCTGCTCTCCCCGGTGGACACCCTCATCCCTTCGGCAGCGGCCTTTTTCGAGGGTGACCGTCTGGAGGTTCCGGGACAGTTGTGGGCCCTGCTGAGCGAGGGCAGATACTTCGCCAGGGCCTTTACGATCGACCTGAAATGCCACAGGTCCTGGAGCTGGATCAAAGGGAGGGGTTGACGGAGTATCTCAAGCACCCCTCGACGGTGACCACGGGTGATCACGAGGCACTCCGTGGGTTGCCGCTGCAACGTGGATTCATGACCGATGGAGATAAGGAGAGCGACGGAGAGAGACGAGGCTGGAATAAGGGCCCTCTTCAGGATGTGCTTCAACAGAGAGCTCTCCCACGAGGAATGGGTGTGGAAGTATGAGAACGCCCCCTGGGGTAGTTCTGCAGCAGTGGCGATAGACGGCGGTGAGGTCGTTGCACATTATGGAGGCCTCGGGGTGAAGTTCCGCTGCAGTGATGGAACGCTCGACGCCTTTCAGCCCTGTGATGTGATGGTCCATCCCGGATACAGGGCGAGGATGTTCTCGAAGAGGGGGTTGATGGTAAGGGTCGGCGAGTACTTCTATGCAACGAACAGGATGGACTTCGCCTTCGGTTTCCCTTCCGAGAGACATGCGATCCTCGGAACGAAACAGCTCGGCTATACGGAACACAACTACGTAACGGTCCTGAAGAAGGGGGTCTCCGGATCGAGCTCACTGAAGACCTGCCTCTTGAAGGTGGAGTCGGGTTGGGATTGTATCACAGGAGAGGAGCTGGATGCATTGTGGAGAAGCATCAGGGACAGTTACGAGCTCACCATCGACAAATGGAGCGGTTATGTCTTCTGGAGATACAGAGACCGGCCCCTCCGTGAATACAGACCGTTGATCTTGAGGAGCAGGTACAGGGGTAACCTCAAGGCCCTCTGCATATATTCCGTTGAAGGGATGGATCTGCTCATCTATGACCTCTTCTGTCCGGATGAAACGACCGGTGCGTTCCTGGGATTTATCGAGAACCTGGCACTCAGGCAGGGACTCGTGAACATGAGATTATGGCTCAATCCGCGGGAGAGGGGGTACAGGAAGCTCGTCCGATCCGGTTTCGTCCCTGAGAAGGGGATCCCCTATATCTTCAAGATAAGAGGAGAAGGGATAGACGCCTCCTTCCTCCTCGGCAGTTACTGCTACAGCATGGGTGACTATGACGCTGCTTGAGACCTTCGGCTCCTGAATTTCCTGAAAGGCCCTTAAGCTATATCGATCCCGGGTATGGTTATGCCTGTCTGCAGGGACAGTCTCCTGTACTGTTGTACATAGAAGGCCTCTGTATCGGGATGTGCATCTATTTGACCCGTCAACACACCGTAAGCCATGGGTATGTCCGAGATGCTGAAGCCCATCATCGCCATCAGCCCGTATGCGTCAGCGAGGGGGTTTCGTGAGTCCACACCTTCGGGAACGAGCCACGGCATGAACCAGTAGGCGGAGTTGGGCGCGCAGAAAGTGCCGTTGGAGTTGAGGGCACCGTACTCAAGGGGGGTGTACCCCAGTTGCTCCCAGTACTCGGGTCCCGGCTGATACTTCTTCCTCTCTTCGGCCAGCCACTGACTGTACTCCTCGGCGATCTCCTCCGGAACCTCGAAGGCGGTCTCTCCATCAGCAGAAGGCTCTTCGGAGGGCTGGCTCTCAACCGTGCCTGCGGGGCTGGAGACGGCATCGTCCGCGTACTTTCCCCCTGCTTCCTGAACGGTTAAAGGACCTGCGACAGGGGATAAGACCGTTGCCCTCAGGTCATCCCGGGGGTCCGTGCCGCTGATCTCGGAGTAGATCTCCAGCAACAGCTCCGAGAAACCGATGTTGCTGGTCTCGGATCGGATCGGTGCTTTCAAGCCGTGCAGAATCCCTGAGATTATATCCGTTACCGTAACCGTCATCTTCTGCCTCCTTTATGATCGAGGGTTCTTCCGTGTTTCTGCACATACAACATCCATGCCAGGTGATTCCGCAGGGTTTCGAGGCCGGTAAAGACGGATCCCTCTTTGCATCGATCACCGGGGGAGGGGCTCGTCAGCGCCGGGCGGTGCTCAACGGAAGGTAATTCTTTCATGGAGAAGGAAAAAAATACCCGGCTTCTGCGCGGTATAGTCCTGGAGTACACCCCAGGGTTCCGCGACAGCCGGTCCGTCAGGGCTTGAGCCTTACCTGTAAACTGAGGTGACGACTTCATAGGGAGTGTGGATGCCGGCCTTATTCACATCTGCACCTGAGACCCCGCGTCAGAACCTGAGCTCCCGGGTAGCTTTTCTGGTATAATTAAGTATGCCTTTCAGCGTGGAGTTCATAAAGAAACTGGACAAGATCCCCGTTGAGCTGAGGGAGGTTCTTATCTCTCTCCTTGAGGAGGTGGAGAGGCAGAGGGAGGAGTCTGTAACAAAGAGGGAGTTTCAGGGGTTTGCGAGGCAGACGGAAGAGAACTTCAACAGGGTCTGGAAGGCGATAGAGGAGCTTGCCCAGGCACAGAAGAGGACGGAGCAGAGGGTAGAGGAGCTTGCCCAGGCACAGAAGAGGACGGAGCAGAGGGTGGAGGAGCTTGCCCAGGCGCAGAAGAGGACGGAGGAAGAGATCAGGAAGCTCGCCGGTGGTATCAGACGGACCAGGGACGAGGTAGGAGGGCTTGCCAAGAGTGTTGCCTACGCCCTTGAGAACGAGGCATTCGTTAAGTTGCCGGAGTTTTTGAAGAGGACGGAAGGCATAGAGATAACGGAACGGATGATCCGGACGGAGATAAACGAGGAAGAGATCAACCTCTTTGCAAGGGGCAGGAAGGACGGCAAAGAGGTGGTGCTGGTCGGAGAGTCGGTGTTGAAGCTTGATGACATGAGCAAGCTGAGAACGGTGGAGAGGAAGATAAAGGCGGTGAAGGGGCTTCTGAAGGGTGAGGTGATCCCCGTCATCGTTACGCATTTTGCAAAGAAGAAGGTGCTCGAGACTGCCAAGAAGAAGGGGATACTGGTCGTGCAGAGCTTCCAGTGGTGACCCGGCCCATCACCCCCTTGAAAAGATGATTCCGCACCGATGTTGATCAAAGGGCGGGCGGTGAGGTAAATTATTCTGTCCTTTGAGGATTGCCCCGAGGGGTGAAATCATGAAGGGAGGGCGGAATCATGGAGAGGTCCTTGTCATTTTTGACTGCGGTGGTGGTCTCGGTGATGCTCCTCTTTCCCGCTGAGGTTACAGCCTTGAGCGAGGAGGAGAAGAACGTCGAAGCGGCAACGGATGTGCTGAAGGAGATCATGGCCATCCCGGAGAAGGGGATCCCGCCGTCACTGTTGCGCAACGCTTACGGTGTGGCGGTCATACCCGGTGTGATCAAGGTGGGCCTTGTTGTCGGCGGGAGGTTCGGCAGGGGGGTGCTTGTGGTGCGCACCAGGGGCGGCGCCTGGAGCAACCCCTCCTTCGTCACCATCACGGGCGGCAGCATCGGCTGGCAGATCGGTGCCCAGTCCACGGACGTCATCCTGGTATTCAAGAGCCGGAGAGGCGTCGACGGTCTCTTCAAGGGGAAGTTCACCCTCGGCGCCGATGCAGCCGTTGCAGCGGGTCCGGTGGGCAGGCAGGCCGAGGCTGCTACGGACGTCCAGCTCAAGGCCGAGATCTACTCCTATTCCAGGAGCCGCGGGCTCTTCGCCGGGATCTCCCTCGAGGGGGCCGCCCTCCAGATCGATGATGAGGCCAACGCAGCCTTCTACGGCAGGGACGGCATCAGCCCGAGGGATATATTCAACGGGAAGGTGCCGAGGGTCCCTGCCGGGGCGAGGAAGTTCAGGGAGGTCCTGGGCAGGTACGCAAGGTAGGGCTCAGGGCTGTGTGAGCCTCTCCTTTCCGTAGGGTGACAGGAGCCTCAGCTCCCTGATGATGGTGGGCATCACCTCTATCACCCTGTCGATCTCCGACTCGGTGTTGTACCTGCTGAGGGAGAACCTGATGGAGCCGTGTATGGCGGTGAAGGGCACGCCCATCGCCCTCAGGACGTGGCTCGGCTGGAGTGAACCGGAGGTGCAGGCGGAACCGGAGGATGCACATATGCCGTACTCGTCGAGCCTCAGCAGTATCGCCTCCCCCTCCACGTACTCGAACCCGATGTTCGTCGTGTTCGGCAGCCGGTTCGTGGTGTCACCGTTGACCCTTGCATCGGGGCAGCTCTGAAGGAGCGCCCTCTCCAGCCTGTCCCTCAGTCTGCTCAGGTAGCCGGCCTCCTCCTCAAGGGCCTCACCGGCAAGCTCACAGGCCTTCCCCAGTCCGACTATGGACGCCACGTTCTCCGTGCCCGCCCTCCTGCCGCGCTCCTGGTGTCCTCCGATTATGTAGGGGTGGAACCGGGTGCCCCTTCTCACATAGAGCGCTCCGATCCCCTTCGGGGCGTGGAGCTTATGACCCGAGAGGGAGAGCATGTCAACGGCCAGCTCCTTCACGTCTATCGGCACCTTGCCCACCGCCTGGACGGCGTCGGTGTGGAAGAGTATCCCCCGCTCCCTGAGCACCTCCGCTATCTCGGCCACAGGGAATATAACACCCGTCTCATTGTTTGCATACATGACGGAGACGACCGCTGTATCGTCGTCAAGGGCCTCGTGGAAGGCCTCCATGTCGAGCCTCCCGAGGCTGTCCACGGGAAGGTATGTAACCCTGTAGCCCTTCCTCGCCAGGTGCCTGGCGAAGTTCAACACAGCGGGATGCTCGACCCTGGTGGTGATGACGTGTCTCTTGCGGGGGTAGGACTCGACGGCGCTCATGAGGGCGGTGTTGTCGCTCTCGGTGCCGCAGCTCGTGAAGATTATCTCCTCCGGATCAGCCCCTATCAGGGCCGCCACCTTTGCCCTCGCCTCCTCGATCCTCCTGTGGTTCTGTCCTCCGAAGGTGTGCATGCTCGAGGGGTTCCCGTAAAGCTCCTTGAGGTAGGGGAGCATCTCCTCTAACACCTCGGGTGCAACGGCGGTGGTGGCGTTGTTGTCGAGATAGATCGGCTTCATTGCTGCTCCACCACGATGTCGTCACTGACGAGTTCCCTGAGCCTCTCCTGGATGCCCTCGATGGTGACCCCACCCATAGGGCATCCCACGCACATCGCCCTCAGGGCGACGATCACCCTGTTGCCTATGATATCGATGAGCTCGATGTCCCCGCCGTCGGCCTGGAGCCGCGGCCTTATCTCCTTCTCTATTATCTCCTGTATCAGGGCTATCTTCTGCAGATTGGTGAGCCTCTTCCTCGGGGCCTCAGGCCTCGGAGGGGCCTTGGCCTTCCATATATCCTTCAGTATCGCCTCTATCTCGGGGATGCAGGTGCCGCAATCACCGCCGGCCTTCGTGTAGTTCGTTATCTCCTCGACGGTGGTCAGGTGGTTCTCGATGGCCACCTTCCTGATCTTCTCCTCCGTCACCTGGAAACAGTTGCAGACGATCCTCCCCTCAGCCTCGGGAGGCCTCGCCTCACCCCTGTAGTTGGCGATTGCGGCCTCCAGGGCCTCCCTGCCCATCACGGAACAGTGCATCTTCTCCTTCGGGAGGCCTCCGAGGGCCTCGGCTATGTCCTTGTTGGTGATCTTGAGGGCCTCGTCAAGGGTCTTTCCCTTTATCAGCTCCGTAAGGACCGAGGAGCTTGCAATGGCGGAGGCACAGCCGAAGGTCTGGAACTTCGCATCTATGATCCGCTCCGTCTCTCGATCGATCTTGAGGGTGAGCCTCAGGGCGTCACCGCAGATCATGCTCCCCACCTCACCGACGGCGTCGGGGTTCTCGATCTCTCCGACGTTCTTCGGGTGGAGGAAGAGCTCCTTCACCTTCTCAGAGTACTCCCACATAGCTTCTTCTTAACACAGATCGAGGATTTTGTCAATCCCCGGGATTCAGCGTCAACGCCGACGTCCCTTGTCGCTGGATCCGGGAGACTCTTGATTTTTATATTTTAGACTATTTATAATTTTAAAAATGGAGGCCGATCCTTGTACATCGTGAGCGTGAAGGGTGGTGAGTGTCAGGGCTGTGACAGGTGTGAGACGATCTGTCCACACGCTGTCTTCGAGATGGGTGCGGACGGCAAGTCATACCCTTCGAACCTGTCGGGCTGTGTCTTCTGCGAGAGCTGTCTCAGTGCATGCCCTGCCGGTGCGATAACGATCGTTGAGGTATGACGGTCGAGAGGCATCGGGGTGGAGCCCGATGCCCCCTTCCGGGTCAGGTCTTCTGGATATAGATCTCCCAGTAACCCTTGTCTTCGAGCTTCACCACCTCGATGGGGTATCCCTGCTTCTCGCAGTAACGGGGTATCGAGTCCTCTGCCGACGCCGGTGCATCACTCAGGATCTTGAGGACGTCACCGCTGTTCAGCTTCTCCAGCTTCTTCTTCGTGAGCACCAGTGGGTAAGGGCATACCCTGCCCAGGACATCGAGGGTCTCTGCAGGCTCCTTTGTCCTCAGCTCAGACATTTTCAAGCCTCCTTCTCTTTGTTGATTATGATACCGGCATCCTCATCCAGGTCCGGTCCCTGACGGAGAGCGCGGTCACGCAAAACCGACGGCGCCGCCTTCATCCAGAGGCTCAGAAGAAGAGCACGTGGTTGGCGGACTCCATCGTCTTCTGTATCTCTGCAAAGGGCACCGCCTGTATCTTCACCTCGGCGCCCATCTCCTCGGCATCGATTATCCTTTCCTCGGAGATGCCGAACCTCTCGAGGTCTTCCTTGCAGACCAGGACGTTGAGGTCCACCAGGAGGGCGTTCTTCAGGTGTGTCTCCGTCGAGGTTATGCCGTAGTTGTCCATCGCCTTCTGGTCCTTGATGCAGGCCAGCACCCCGTCTCCGACGAAACAGAGCGTGGGTGTCACCGTCTCCCCCTCCTCAAGCAGGATCTCCACCACCTGGTATGCTATCGCATGGGTGATCGCGAGCTTTGGGTTTTCGCTCTTGTAGGGGGGTCTCTGTACTATGAAGGCCAGTTTCACGTCTGCCATCTCACTCACCTCCTATGTGCAGGACTCTGTCGCTTCCGTATATCTTGGCCAGATACCACTGCATGGCGTTCCACTGCACACCCTCAACGGCGTCGGGCTTCTGGATCCCTCTGGCCAGGTTGCAGGCCTCGCAGGTACAGACCTCCACGCCCTTTTCGATCAGCTCCCTCAGGGGTGTTTCACCGTGTGAGTAGTCCTTCAGGTGTTTCTGCCCCTTCTTCGTGACGGTTGTTGCGTTGCCGGAGAACCAGATGTTCACCTTGTGGCCCTTGTCCGCTGCAGCTGATGCCAGCTTGAAAGCAAAGTCCAGGTTCATCGAACCTATGAAGGATGAGAAGCATCCTATCGTCAACGTGCCCATAAACGCCTCCTATAACCAAGCGAGTTTTTCATAATCGTTGAAGATGATATCCACCAGCTCACCCATATCGATCACCTTCACCCTGCCGTCCACGTCCGCCTCTGTAAACCCCCTGGTTTGGAGGTCTTCCGACAGGGCGTAGAGGCGTGCCTTCTTCTGCAGCAGCGGTGAGGGCTCGCCGTTTTCTTTGACCGCCGCATGGTTGACTCCGTTCTGAACAAAGACTATGCCCAGGTCCTCCACATCGAGCCGCTCCAGGGTATCGACGGTGTTACGATAATCACTCACGAAGACCGCCAGCTTCATAGGGACTCACCTCCTTGGAATTTTTGTTCGCAGGTAGATTTTATACCAGTTAGGAGGCTCAATTGTCAACAAGGCCCTCCCCGTGCACCGTGAGGGCCCGGTAGCGGCCCTCACGGTTTGATCGTTACATAGATGTAGCCTCCCGCCCTGTAGATGAGCAGAAGCACGCCCTCGTCGGGCTTGATCTCGGAGACCACCTTCTCGTAGTCCTTCAGGCCCTTGATGACCTTCTGGTTTATCTCCTGGATGACGTCGTTCCTTCTGAGCACCCCTGCCGCCGGGCTGTCCTCCTCCACGTTGGTCACGATGACGCCGCTCACCTTCTCGGGGATATCCAGGGTCGATCTCAACTCGGGGGTGAGCTCCTGCACGTATACGCCTCTGAGGAGGTTGCCGTATTCGCCCCTTGAGGCCTCCAGCGTCTCCGGAAACTCTCCGAGCGTCACGGTGAGGGTCATCTTCTTCCCCTTCCTGATCACCTTCACCTCCGCCACCGTGCCGGGCGGGGTGTTGGCCACCATGTTCCTGAGGTTGATCTCGTCCTTTACAGGCCTGCCCATGAACTCAACGATGAGGTCACCGCGTTTGAACCCTGCCTTTGCAGCGGGGCTGTCCTTCATGACGTCTGTCACCAGGGCGCCGCTTTCCTCTTTGATGTTGAAGTGTTTTGCAAGTTCAGGGGTCAGCCTCTGGATCGTCACCCCGAGCCATCCCCGGATCACCTTCCCGTACTTCACGATGCTCTGCATCACGGATTTCGCCATGTTCGACGGGATGGCGAACCCTATGCCCATGTAGCCGCCGCTTGTCGAGAATATCGCCGTGTTGATCCCCACGAGCTCACCCCTGGAGTTTACCAGGGCGCCGCCGGAGTTGCCGGGATTGATCGCTGCATCGGTCTGTATGAAGTCCTCGTAGTCGGCGATCCCCACCCTGGACCTCCCCACCGCACTCACTATCCCCATGGTGATGGTATGGCTGAGGCCGAAGGGGTTGCCGATAGCGATCACCACCTCACCGACCTTGAGGCTGTCGGAGTCACCGATCTTGATCGCCGGAAGGCCCTCGGCGTCGATCTTTATAACCGACAGGTCCGTCTTCGGGTCTGTACCGATCACCTTCCCTTTGAACTCCCTCTTGTCGTAGAGGACCACCTTGATCTCGTCAGCGTCCTTCACGACGTGGTTGTTGGTCAGGATGTAGCCGTCCTCGGAGACTATGACGCCGGAACCAAGGGCGGAGGATCGGAACTTCCTCGGTCCGAAGCGGCGGAACTCGTCACCGAAGAACCTCCTGAAGAAGGGGTCGTTGAAGAAGTCCTCGAAGGGGCTCCTCCTCATGGTGACGGTTTTCGTGGTGGAGATGTTTACGACCGATGGCTCCACCGCCTCGGCGACCTCGGAGAGGGCCTCGCTCAACCTCCCGAGGAGCTCCGAGGCGTCCTCTGAGACCCTTGTCTCTGTAGCGAGGGTGATCTCCTGGACATCCAGGTTCACCGAGATGGCCAGCCCGATGGCTATGCCAATGAGTATCAGTGAAAGAACAACGAAAAGCCTTCTCCTCTCCATCGATGTTCACCTCCTGACGGTTCTTTGATCAGGTCACCCTGCCCCCTGTCCTTTGTCTGTTCAGAGGAGCCCTCAGGGGGCAGTGCCCTGAAACGATTGAACTACCTCTGAACCCCGCTGCAGCCC
>WGEZ01000120.1 GCA_015492515.1 Nitrospirota bacterium
CAACAGGAAGGCCTTCCACTACGCAGCGGTATGCACCGTGGGCTCGGTGATCGGCGGGGTGATGGGTTTCTTCATCGGGATGAAGTTCTGGACCCTCGGGCAGGAGATACTCTTCCACTACGTGAGCAGAGAGAGCTTCGAGACGGTGAGGGCCTACTTTCAGGACTACGAGGCCTGGGCGATCGCGATCGCCGGGTTCACCCCTGTTCCGTACAAGGTCTTCACCATATCGGCCGGCTTCTTCAGGGTGGATTTTACGGTCTTCGTTGTGGCATCCTTTCTGAGCAGGGGTGCGAGGTTCTTCCTCGTCGGCGGGTTGATCTACCTCTTCGGCCCCCGGATCAGGGGCTTCATCGAGAGGTACTTCAACCTCCTCACATACCTCTTCGCGGCCCTCCTGCTGGGAGGGGCCCTGGTGCTCAGATACCTTAAGTGAAGGAGGACCCATGCTGCTCGGACTGATATCCGACACCCATGACAACCTGGACAGGATAAGGGAGGCCGTATCGATCTTCAACCAGAGGGGTGTCGCCCTCGTCATCCATGCGGGGGATTACACCTCGCCCTTCTCACTCATACCCTTCGAGGAGCTGAGGGCGGACTTCGTGGGCATCTACGGCAACAACGACGGAGACAGGCTCCTCCTGAGGGATCGATCGAAGGGGAGGATACACCGCCAGCCCCACAAGCTCACCTTCTCGGAGAGGAGGATCGTGGTCATGCATGAGCCGGACCTCGTGTACGACCTCGCCTCAAGCGGCTCCTTCGACCTGATAGTGTACGGCCACACACACAGGGCAAGGGTGGAGAAGGTGGGTTCCACCCTGGTGGTGAACCCCGGAGAGGCGGGCCACTGGCTTTACGGCAGGGCCACGATCGGTATCGTCGAGACGGAGACCATGGAGGGAGAGATCATCGGCCTCGGTTGAGGCCCTCAGCAGGTCACCCCGTCGATCCTCCTGAGACCCGCCCTGAGGGCTGCCTCGACCGCACGCTGGTACTCCTCCGTCGTTATCCTCCTGCTGATCTCCGGGTGTTCGAAGGCCCTGTAGCAGGGATGGTACTGGGCCATGATGTTGATGTAGGTGTCCGGTGATATCTCCTCGGCAATGAACCTCACCACCTCTTCGGTCCCGGCGATGCCTCCGGGCATGACGAGGTGCCTCACCAGAAGGCCGCGCACCGCAATCCCTTCGCTGTTGATCCGGAGGTCGCCCACCTGCCTGTGCATCTCCTTTATCGCCGCCCTGGCCACCTGGGGGTAGTCCTCGGCAGACGAGTACTTCACCGCCATCGCAGGGTCCGAGTACTTGAAGTCAGGCATGTAGATGTCTATGACGCCTTCGAGGATCCTGAGGGTCTCCACCGACTCATAGCCGCCGGAATTGTAGACGATGGGCAGGTGCAACCCGCCCTCTATGGCGATCTTGAGCGCCTTCAGTATCATCGGGACCTGGTGGGTCGGGGTGACGAGGTTGATGTTGTGACACCCTATGGCCTGCAGCTCCAGCATGATCGACGAGAGCCTCTCGAAGCTCACCTCGGCGCCCTCACCGAGATGGCTTATCGTGTAGTTCTGGCAGAAGATGCAACCGAGGTTGCAGTTGGTGAAGAAGATCGTCCCCGAGCCGCCCCTGCCCACGAGGGGCCTCTCCTCACCGAAGTGGGGGTTCCAGCTCGAGACCACGGGCCTGTCACCAGTACGGCAGAAACCCTGCTCCCCCTCCTTCCGGTTGACGCCGCACCGCCTCGGACAGAGGGTGCATGCGCTCAGCACCGCATCGGCGAGGGCTACCCTCTCGTCGATCTCACCGGGCTCGAGCCCCAGATAGAGGGGCTCATTTAGTGAGCTTGTGGGCGATCTCTTTGGCATTGTAAACGATACGCTTTATCGAGTCGAGGATCACGATGTAGATGCCCGAGGCCTTCGGGAGGCAGAGACCCTCGATGAGGCGTTCCTCGTGAAGGGTGGAGAACTGGTTGGCCGTCCTCTCGATCTCCAGCTCTGACTCCTTTACATAGTTGGCAAGATAGGTGTTCCTGGAGAGTATGATCTCGTTCACCGCGCCCAGGATCTCCTTCGCCCTCTGGAAGAGGAAACCGAGCTCGGAGATCGCCTTGTCACTGAAGAGTATGTCGTCCTTTATCTTCGTCCTTATGGAGCGGGCGACGTGGTCGAGGTTGCTTGCGATCCTCTCAAGATGGGAGGGGATGGGTGAGAATCGTCTCGCCACCTCGTCTGACTGGGAGGCCTCGATCAGCTCCTCCGTCAGCCCCCTCTCTCCTGCCTTCACCTTCTCAACGAGGGCCTCGGCCTCACCCACGAGGGCCTCCTTGTTGTAGATTAAGGCATTGTACAGGAGTGACAGCGCCTCCTCGAGGCCCTTGCTCATCTCATGGATCCTGGATACAAACTCCTTTGATTCGACACCCTTCATGACAGCCTCCTTTGAACCCCTTCCATGCATGCCTCCCGGCTGCAAGGAAGGTCCTTCACCTCCTGCGGCTCCTGATAGAATTATACCACAGGGAGGGCTGCGGCCTCTCTACCTCACCGTCCTGACCGCCATCCTCAGGACCCTTCCGGTGGACGGTCCCGGTCTGTAACGGTCATCCGTCCTGTAACCGACGACCCAGATTATATCCTCTCCGGACAGCACCAGGGGGACCGTATCCCGGACGTCTCTGGGCACCTTCTCGTCGACAAAGTAGTCCTGGAGCTTCTTCCGCCTTCCTAACCCCGAGGGATAGAAGAAATCCCCCGGCCGCCTCGATCGTACCCTGAGGGGTAAGTTGAGCCTATCGAGGTCGAAGACCGCCTCGGTCTTACCGTCCACCTCGCCGGGCGCCTCCTCGGTGATGCTCGATACGATCACGACGCCCGCCTCCTTGAGCACCGTCTCTCCCGGAACCTCGAGCGTATACTCACCGAGCCTCTGCACCGGGGCAGAGGTTATGGTCAATGTCGCATAGCCCCGCACGGCACGCACCCCACCGGGCAGGTGTATCCTCGAGCCTGTCGAGCCGGACCTCACGAGGGAGACGATCTCCTCGATATGCCTGAAGCCCAGACCCCTCAGCCCCCTTGTGGCCTCGACGGCCCGGATCAGCACCCTCCTGAGTATCACCCTCTCCATCCCCTCCATCGGTGAGAGGAAGAGCTCGACGCCCTCGTCGGTCTTCCGGCTTATGAGCCTCATGAGGGCCTTCGTCACGATCCTCTCCATGTACTCGTTCTCCTCCCTGAGGATCTCCGCCGTCCTGCAGAGGGTCTCGACAATCCCGGGGTTGTATCTCCTGAGCAGGGGCATCAGCTCCTGCCTCAACCTGTTTCGGAGGTAGTCCAGTTTCAGGTTCGACGTATCGATCACATACCTGATCCCCCTGCTGTCGAGGTACTCCATCACCTCCTTCCGCTGAACCTCTATCAAGGGCCTTATGATCCTCCCCCTGACGGGCTGCATGCCCGAGAGCCCCTTCGGCCCCGCCCCCCTCAGAAGCCATATCAGGACGGTCTCCGCCTGGTCGTCCGCCGTATGACCTGTGGCTATCCTTGCAGCCTCCTCAAGGGCGGCCTCTTCCTCGAAGGCACGGTACCTGAGCTGCCTCGCGGCATCCTGAATGCTGAGCCCCTCCCTCTCTGCATGGCCCTTCACGTCCACCTCCCTGACGCTGAAGGGTATCCCGAGACCCTCCGTAAGAGCGGCACAGAACTCCTTCTCGCGGCGGGCCTCTTCAGGCCTGAGGCCGTGGTCCACATAGAGGGCGCGGAGATCGAGGTCCCACCCCCCCCGCAGCTCGTTCAGCAGGTGAAGGAGACAGACCGAATCCGGCCCACCGGAGAGACCGACGAGCACACGGTCCCCTCTGCGGAGCATGGAGTGCCTTCTGATCGTCTGATCCACCCTCTTCAGCATATCCATGAATGGCTCCGTTACGACCGTCGTCAGCGCCGCCTAAAACCTGATGGCCTCCTCCACCGCCCTGCCCATCCTGTCGAACCTGATACGTGCGGTGAAGTGCTCTCCCGGGAGGAACGCATAGGAGAGCTCACGCCATGTCACGATGGTCTCACCGTCCTTCCTCTCCACCTCTGGCAAGGGGAATCTGGCGAAGTAGAGGAAGCTCCTGACCGTCTTCAGCTGTTTCGATTCCTTCACCTCGGGGGCCTCTTCCGAATAGACGAACCTCTCCTGGATGTAGACCCTCCTTGTGAAGAGATCGACGAACCCGACCTTGTACTCTGCGCCTGACCGTGTGATGAACCACCACCTGAGGAAGTCGTTCGGGAGGGGCGAGAGCCGGTAGTGGTACTCGTCGAGGCGGCCCCTGAGGAAGTCCTCGGCGAGCCCCTTCAGGTAGGATCTGCACCCCAGGTAGCCGATCAGAAAGAGGAGCACCGCTGCGGTGACCGTAAACCTCCTCGTCCCCTTCCTCACGGCCAGCACTACGCCGAGGAGGACCGCCCCTGATATATAGGGGTCGATGATGAATACGAGATCGAGGGAGTACCTCGACCAGTCGAGGGGGGAGAGTATCCTCACGGGATACTGGTTGACAAGGTCCATGACGAGGTGGGTGCCGTAGCCGAGGAACGAAAGCGATGCATAAAAGAGAAACCCCTTTCCCCTGTCGATGGAGAGGCCCATGAGCAGGGTGAAGAGGAGGAGGGCGGCAACGCCGTGGGTGATGCCCCTGTGATACCTCATGAAGACGTCGGCTCCCCAGAGGCGAGTAATGTAGTCGAGGTCAGGGGCCAGGGAGGCGACGAGGAGTACGGTGAGCACCGCCCTCTTTCTCGGAAAGAGGTTGGAGAGCAACGCCCCCGTCAGGCCGTGTGTTACAGGGTCCATTGATTCATATACCAGGATTCAGCGATAACCGCTGTTGCGGGGCAGCACGACAGGATCTTCAGTCGACCTGCACCCCGAAAGGGTCTTCGACTTTTCGGGGACACCGGGCATCCGGCCCGCCTCCCGGGTGAATCCCGCCATCCACCCCTGGGGGTGGATACTATACACAAGATTCAAAAACCCTTCAGACCCGATCGTACCGCTGCCTTCGTCAACATCTCTTCTCGCCGGACTTGGGATATAGTTTAGTCCAGCAGGTCTGAAACTTGCAAACTTGCCTGAAGAGGCTATATAATTAAAGCCGACATCCCCTCTGCATATCACACTGACTAAGGGAGGCTGCCTTGGAACCATTCAGGCTCGGCGTCTCAGACGCGGTCGATCTGCTCAGAAGAGGCGGGATCTCGGCCGCGGAGCTGCTGGAGGCCCTCTTCAGGAGGATCGACGCCGTCGAGCCGGTGGTGAGGGCCTTCGTCACCGTCACCAGGGACGAGGCCTCGGCCCGCCTCGGCGAACTGGAGAGCTCCGGGGAAGGGCCTCACCAGGCCCTCCACGCCATACCCCTGGCCGTAAAGGACAACATTTGCACGGCGGGGGTGAAGACCACCTGTTCCTCCAGGATACTCCGTAACTTCGTCCCTCCCTATGAGAGCACCGTAACGGCAAGGCTCCTCCGGGAGGGCTACATCCTCCTGGGCAAGACGAACCTTGATGAGTTCGCCATGGGCTCCTCCACGGAGAACTCCGGGTTCTTTCCGACCCGCAACCCCTGGGACCCGGAGCGCGTCCCGGGAGGTTCGAGCGGAGGCTCTGCAGCAGCGGTCGCCGCTGACGAGTGCCTCGCCGCCCTCGGCTCGGACACGGGCGGCTCCATCAGACAGCCCGCCTCCTTCTGCGGGGTGGTGGGGCTGAAGCCAACCTACGGGAGGGTGTCGAGGTACGGGCTCGTGGCCTTCGCCTCCTCCCTGGACCAGATCGGCCCGATAACGAAGAGCGTCAGGGACGCGGCCCTCCTGTTGAACGTCATATCAGGCCACGACCCGCTCGACAGCACCTCTGCACCTGTAGATCGACAGGACTTCACCCGTTCCCTCGACAGGGGTGTGAAGGGACTCAGGATAGGGGTGCCGAAGGAGTACTTCGTGGAGGGCCTCGACAGGGAGGTCGAGCAGGCGGTGAGGGACGCCATAGGCGAGTTGGAGCGCCTCGGTGCAGAGGTCTCGGAGGTCTCGCTGCCGCACACAGGGTATGCGGTGGCCACATACTACATCCTCGCCACCTCGGAGGCGAGCTCCAACCTCGCCAGGTACGACGGGGTGAAGTACGGCTTCAGGGCTGAAGGCGCTGACCTGATAGAGATGTACATGGAGACGAGGGCTGAGGGCTTCGGCCCCGAGGTGAAGAGGAGGATCATGCTCGGCACCTATGCACTCTCCGCCGGATACTACGAGGCATACTACAGGAAGGCCCAGCAGGTGAGGACACTCATAAAGGAGGACTTCGAGAGGGCCTTCGAGAGGGTCGACCTCATCGTCACACCCACGACCCCGACGCCTGCCTTCAGGCTGGGCGAGAAGGTCTCCGATCCCCTCCAGATGTACCTCAGCGACATCTTCACCATATCCGTCAACCTTGCAGGTGTGCCGGGCATATCCATCCCCTGCGGCTTCAGTACAGAGGGCCTGCCCATCGGCATGCAGCTCATCGGGAGGCACTTCGACGAGGAGACCCTCCTCAGGGCCGCCCACGCCTACGAGGCCGCCACCGGGTGGCACGGGAGGAGGCCGGTCCTATGAGCGGTTACGAGGCGGTGATCGGGCTCGAGATCCATGCCCAGTTGCTGACAGAGTCGAAGATATTCTGCGGCTGTTCCACGAGGTTCGGCGCAGAGCCGAACACCCAGACCTGCCCCGTATGTATCGGCATGCCGGGCGTGCTGCCCGTGCTCAACAGGAGGGCCGTGGAGTTCACCATAAGGACGGGGCTCGCCCTGAACTGCACGATCGCCTCTTACAGCAGGTTCGCCAGGAAGAACTACTTCTACCCGGACCTGCCGAAGGGGTACCAGATAAGCCAGTACGAGCTGCCTCTCTGCAGGGACGGTCATCTGGAGATCCATGCCGGCGGGGTGCGGAGGAGGGTCGGGATAACCCGGATCCACCTCGAGGAGGATGCGGGGAAGAACATCCACCAGAAGGACTCCAGCCTCGTGGACCTCAACCGTGCAGGGGTGCCGCTGATGGAGATCGTGACCGAGCCTGACATCAGGACACCGACCGAGGCGGCGGCCTTCATGAAGAAGCTGAGGAACATACTCAGATACCTCGACGTCTGCGACGGCAACATGGAGCAGGGCTCCCTCCGCTGCGACGCCAACGTCTCGGTCAGGCCCGCAGGCTCGACCGGGCTGGGCACGAAGACGGAGGTGAAGAACATCAACTCCTTCAGGTTCGTCGAGAAGGCCCTGGCCTACGAGATAAGGAGGCAGATGAGGGTCCTCGAAGAGGGTGGAAGGGTCGTGCAGGAGACGAGGCTCTGGGACCCTGCAGCGGGGGTCACCGTATCGATGCGCACGAAGGAGGAGGCGCAGGACTACCGGTACTTCCCGGAGCCGGACCTCGTCCCCCTCGAGGTCGGGGAGGAGTGGATCGAGGAGATAAGGTCAACACTCGTAGAGCTTCCTGATAAAAAGAGGGAGAGGTTTATGAGTGAATATGGTCTGCCGGAGTATGACGCAGAGGTCCTCACAGAAGAGAGGGCGGTGGCCG
This sequence comes from Nitrospirota bacterium, assembly GCA_015492515.1. GTDB lineage: Bacteria > Nitrospirota > Thermodesulfovibrionia > Thermodesulfovibrionales > JdFR-85 > S146-64. The sequence continues at coordinate 7,622 of WGEZ01000120.1, forward strand.
ATTGGTTCGAGGAGGCCGTAAGGCTCGGAGGCAGCCCGAAGGCGGTGAGCAACTGGATGATGACGGAGCTGTCGAGACTCCTCAACGAGACGGGGAGGGAGATCGCCGATGCACCCATAACCCCGGCACACCTTGTGAGCCTCCTGAAGCTGATCGAGGAGGGGACGATCAGCGGCACCATCGCCAAAACGGTCTTCGAGGAGGTCTTCCGCAGCGGCAGGGAACCCGAGGTGATAGTCAGAGAGAAGGGCCTGGTCCAGATAACCGATACGGGAGAGATCGAGAGGCTCGTGGATGACGTCCTCTCGGCGAACCCCGCAGAGGTGGAGAGGTACAGGAAGGGCGAGGCGAAACTCCTCGGGTTCTTCGTCGGTCAGGTGATGAAGGCCTCGAAGGGGAAGGCGAACCCGAAGCTCGTCAACGAGCTTCTCAGAAGGAAGCTCTCATAGGGGGGTTCAGAGACCGCGTGCGCTCTGCGCGCCTTCCGTCACTTCCTCAGGAACTCCACCAGGGAATCTATCTGCCCCCTGGTGAGCGGGCCTCCTTCAGCCTCTGAAAATCCGGGCATCGAGGTGCCGGGGAGCCCCCGTGAGATCACCTCCCTCAGGGCCTCCTCACTCAACCCCCTGAGGGATGAGTACTCCCTGTGGCAGACGTAGCAGACCGCGTTGAAGAGGATCTCACCCCTCTTTGATTCTACGTTCCTGCCCAGATGGCACCTCCTGCATCCTTCCCGGAAGATCACGCCTGCATCGACGGAGCCGTCGCCGGAATGCCTCACCTCCCCCCTCACGGTGAGGACGAAGGGCTCTTCAGAGGCATCGGTGAGGATCTCTACGGTCTTTACGAACCTCCCGATCTTTCCCGTGGTATCAATGGTGACCCTGACGAGCCCGTACCCTTCCGGTGCCACCACCTCGCTCACCGCCACGGCCTCTGTGCATCCACAGGAGGTCTCCAGTGAGAGTATCCTCAGGGGCCTGCCCGTCCTGTTCCTGAGGGTGATCTCGAGGCTGACCGGCCCGCCCTCCTCCAGGAGGCCTGCATCGTACTCGGCCGGCGCGAAGAGGGGCTCAGCGGCATACGCCGTGGATGCAACCAGTATGTACAGCAGGACGGCGGCCTTCAGGATCACGCCTCACCCGACCGCCTTCAACGCAGCCGCCGGCTCGGCCTCTGCAGAGAGGTCCTCGACCAGCTCGACGGGTTCGTCGCCGTTGGTCTTGAAGCATCTGATCTGCCTCTTCACCGCCGCGGTGAGGGCCGATGACTCGGTCGCGACCTTCTTCAGCTCCTCCGACAGCGCGACGGTGTTGTTGATCACACCCGATATGTGCTCCATGCTCTGGCTCACCTGTTCAGCGGCCGATGACTGCTCCTCGGTGGCTATGGCTATCCTCTGGACCATATCCATCACCCTGTCGGAGCTCTCCACGATCCTCTGGAGGGCGTCCTCTGCATCCCTCGTGGTGGAGACCGCCTCCTCGGCGAGGGACCTGCCCCTCTCCATGACGGAGACGGAGTCCTCCGTCACGGTCTGAATGGTCTTTATCTTCTCCGCTATATCCTCCGTGGCCCGTGCGGTCTTCTCGGCGAGCTTCCGCACCTCGTCGGCGACGACGGCGAACCCCCTGCCCTGCTCACCTGCCCTGGCGGCCTCTATGGCTGCATTGAGGGCGAGGAGGTTCGTCTGGTCCGCTATGTCCTGTATCACCGAGACGATCTCACCGATCTCCCGTGAGTTCTTCCCCAGGTCCTCGATCGTCCTGGAGGCCTCACCCACGCTCTCGGCGAGCCTCCTTATGCTCTCCACGGTCTGGTGGACGGTCTTTCTCCCCGCCTTGGCCATCTCGTTGGAGGTCTTCGTGGCCTCGGAGGCGTCAGAGGCGTTCTTGGCCATGTCCAGAATGGTCTGGGACATCTCCGACGAGGCGGCGACGACCTGCTCCACCTGTGATCTCTGCTGCTCCGTCCCCTGCAGCAGGTTGTCCGACGACGTCGAGAGCCTCTCGGCGTGTGAAGAGATGGCCTCTATGTCGCCCGTGATCCTGCAGAAGGCCTCCCTGAGCCTCCCGAGCATCCTGTTCAGCTCTTCGGCCATCCTGCCCATCTCGTCTCCTGAATCGACCTTCACCTCGTAGGTGAGGTCACCCTCGGCGACGTGCCCTGCCGCATCGACAACGGTCTTTATCGGTCTGTTTATGGAGCGTATTATCGTGAAGGCGAAGACGAGGAAGAAGGATGCAACCAGCAAGGATACGATCACTGCAGCCGTGTTCACCTTCGAGATCATGCCCTGCGTCCGCTGGTAGTAGTCGTTGACCGAACCCTCCTGGGCCTCTGCCATGGAGTCGATGGATTTGAATATCAGGGGTTTTATGTCCAGCCAGCTGTCGTACAGGTCCGTGACCTTGTCGATATCCTCATTGAAGTAGGCGCTCTGCAGCCTTGCAGCGAGGCCTTTGAACTCTCCGTAGCCCTTCTCGAACCTCTCCCTCTCCTCTTTGAGGGCGTCCCCTTCGAACCTCTCCTTCGTCTCGTTCCAGAGTGTTTCCACCGTCTTGAGCGAGTTCTTGAGGTGTTCACCCGAGCCCACGGGCGCTACCATGTCGGCCGCCACACCGGCCATCCTGTACTCCAGTTCCCTGAAGACGAGCTGGATGTTCCTCAGGTTGTCTAGGGGCTTCACCTTCTGATTGTAGATCACCTCGAGGGTGCTTATCTGTTTCTTCCCCATCGCAACGGTCACCACACCGTAGGCGATGATTGCAACAAGCCCCACCACGACGACGATCAGGAGCTTGTGTGCGATCTTGATTCGGTTCAGTAGCATCTCGGCCTCCTCTTCGGGATCAGACCTGCAGGCTCGTCAGAAACAGGGGGACCGGACAGGTCCCCGCAGGATCATTCAACAGGGTAACCCTTCGATTTCCAGCCGGGGAAGCCGGAGTTCCTGTACCAGTAGACGTTCTTGTAACCCGCCTTAACGAGCTGTACAGAGGCCTTGTAGGACTTCCAGCATCTCGGGCCGTTGCAATGCACTATTACCGGTTCGTTCTTGTCCGGGGGGAACTTGCTGAGGTCGAACCTGTCTTTTGAGGGATCGAAATCCACGGCCTTCTTGCTCTTCTCCTTGTAAGGCACCGATATGGCGCCCGGGATATGGCCGTCCACGTACTCGGCCTTCTTCCTCACGTCGTAGATCTTGATCTTGCCGAGGTTCGCCTTCACCCAGTCGTCGTCCACGACCGTCGCACCCGGGAGGGACTCCGGGGTCAGGGGTTTCTCCGCCATGACCGGCCCGGTGAAGACCACCACCGTCATGACGACAAACAGCGCAAACACGATCCTTTTCATCATCTACCTCCTTGTAAA
>WGEZ01000121.1 GCA_015492515.1 Nitrospirota bacterium
GCTCCCTGTAGGTCTTCTCCACCTGGAGGGGGATGCCCACCTCGGCGTAATCGCGGAGCCTCTCGTACTTGAGCTGCTCCGCCCTCGCCATGTCGACCCTCGCCCTGGTTATACCGAAGTCGAGGTTCCACTTCAGGCCGAGGACCACCCCGCCGAACCTGTGTCTGAAGTAGTCGTAGATCCAGGGGTTGGTCACCCTGTCCCGTTCCGTGGCCTCCGAGAAGGAGTAGAAGGCCATGGCGAAGACCTTCGGGTAGTAGTCCGCCCTCTCGAACTCGACGAGGGCCCTCTTTGCCGCTATGCCCTCCCTGAGCTGGGTGAACTCCGGCCTCAGCTCCCTGCTCTTCCGGGCATAGAAGTCCAGGTCCCCGATCTTCACCTCCACGGGTCTGAGAGAGGTCTCCTTCAGCCTGAAGTCCGCATCCTTACCGAGCCCCATGAAGGTCCGGAGCGCCTCTTTGCTGAGGGCGATGTTCTTCTCGGCCTTCTCGCGGTAGGTGGCGAGCATCCCCTGGAAGGCCTCGAGCTTGTACAGGTCGAGCTCCGAGGCATGCTCCGAGCCCTGCTCGAGGAGCCTCTTCGTCCTCTCTATGGTCCTGTCAAGGTATCCCTCGATCTCGTTCACGAGCCTCTTACCCTCAAGGGCGGCGAGGTGTCCGTAGTAGTACTTCTTGATCTCCACCGCGATATCCGCCGCCTTCTGTATGAGCCTTGACCTGTCCACCTCGATGCCGTGGGCGGCCGCCTTCTTCGCCTCCGTTATCTTTCCGAAGGTGTAGATGGGCTGCACGGCCTTTATCTCTATGCTTCCGAAGATCCCGAGGCCGTGGATCCTGTCGTTTCTGTGGGGTGACTCGATCTGGTTTCCCCTGGCCTTGGGTGCAGGTCCGGTCAGGGCGAGCACCTCGAGCTGGGGCCATTGATACCCTTTCGCCTCCGCCAGCCTGGCCTTCGCCATCTCCACCTCCTGCTGGAGCTCCTTCAGCTTGGGGCTGAATTCCAGGGCCTTCTGGATGCACTCCTCCAGGGAATAGACAGGCGCCTCGCCCGCCTCGGACCGGAAAGGGCTCAGAAGGGCCCCTGGAAGGAAGAATAATAAAAACAGCACCGCCTTTGTCATCCTTTTGGCCTCCATCCCTTCCTCCTTCTGTTTTAAACCATGGATGTCACGTCGGCTGAAAGCCGCCCTACTCCTTCTCAAATATATACTTGCTCACCAGCTCTTCCAGTTCGATCGCAGACTCTGTCTCCAGTATCTCCCCGCCTGCTCCGATGTAATCCTCCGCTCCTCCCGGTGTGATCTTAACATACTTGTCTCCGATGATGCCCATCGTCCTTATGGAGGCGATGGAGTCCTCCTGGAGCTTCACCTCCGGGTCGATCAGGAGCTCGACCACCGCCTCGTAATCACTGAGGCTTATCTTCGAGACCTTTCCCACGGGCACACCGGCGATCTCCACAGAGGCCCCTTCCTTCAGGCCCGAGATGTTCGCAAAACGCGCCCTCACCGTGTATCCCCTCTCGCCGAAGAGTTCAACGTCGCCGAGCTTTACCGAGAGGTAGGCCAGGGAGATAAGCCCTGCGAGCAGAAAGAACCCCACACCTGTTTCAATACCTATCTTTCTCATCTTCCTCCTCCAGGATTTCGCTTGTATATATAGCACCCATAGTCGTCTCCACGTACTCCTTGATCACCGGGTTGTCCGAGAGCTGAAACTCCTCGGGGGTGAGGCAGTCCTGGATGACCCCCTGGTGGAGGAGGGCCACGTAGTCGGCCAGCTTCAGTATCTTCGGCACATCGTGGCTGACGATCACGGCCGTGTAACCCAGTATGGACTGGGTGCGGAAGAAGACCCGGTATATCTCGTTGCTCTTCGCCACATCGAGCCCCGTGGTGGGTTCATCGAAGAAGACGATCTTCGGGTTCAGCACCAGGGCCCGTGCAAGCCCCACCCTCTTCCTCATCCCTCCGCTTATCTGGGCAGGGTACTTGTTCTCGCTCCCCTCGAGGTCCATCATCTCGAGCTTCTCGGTCACTATCCGCCTTATCTCCTCTTCCGAGAGCCTCGTCCGCTCCCTCAGCGGCAGCGCGACGTTGTCATATACGGTCATGGAGTCGAAGAGCGCCGCGTTCTGGAACAGGACCCCGAAGTTCATCCTGATCTCCTGGAGCTCCCTGCCGGAGATCCTGCTCAGGTCCTTCCCGTAGACCAGGACCTGTCCGCTGTCTGGCTTTACGAGGCCCAGGATATGCTTCAGGATGAGGCTCTTGCCCTGACCGCTCCCACCCACGATGACCGTCGTCTTCCCCTCCACCACCGAGAGGTTCACGCCCCTCAGGACCTCCTGGGAGCCGAAGGACTTCCTGACGTCGATCAGCTGTATGACGGGCCGGGCGTTCATATCAGCACCGAGGTGAGGAAGTAGTCGAAAACGAGGATGGCTACTGAGGAGAGGACGACCGCGGTGGTCGTCACCCTGCTGACGCCCTCGGCGCCGAAACCGCCGCCACGCTCCAGGTGGACGAAGTAACCCTTGGCGGAGCAGATCCAGACGATCAACAGGCCGAAGACGAGCGACTTGACGAGCCCCATGTAGATGTCGTCGAACTCCACGTCCTTGTACATGCTCGAGAAGAAGGCCCCCTCGTTCGCACCGAGGAGCCCCACACCGATTGCGTAGCCGCCGAAGATCCCGATGACGTCGAAGATCGCCGTCAGCAGGGGCATCGATATGACGGCGGCAAGGAACTTCGGAGCCATGATGTACTTGTGAGGATCGATGGCCATGCACTCAAGAGCGTCAATCTGCTCGGAGATGCGCATGATCCCTATCTCGGCACAGATGGCGGAACCGGCGCGGCCCGTCACCATGAGTGCCGCCAGGACAGGGCCCAGCTCCCTGATCAGGCTGAGGGCCACGGCGGAGCCGAGGAGCCCCTCGGAACCGAACTTCTTCAGTGTGTTGTAGCCCTGCAGGCCGAGCACCATGCCTGTGAAGGCACCGGTGAAGAGTATCACGAAGATGGAGAGGCTCCCGATGACGTATATCTGCTTGATGACGGGGGATACCTTGTAGGGGGGCTTGAATATGCTCACCAGGGAGACGAAGAGGAAGATCCCCAGCCGGCCGAGCTGGTTGACGTTGTACAGGAAGAAACCACCGATCGCCTCGAAGAGCCTTAACATCTACCCCCCGTTTTTTGCTCTTTTGAATGGTATTATACTATATTTCAGCCTCCAAGTATATAAACCGGGGACCGGCCCTCTCGGTTGACATCCCCTCTGGCTTGGTGTATAATCGAAATATCCTTATTGTGAGGGGGAAGACGACAGAAGGGCAGACCAGATCCGACACGAACGAGGCCGCCGGACGAACAGGGACATGATACCTCTGCGTGACACGATACCGACCCGCCATCCGCCGCTCATGACATGGACCCTGATCGCTATCAACGGTGTGGTCTTCGCCTTTGAGTTGATGCTGCCCGCGGATACACTCAACCTCTTCTTCTACTACTTCGGGATCGTGCCCGCCAGGTACAGCCATCCCGCCTGGGCCGAATGGATCGGCTTTCCGGCTGATGATTACTGGCCCTTTCTCACCAGCATGTTCCTCCACGGCGGCTGGATGCACATAATCGGCAACATGTGGATGCTCTGGATATTCGGGGACAACGTGGAGGACAGGATGGGCCCCTTCCGTTTCCTGCTCTTCTACCTGCTCTGCGGCGTAGCGGCCGGGATCGTGCATACGCTGTCAAATCCCGACTCCACCATTCCCACCGTCGGGGCATCAGGTGCGATCGCCGGTGTTTTAGGCGCTTATTTCATACTCTTTCCGAGGGCGCGGGTGATAACGGTGTTTCCCGTTCTCTTCTATCCCCTCTTCTTCTCCCTCCCTGCGGTGGTGTATCTCTTCATATGGTTTATGATGCAGTTCATGTCGGGCATAGCCTCGTTGGCAGGGCCTGAGAACGTCGGCGGGGTCGCGTGGTGGGCCCACATCGGAGGGTTCATCATGGGTGTTCTGTCATTCTGGATATTCCTCCGTCCCAGGGAGGAACGTCGCAGACACCGTGACGAGATGGATTACGGAACGGTCTGGGACTATAAAATCTAAAGAAAAGGAGTGTCTCGAGATGGATATTCTATCGCTGTTCTGGTTGTTCTTCATACTATCGGCGCTGCAGCCGGTCCTCCGCCAGAGGATGCTGGAGGCGAGCAGGAAGAGGCTCATCTCACGCATTGAGAAGAAGCACGGCAGCCGTGTTATCCTCCTCGTACATCGGCAGGAAACGATGAGCCTGCTCGGGTTCCCGATAATGCGGTACATAGACATCAACGACTCCGAGGAGGTCATAAGGGCGATACACCTGACCGACCCGGACGTCCCGATCGACCTCCTGGTCCACACACCGGGGGGACTGGTGCTTGCCTCTGTACAGATCGCACGGGCACTGGCGCGTCATCCCGGCAGGGTCCGTGTCTTCGTCCCCCACTTTGCAATGTCAGGCGGCACCCTCGTGGCCCTTGCAGCGGACGAGATAGTGATGTGCGAGCATGCCGTGCTCGGCCCGGTGGACCCGCAGCTCGGACAGTTCCCCGCTGCATCGGTACTGCGGGTGGTGGAGAGGAAGCCCGTTGCAGACGTTGATGACCAGACCCTGATACTCGCCGACCAGGCGGAGAAGGCCATAAAGCAGATAAACGGCATCCTCTACGAGCTGCTGAGCGCGAAACTGCCGGAGGACAAGGCCCGGGAACTGGCGAGGATCCTCTCCACAGGGAGGTGGACCCACGACTATCCGATCACACCGGTGGAGGCGAAGGAGCTGGGCCTGCCGGTCAGCACGGAGATGCCCGAGGAGTTCATGCACCTGATGGGGCTCTTTCCGCAGCCGGTCCGTCGGGTCTCATCCGTTGAATACATTCCGGAGAGACGCGTCACGGAGAGGCGGTCCGAGAGGAGCGATTAGCCCCTGAGGTCAGGGGGCTCTCTCCTCGATCACCACGCACGCCACGCCACAGCCGGAGTCGTGGCTGAGGCTGACGTGGATCGAGCCGTCCCGGAGGGACTCCTCGAAGACCCTCAAGGCCTTCCCCGAGAGCCTGATCTCGGGCCGCCCGGCCTTTCCGTTCACAACGCCGATGTCAGCGAAAGGCAGGGGGCCGTCCGGTCTGAGGGCCTTTATGAAGGCCTCCTTGGCTGCAAAACGGACCGTGTATGAATCATAGGGGTTCGCCTTCCTGCGACAGTAGTTGATCTCTTCCGGGGTGTAGACCCTCCGGACGAACCGCTCACCCCATCTCAGGATGGCACGCTCGATTCTCCGAACATCCACGATGTCGATGCCCACGCCGTGTATCATTGACTATCGACGATTGAAGGTACCATCGTTCCGGCTTCAGTTCATTCGCTCCTTCAACAAACAAGGCAACGCTGACCGGTTCCGGACCAAAGGTCGTTGTATTTCGTGATTGTCTTA
>WGEZ01000122.1 GCA_015492515.1 Nitrospirota bacterium
CCCCGGTCTTCACCCCCCGGGCTCCCCCGGCCGGCTTCCCCTCGCCAACGAAGACCCTCAGCATGTTCGGCTGCTCCCTCAGGGGATGGCCGCCTGCGCCGTATCCGATCCGTTCGATCGTCATCTCCGGGATCGGACCGAAGGCCGCGGCCATGGAGGCCATGAGGGCCGCACCGGTCGGCGTGGTCAGCTCCTTTGGGACCCCGGTGGAGTATACCGGCCTGCCCCTCAGGAGCTCTGACGTGGCAGGGGCCGGTACGGGCAGCAGACCGTGTCCTGTATCAACCGTACCGCCGCCGAGGTTCAACGGCGAGGAGTGCACCTCCTCTATCCCCAGCAGGTCCATGCAGATGAGCGTACCCACGATGTCGACGATGCAGTCCGTTCCGGAGAGTTCATGGAGATGGACGTCCCTGAGCCTCCTGCCGTGGACCTTCGCCTCGGCCTGAAAGAGCCTCCTGAATATGACCGTCCCCTTCTTCTTGATCTCCGCCGGCAGGGCGGAGTCCTCTATCAGCGCCCTTACTTCGGCGAGGTTCCGGTGCGGCTCGTCTCTCTCCACCACGACCTCGATCCTCGTCCCCGAGATCCCTCCCCGCCGCACCCTCCGTCTCTTCAGCCTGAAGGAGCCGAGCTTCAGGCCCTCCAGCCCCTCCTTCAGTTCCCGGAAAGGCGCGCCCGCATCCACCAGGGCGCCGAGGCACATGTCACCGCTTATCCCGGAATAACAGTCGAAGTATGCGATCCGCACGGCACCTCCTCTGAGAGGTTATTTTAACCAATCAGGCAGGGATTTTCACAGATTTTACAGGAGGTGCCGTCAAGGCCGGACCCGCCGGCGTGGGGGGGTGTCACGGGTCCGCCACGGTGAGGGGACGTCCCCCTTTCTGCCGGGGACCCCCTCGTCCGGCTTCGTTCATCCCCTCTCTTCAATGCCTCAGGATGACCAGTAGATCCCTCAGGAAGACGAACAGGTAGGAGATGACGAAGCCCGAACAGAAACCGAAGAGGATGGTATGAGATATGACCATGCCGGTCCAGTAGGCCGATTCATTGAACCGTCCCCGGGGAGCCTTCTTCTCCAGGAACCTGACGTATCTCCTCGCCAGGCCGCCTAAAAGGCCGGTGAGGCCCTCGACGTCTCCTTCGGAAACCCTTGGTGCAGCCTTTGCCTCTGTCTCATAATACATCTGCGACCTCATACTCCACTATCGGCCAACAGGGCCCGGAACTTTAAACACCCCCCTTTTCCGGATCGATCTGTTATATTAAGTCGAGGAGGCGTCGGAGGACAGGGATGCCGGAGAGGAGTGCCCTGCGAGGGTCGGGAATGCTGGGAGAGATCGTAGAGAGGGTTGAGTCGCTGAGGGAACGGCTGATAGGGTTCAGGCGGGACCTGCACAGACACCCGGAGCTTTCCGGTCGGGAGGAGAGGACGGCGAGGGTCGTCGCCGAGGCCCTGGCCGGGGCGGGCGTCGAGGTGAAGACCGGCATCGGAGGCCACGGCCTCGTCGGCCTCCTCTGCGGCGGAGACGGCCCCACCATCGCGCTGAGGGCCGACATGGACGCCCTCCCCATTCAGGACAGGAAGGAGGTCGAGTACGCCTCCTCGGTCCCCGGTGTTATGCATGCCTGCGGTCATGACGTCCATACCACCGTGGTGACGGGCGCGGCCCTGGTGCTCTCGGGGTTGAGAAGGGCGCTTCGGGGGAACGTGAAGTTCATCTTCCAGCCCTCGGAGGAAAGCGGTGACAGCGGTGCGGAGAGGATGATAGCCGAGGGGGTGCTGGAGGCCCCTGCTCCCTCCGCCATAGTGGCCCTCCACTGCCACCCCGAGCTCGAGGTCGGAAAGGTCGGACACAGGCCCGGCGTAATGACCGCCTCATCGGACAGGCTGGGGATAGTGATCAAGGGCAGGAGCGGACATGCCTCAAGGCCGCACCAGGCGGTGGATGCCATCCTGGTGAGCTCCCTGGTCATAAACGCCATCCACCACCTCGTGAGCAGGAGGGTCGATCCCCTCCACCATGCCGTGATATCCCTGGGCACGATCCGCGGCGGTACGGCCCCGAACATCATCGCCGACCGTGTGGAGATCGAGGGGACGGTCAGGGCCGTCGATCCAGCCGTCAGGAAGATGATGCCCGGGATCGTGGAAGAGACGATCAGGGGGATAACCGCCGGGATGGGGGCGGGGTATGATCTCGACTACACCTTCGGGACCCCGCCGCTTGTAAACGACCCGGGGATGGACGAGCTCGTCAGACGATGCTCAGAAGACCTCCTGGGTCCGGACGGCACCGTGGAGCTCCCGGAGCCCCTGATGGGTTCAGAGGACTTTGCCTGCTTCGCCGAGAGGGTCCCCGGGGTCCTCTTCAGGCTCGGAACGGGCAACAGGAGGAGGGGGCTCCTCTGTGGGCTCCACAACTCGTACTTCGATGTGGATGAAGAGTCCATCATCGTCGGCACGAAGCTGCTCGCCTGGATAGCGGCGAGATACCTCGAAGACCGTGGTTGAGCTTCCTGCCCGGGAGGGGACGGAGGTTGCTTGTCGCACCGCCTCGGGCTGCAGTATAATCTATACATGGATGCGCTCCCAGAGGCCGTACCGGTGGCCGGGCTCTTCCTGGCCACCTATCTCCTCAACCTGCCCTTCGGGTATCTGAGGAGGAGGACGAGGAGGTTCTCCCTCCTCTGGTTCCTGTACATCCACCTTCCCGTGCCCTTCGTCTTCCTCGCGAGGGTGCTCTCACACCTGGACCTCCGTTATGTCCCCCTCTTTCTGTTTGCAGCGGTGATGGGACAGCTCTCGGGCGGCAGGCTGGAGTTCTGATGCTCCAGGCGATACTCGCAGCACCGGGGAGGATCGAGCTGAGAGAGGTCCCGCTTCCCGAACCCTCCGAGGGGGAGGTCCTGGTCCGCGTCAGGGCCGCCCTCACCTGCGGGACGGACCTCAAGGCCTTCCTCCGCGGCCACGGACTGATACCGATGCCCGGGCCCTTCGGGCACGAGTTCTCGGGTACGGTGGCGAAGGCGGGCAGCGGTGTGGAGGGCTTCCGGGAGGGGGACGAGGTGATGGGTGTCCATACCGCTCCCTGCCTCTCCTGTGCTTACTGCACCAGGGGGCTCTTCAACCTCTGCGAGAGGATCATGGAGACGAAGGTCCTCGGTGCATACGGCGAGTATCTGCTCCTGCCGGAACATATAGTGAGGCAGAACCTCTTCCCGAAGCCTCCGGGGATGACCTTCGATGAGGCTGCGCTGCTCGAGCCCCTCTCCTGTGTGCTTCATCCCTACGGGATGATGGATCTGGAGGGCGTGGAACAGGCCCTCGTGATAGGGGCGGGCCCTGTGGGGCTCATGCACCTCAGGGTGTTGAGCGCGGAGGGTGTGGAGGTGCTGGTCTGCGACAGGGAACGGGAGAGGCTCGAGGTGGCCGAGGAGATGGGTGCCTCGGGGCTGGAGAGGCCGGAGGGGCTGAGGCGGCTTGTCGATGCAAAGACAGGGGGGATGGGGGTCGATCTGGTTGTTGAGTGCACAGGAGAGGTGGGCGTATGGGAGGGGTCGGTTGAGCTGGTGAGGAG
>WGEZ01000123.1 GCA_015492515.1 Nitrospirota bacterium
ATGAAAAGGAGGATGGGGAGATGATTGAATCGAGTGACGTACTGGGGTTGATGAAGGTTGTCTACGTGCTTTACGTGGCAGCCGTCTTCTCTCTGATCGGGATGTTCGCCTTCAGGCTCGTCAGGCCCGGCAGGGTGACCTCGAAGGGCAACGTCATCTTTTACGCCTGGGTCATGCTCCTGATCTTCACCGGCGTGGGGATCCATATCCTGACCTTCAAGAAGCTACCCTGGGTGAAGTGGGAGATGAACCGTGACAGGATGGTTGCGGAGAAGAAGTTCGACATCACCGTCGGCGACTACCGGTTCCGACTGCCCGAGGAGAGGCTCGTGATCAAGAAGGGGCAGACGGTCCGTTTCAGCCTCGAATCGAAGGACTACACCTACGGGTTCGGCCTCTTCAGGGAGGACGGCACGCTGGTCTTCCAGATGCAGGTGGTCCCCGGGCACAAGAACGACATCGTCTGGAAGTTCGACAAAGCGGCGACCTACACCATCCGGTCCACGGAGTATTCAGGGCCGAAGGGCGGAAACCTGATGGTGAAGAACGCCGTGATCGTGGCGCCGGAGGATGTCTACGCCCGACTGGTCGGTGAGGAAAGAAGGGTTTATAATGAATGAGATAAGAGGAGGAGGAGATGTTGCAGGTAGCTAATTTAAATCCTTTGCAACGGGTGGCACTACGCTTCGCCGTTGTATCCCTTCTGTTTTACGGTCTGTGCATCGTCGAAGGGATGATGATGAGGGCACATCAGATCAACTTCGATCTGATGGAGAACGACCACTACTTTGCGATCATGGGTGCCCATCCCATGGTGGGTATCTTCGGCAGCAGTTTCATGCTCGTCTTCGGGGCCTTCTACTTCCTGGTGCCGACGCTGATGAAGAAGAGCATCTACAGCCAGAGGCTCGCCGAGCTGACCTGGATACTGATGACCATCGGTGTGAGCCTTGTCTGGCTGAGCGGGTTCGCCTTCCGCTATGCGGCGCTCTATACGAACTACTGGCCCCTTCCCGTCTCGGGGGAGTTCTCGCCGATGGCGCTCGGGACGTTCGCCGTGGGCAACATCATTATCATGGCCAGTGTGGCGGTCTTCTGCTACAACATCTTCGCCACCATCTTCCACAGGCGGGAGGAGAAGAAGCCCCTCGGGCCGATGCTGATGTCCGCCTTCGGCATAGACGGCTTTGTCAACCTCTACAGGAGGCTGACGGGGAGGGGTGTGGAGAAGGAGCCGATCATGCCCCTGCCCATCGTGGCCATCTTCCGGGGCACGATCGACACGTTGCTTGACGCCCTCGTCCTGGGTGGTATCTCTGTGGTCTTCCTCTACCATGCCTTCTACTCCTTCATGGGAGTGAGCCTCTCGGCCGGCTGGTTCGACGCCCTGATATACAAGAACATCTACTGGTGGGGGCTCGACCTGATCGCGGACGGACTGGTCCTGATCTACGTGGCGGGCACATGGTATCTGCTGGCCACGCTCATCACGGGCAGACCGCTCTTCATGCGGAACGTCGCCAGGGCGGCCCTGCTGGTGGAGCTGGTGGTCTCCTGGAACGTCTGGGGCCATCATCTGCTCTCGGACCAGGCGCAGCCCTTTCTGATGAAGGTCGTCTCCGGCGAGCTGGTGACCGCCTTCGAGCTCGTCACCATGGGTATAGCCGTCTTTGTCACACTGATGACCCTCTGGCAGGCCCGTCCCCTGAAGATGACCCCGCAGCTGAAGTTCCTCCTGGGCGGTATCCTCGGTTTCTCCCTCGGTGTGCCTGCAGGGATCATCCAGGCCGATATCGGTATGAACAGGATACTGCACAACACCCAGTGGGTGATAGGCTCCCACGCCCATATGCAGCTGCTCGTGGGGCTGGGGATGACGCTCTACGCCGCGGTCTACGCCCTCTTCCCGCTGCTGACCAACAACGTGCAGCTGAAGAGCAAGGCCCTAACGGACTTCCATTTCTGGGCCCATCTCATCGGCGGCGTCGGGATGTCGATGGCCATGGGTTTCGCAGGGATGGACGGCATGCTCCGGAGGGCGGTGTATCCGGGGGACCCGACGTTCCGTCCGGAGATGATAGCCGCCGCCTTCTTCGGAAGCCTGATCTTACTGGCCTATCTGGCCATGATGTACAACATAGTAAACTCCATCGGCATCAGGGGCCTTGTGGAGATCTTCGTCAAGCTCCCGGGCAGGCTGAAGGAGAGGGCTGTACAGGCATAGTCCGCTCAGGGCTCCCTCAGGGGAGCCCTTTTTTATGGACCCTGCTGATGAAGTATCGGACAGCGGTGCCGCTCCCCTCCACAGGGGTTGCACAGCCCGGCGATGCCCTGGTGGCAGAGGGCGAAGTCGTACTTGAGGGGGTCTTCAGGGTCGAGCCTTTTGAGGCCCTCCGTGATCTCCACCGCGGTCTTCCAGTCCTGGCTCCTCCTGCCGGTGAGGCCGAGGCAGCGGCTGATCCGCCAGATGTGCGTGTCCAGGGGGATGACGAGGCTCTCCCTGGCTATCCCCTTCCAGAGGCCGAAGTCGATGTCCCTGTCCCTCACCATCCATCTGAGGAAGAGGTTCATCCTCTTACAGGGGCTTCCCTTCTCCGGAGAGGGGATGAACTGGAGGAAGCCCCTCGCCTCTCCCGGAGAGGGACCGTACACGGGTGTCTTGTCCAGGCCCTTCAGATAATCGACGAAGCCCCTTATGCCGGAGAGGACCCCGCGGCCGTCGTGGAAGGAGAGGAAGCAGTTCTCGATGGAACCGAACCCCTTCAGCACGGAGGAGAGGCCGTAGATCAGGCAGACGATGTCGTCCGTACTGTTGAACCGGTAGCTTATTCCCCTGAAGCGGGGACCGTCCCTCGAGGGGTCGAACCCTGCGACGAAGGAGGCGGGGCTCTCCCCCATCACTCCCAGGACCCTCTCGATCACCGGCTTGAACTGCCCCACCCTTCCATAGGCGAAGGCAGAGGCGATGAACCCTGCCACCTCTATATCCTCCGGTCTGCTGTAACGGCCCGGGAACTCGATCGGATCCCTCAGGACCCTCGCCTCGAAGTCATAGCTGTGGTAGAGGTCGTCGAGGAGACGCTTAAGCCCCTGAAAGTCCAAAGATGATCTCCCTCTCCTGGAGGTCCACCCTGTCCAGCCTCACAGCGATCTCGTCCCCTATGGAGAACCTCCTCTTCCTCCGCCTTCCGTAGAGCTGGAGGTTCCTCTCGTCGTAGATGTAGTAGTCGTCGGTCAGATAGGAGACGTGGATGAATCCATCGACGTAGAACTCCTTCAGCCTCACCCTTATGCCCTGAGGTGTAACACCGACGACCCTCGCCTCGAACTCCTCCCCGACCCTGGCGCTCATGAACCAGGCGCGCATCGCCGCCACCACAGCCCGTTCCGCATCGTCGGCGAGCCTCTCCATCCTGGAGGAGTGAAAGGCTATGTTCTGAAGCAGCACCTCGAGCTCCTTCATCCTCGAGTCCTTGAGCCTCCTCTTCGTCAACACCTCCCGCAGCACCCTGTGAACCACAAGGTCAGGGTAACGCCTTATGGGGGAGGTGAAGTGGGTGTAGCAGCTTGAGGCGAGGCCGAAATGACCCACGTTCATGGTCGAGTAGCGGGCCTGCTTCAGTGACCGGAGCACTATGTAGTTGACGACATCCTCCTCGGGCCTCCCCCTCACCCTCTCGAGGATGGTCGGGAGGTCTCCTGACGAGAGGTGTTTCTTCCTTATGCCGGTGACGGCCTTCAGGACCTTCTGGATCTCCTCCAGCTTGCTCTCGTCGGGCGGTTCGTGGATCCTGTATATCGAGGGCACACCCCGGGCGGAGAGGTTCTCTGCGACCGTCTCGTTGGCGGCGATCATGAACTCCTCGATGATCATATGGGCGAGGTTCCTCTCGGCCACCGCTATCCTCTCCGGATTGCCCCTCAGGTCAAGCCATATCTCTGGTTCGGGGAGGTCGAAGTCGAGACTGCCTCTCCTGAGGCGTCTCTCCCTCAGGACGCTGCAGAGTTCGGCCATCAGTTCGAGGTCCCTCAACAGGTGGTCGTACCTCTTCCTGAGCCTGCCGTCTCCGTCGACGAGTATCCTCCTCACCTGGGTATAGGTCATCCTCTCGTCGCTCTGGATCGTGCTCGGGTAGAACCTCTGACCGATCCTCTCTCCTTCTCGCGTGAAGTCCATCTCCACCGTAAAGGCGAACCTGGGCACCCGCGGCTTCAGGCTGCAGAGGTCCTCGGAGAGCTTCTTCGGGAGCATGGGGATGACCCTGTCGGGGAAGTAGACGCTCGTCGCCCGTTTCCTCGCCTCCCGGTCGATCCTGCTCCCCCAGGGCACGAAATACCCAACGTCGGCTATATGGACATAGAGGGTGTAGCCGAAGTCCCGCAGCCTCACCGATACGGCGTCATCGAAGTCCTTCGCCTTCTCACCGTCGATGGTGACGGTGAGGAGCCTCTTGAGGTCCTTCCTTCTCTTCGGCTCCGTTATCCCGGAGGGGAGGCGCTTCGCCTCCTTTGTGACATCGGCGGGGAACTTCCTTGAGAGGTTGAACTCGTCGATGATCGACTCTATCTCCTCGGCAGGCGCCTGGGGCTTCTTCAGTATCTTGATCACCCTTCCGGAGGGGGGCCTTGTGTCCGTCGGGTAACTGATGATCTCCGCCACCACCAGGTCGCCGTTTCTGGCCTTCCCCCTGTCCTCAGGTGCTATGTAGAGGTCGAAGGAGATGTCCCTCCTCTTCGGCTTCAGGAACGATACCCCCTTGGAGACCTCGAGCGTGCCCACCACCCTATGCTGGGCGCGTTCGATCACCCTGAGGATCCTCCCCTCCCGCTTCCTCGGGTTCTCCACCCTTGCGATCACCCTGTCACCCTCCATTGCACCGGAGGTCGCACGGGCGGGCACGAAGATGTCTCTCTGTCCGGGGTCCTCGGGGACGACGAAACCGTATCCGTCCCTGTGGGCCTCGAAATAGCCCTTCACGAGGCTCATCTCCTCTGGTATGCCGTATCGGCCCTTCCGTGTCCTGATCAGCTCTCCACCCCTCACGAGGTCCCTCAGGACCCTCTTGAGGTGCCTCGCCCCCCTCCTGTCAAGGCCGGTCTCTCTGACGAGCTCCTTGAAGCTGAGGGGATGGGCGGAGGAACGGACCGCCTTCACCACCCTTTCCTTTTCGATCATCTCCTCATCCTCGGCCTGGCGGACTGTGACAGCTCCACCTTCTTCTCTTTCAGTCTTAAGGTAATGGTCATCTTCACCTCTTCCGGCAACCTCCCCGTCAGGTCTGTGTCCCATGTGCCTGTCCACCTCTCCCCCTCCTTCACCTTGATGGAGAAGGAGTCCAGATCCTCAACCACCTCCGTGACCACCGGTTCCAGACCGTCATAGGGGTTGTCCATTGATTT
The DNA here is from genome assembly GCA_015492515.1 of Nitrospirota bacterium. Classification (GTDB taxonomy): domain Bacteria; phylum Nitrospirota; class Thermodesulfovibrionia; order Thermodesulfovibrionales; family JdFR-85; genus S146-64. The sequence continues at coordinate 5,401 of WGEZ01000123.1, forward strand.
GTAGAGGGTGAACCTCTCACCCTCCTGCCTCGTGTAATAGGAGACACGGTAAAACCCTTCCCGGACTGTGCCGAGCGTTGTGAGGGCGAGCTCGGATGCGGGTCTGCCGCGGTTCTCCCTGTCCTTCAGGACAAAGAGGCTGCCGCTGTCGCTGCTGCTGTAGAGCGCAGCCCTGATCTCCCTGGAGAGGATATCCATGGCCCTCCTCGACTCCTCGAGCCTGAGACCGTAGCCCTCCAGGCCCGAGACGGACCTCTCGGCGAGGAAGAAGGTGCTGTAGACGGCGGCCAGGACGATCGTCAGTATCGCGGCCGCGATCAGCACCTCGACGAGAGTGAACCCGGCGTCTTTCGTCTTCAAGGTCCTGCAACCCTCGTCAGCCTTCTGATGGTAACGCTCTCCCTCCCCTTCGAGACGGTGATGCTCACGGCGGCCACACCCGGAATAGCCGTCTCTCTGCGCTCCAGCCGATATCGGAAGTCCTGATAGGGCGGGCTGAAGTCTCCCTCCTCCGGTGCCCTCCCCCGGTATTCACGGAGCCTCTCCTCAGCCAGGAGGGTCGCCCTTGTTATCGTCTCCTGTCTCTCCATCAGGCTGAGGTGGTAGTTTAGGGAGTAAATAACCACCACGAGTGCTCCCGAGACCACGGCGAGCGCTATCAGCACCTCAAGGAGTGTAAAGCCCCTATGCACCCTCGCCCCTCCCGTCATAGAGCTTCACCCTGCCGCTGAAGGGGTTGTAGGTTACATGCCCTCCGGTGAAGTCGAGCTCGAAGGGCTCCGGATGGCCGAAGGGACCAAACAGGAGGATCAGCTCGCCCTCCTTCACATCCCCCCTCGAGGGGGTCTTCACCGAGACGAGGGTCTCGAAGCCCTCGGACCTCTCACCCTCGGGTGTCTTGTAGAGGAGCCTCTTCCCATCGAGGTCTATCCTGAGCGTATGGCTCTGTCTGCTGTTTATCGCCGAGTCGTTCAGGTATCTGATTATCGACGCCGCCTTCCTCGGCTCCCTCTTTGCCTTCCCCTCGATCAGCCCCTGGAAGGACGGCGTGACGAGGGCGAGGAAGGCTGTGACGATCACGATGACGATCACCAGCTCAAGGAGGGTGAATCCGCCAGGGGTTGAACGGTCTCCGGCTGCCGGATGAGCGCCGACGATCGGTGATCGGGGGTTGACGGCTTTTGATCCCCGCCTTTCCTGTTGAGCTCGGCGGTTGCCGGGTCCGGTCACTCGATGTTCCAGCTCGTTATATCGGCGTCCTTTCCCTCTCCGCCGCTCCGGCCGTCGGCTCCATAGCATATGATGTCGTAATCTCCGTGCAACCCCGGTGAGATGTACACGTATGGATTGCCCCATGGATCGAGGGGGATCTTCCCCTGTTCGAGGTAGCCGCCCTCCCTGTACTTCGTGGGGATCCTCCCCACCGTCGGCTTCTCCACCAGTGCCTCCAGCCCCTGTTCCGTCGAGGGGTAGAAGCCGTTGTCGATCTTGAAGAGCTTCAGGGCGGTCTCGAAGTTTCTGATCTGTACCTTCGCCTCCGCTATACGGGCGTCGTCGGTCCTGCCCACAATCCTCGGTGCAACTATGGCCGCCAGGAGGGTGAGGATGAAGACGACGACGAGGATCTCCAGGAGGGTGAACCCCCGGTCGTTCTTCACGGTCCCCCTCACGGTGGCTGAGGTCTCAGGCATCGTCGGCTGAATAGGCATAACGGGCGCCCTCCCCGGGGTGAGCGGGAGGATTATGATGGAAATCAGGCTTCCTCGCATATCGAGGTCCGCATCAGGCGCGGCGTTTCGGCCTCCGCGGGTCTCTCCGTAAGACGGGCGTAACCCATCGGCAGAATTCAGCGGCGGCGTTTGCGCCGTTCGCTGGAATGATTTGTTAGGCGAGATTGGCGTTGATTTAACCACTTTTTGAAAGATGACTGACTCTCCCCTGAAGGTTTACCAGCTAACAAACCTTCAACACTAATATCTTCATCAATGTCTTCCCAGTGGATACCATGTCCCCTTCCAATTAATCTCCAGTTCCTTCGTTCCTCTGATGTAGCATATACCAAGCGAGGGAACCATTCTATGGGTACCGAAATTGTTCTTCCATCGCTTAAGTCTACGCTCAAAGTATCCTTTGTTATTCTTACATCTTCCACTTTTGGGATTTCTATTTCA
>WGEZ01000124.1 GCA_015492515.1 Nitrospirota bacterium
ACTCGAGGGTCGGTAGGATTTAAAGAGCGAGGGGGAAAATGACGAGCGGCATGACCCGACACCCTTGAGGAGATTCACTCGGGCTTCTTCCTGAGGCTCTCCAAGACCTCCTTCCAGTCCCCCACCACCGTACCCCCCTCGGTCTCTCCGAAGCTGAACCTCTCCTCGATCCGTCCCGCCGACGCCTCAACCACCTGAGGGGATGCAACGACCGCCCTGAGCTTCAGCCCGCCCTCTTTCAGCTCCTCGATCAGCTCCGGCCCCTCCCAGCTGAGCGTGGCTGACGGCGGAAACCCCCTCTGCCTCAACCACTCCCTCGCCTTCCATCGACCGAGGATGGTGCTTATGTAGATGACCCTGTAGCCGTCGAGGAGCCCCTTGAGGGCGCTCACACTGCCCTGCCTCGGCTCAAACGTCAAGATCGATCTCATCAGTGCCCCCTCCACCTCTACGACTACCACCCCCCTGTCCTTCTCCACCACGAGGAGTGTGCCTTCGTCGCTGTCAGGGCCTGACCTGGCCTCGACCCTCCACAGCCCGGCCCGACGGGCCGGATACTCCATGTAGGCGTAGCCGTCGCCTCCGCTCAGGGTCCTGCCAATATGCCTGTCCTCAAGATAGAAGTCCACGAGGCGGCCGCCCTCGGGGAATATCCTTCCCCTTGTGAGGGCCTTCAAGGTGACGACCCTTCCGGCGACGGCGACGGCGTCGTGCATGAGGACCGCTGCAGGGGTCTCGAGGGGCTGCAGCAACAGAAGAGAGAGGAGGAGGACAGCCGAGGAAGGCCTCATTGATCCTGCCGAGAGCCCCTCTTCACCGGGCTCAGTATCACCCTGGCTATCCGCTTGCCGACCATCTCCACGATCTTGATCTCCCATCCGTCGGTGGTTAAGGTCTCGTTTATGGCGGGTATCCTCTGGAGCCTGGTGATCACGAAGCCTCCCAGCGTGTCGTAATCAGGTGAGACGGGCAGGTCGATACCGTGGTCGTCCTTCAGGTCCCTGACGGATATCGAGGCGTCTATCAGGTAGGAACCGTTGCGGAGCCTTATCACGGGCTGCTCAACATCGTACTCATCCCTGATCTCTCCCACGATCTCCTCGATCAGGTCCTCCATGGTGACGATCCCTGTCACGGCTCCGTATTCGTCCACCACAACCGCAATATGAGTGCCTTTGCGTTGCATCTGCCTCAGCAGCGTGCTTATCTTCATCGATTCAGGCACAAAGAAGGGTGTTCTGAGGAGCTTCCGTATATCGATGGGCTCCTTTGCCGAGAGCTTCCTCAATACGTCCTTGGCATAGAGGATGCCCTTGATGTTCGACTTCTCACCGTGGTAGACGGGGTACCTCGAGTACTCCTCCTCTGCTATGGCCTCCACTATCTCCTCAAGGGGCGCATCCATGGAGAAGGCCACGACCTTGGTCAGGGGGACCATCACCTCCTTTACGGAGAGGTCCGTAAACTCGAAGACCCCGTGTATCAGCTTCTCCTCCTCTGGCTCGAAGATACCCCTGTCGCGTCCCTCCCTGATGAGCAGCTTTATCTCCTCCTCCGTCACGAAACTCCTCTCCGTGAAGGGTCTGCCGCCGAGGGGTTTCAGGATGATGTTGGTGCTGAAGGTGAGTATGGCTATGAAGAAAGAGGTGAGACGGGAGAATGCATAGATCGGACGGGCGACGACAAGGGCCACCTTCTCGGGGTTCATCAGTGCAATCGACTTCGGGACCAGTTCCCCGATGACGAGGGAGAGGTAGGATATCAGAACCACAACGATCCCGATCGAGAGGACCTCGCTCGAGGAGGAGATGAACCTCACCGGGACCGCCTCAAGCAGGGGCTGGAGGGCCTTGATGGCGGTGGCGCCGCCCACGGCGGAGGCCATGGCGCTCACCACGGTGACCCCTATCTGGACGGTGGCGAGGAACCTGTCCGGCTCGGACTGGAGCTGCTTCAGTATCAGTGCCTTCTTGTTGCCCTCCTTTACCAGCTCGCTGACGCGGGTCTTCCTTGCAGTAACAACGGCTATCTCCGAACCGGCAAAGAAGGCGTTGCAGAGGATGAATACGAGAATAAGGATAGCCTCGATCCACATAATCCAGTCGGTTCAGCCTCCGTGCCCCGTCCACACGCCGACGGCGATTGCCAGGAGGCTCGCCCCCAGCACCACCCAGTGGAATACCGTCAGCCTGCGGAAGACCTTCGCCGTATCCTGCTGGGCCTTTCCACGGAAGATCACCTTGAAGAGCCTGCCCTCGAAGAGGAGCAGGAACGTGTAGAGGAGCCAGACCAGCAGCATAAGTGTCGGTCCGACCCCGGGGCCCTTGAACAGATACCTCCAACCACCTGTGACATGGAGGAGCCAGAAACCGGTGAGACCAACGACAACTACGGAGAGCTTCGCAATCCTGGCGAACCTGTGTTCCACACCCTGGAAGAAGAGCGTCTTCTCGAGGGAGCCCTCCATCCTCATGATCATCGGGAAGACGACCATGGTGACGAAGGCGACCCCGCCTATCCAGATGACCACGCCGAGGAGATGAACCGTTACAAGCAGTGAATACAGCAAGTCCGTTCCTCCTGATCCAACGACATATCTTAATTTTAACCTAAATCGAACGATTTTTCCATTGTCGTTTCCGCTCTTAACCCACGTGGTCCCTTGCTCCAGGCGTTTTTTCCCGGTCCTTGTTGTATTTCAAACCCTGTTTATGTTATTATTTAGCGTTTATAGAATTTATAAACTATTTAACTATGCCTATGGGGTCTCTTCTGGACATATCCCTCAGATGCCTTCTGGTGTTCTATCTCCTCCTGCCCCTTTCGTCCCCTGTCGGAGCCGCGTCACTGGAGAAGGCCGAGGACTTCGAGCTGGAGGGCATCGGTGGCGGGAGCGTCAGGCTCTCCGCTTTGAGGGGGAAGGTGGTGATCCTGAACTTCTGGGCCACCTGGTGCCCTGAATGTATCGAGGAGATGCCTGCCCTGGACGGCCTCTACAGGGAGTTCAAGGACAAGGGCCTGATCGTCCTGGGCATCTCGATAGACAGGAAGGCCTCCACCGTGGCGGACTTTCTGAAGAAGAGACCCGTATCCTACCCTATACTGCTCGACTCCCGGGGGGAGGTCTTCGTCAAGAGATACACCCTGGTGGGGATTCCCGTCACCTTCCTCATCGACAGGGAGGGATACATCGTCGAGAAGGCCATAGGAAAACAGGACTTCCTCTCCGAGGATTACAGGAGCAGGGTCCGGTCGTTACTCGAAGGAGGCAAGAGATGAAGAGAGCCGTCATATCAATGGCAGTCTTTTCCATGCTCCTTGCAGGCTGCGGTGGTCCTTCCACGTTCATCGTCAGCAAGGACAACAGGGCGTACTACCTCCACAGGGAGAGCAAGGGGCTCCGGAGGATGCTCTGCGAAAGCGGTGATTTCAGGAAGATACTGAAGGATGCAGCGATCCCCGAGGATGTCAAGGAGGGCTTCTACAGATACGTCTGCACCGAAGAGCGTTCAACGGAGAAGGTGATCGCCCTGTACACCTTTCTGACGCCTGAGGAGAGGAAGGCCATCAAGAAGGCCTTTGTAAAGAACGGCTATGCGGTGAATTACGTCCCCTGTTGATAGGGGGCTCCGCCTTTCCCGGTCGGGAAAGAGACAGACTGCCTCAGGGAAAACGTGAACAAGCTCGTCGAGCATACCCATAACCGAGGAGGTCTCATATGTTCAGGAATCTCAGGTTAAGGTCAAGGTTCACCTTCATCATGCTCATCGTTTATCTTCTGTCCCTCCCTGTGATCGTCATAGGGAGTTATTACATCCTCAAGAAGAACGCCTTCAGGGAGATATCCCAGCAGGCAAACCTGATGCTGGCCTCATGGGAGGGTGCCGGTGTGTATACCAGCAGCGTGCTCCGTCCCCTCATCGAGGAGAAGTGCGGAGACGTCTCCACCCCGGAGATGATGAAGGGCCTCTTCATAGCCAACGAGATCGAGGGGGCGATCAAGAAGATCGCGGGCAATTATTCATACAAGGTCGCAGCCCTCAACCCCATGAACCGGGCGCACATGCCCGATCCCTTCGAGGAGCAGAAGCTGAGGGAGTTCCGTGAGGGGAAGCTCTCCGGAGAGTGGAGGGGGTTCAAGAGCGGACCTGCTGGCGAGTACTATGTGGTGATGAGGCCGCTGCAGGTCTCCTTTCAATGCCTGAGATGCCACGGTGACGCCGCCTTCGCCCCTGAGGAGATAAAGAGGAGATACGGCACCAAGGCGGGGTACAACTGGCAGGACGGTGAGATAGCCGCCCTCAGGATGGTCTATGTGCCCACCGAGGTCCCGATCTCCAATGCAAAGAAGACCCTCGTCTTCTTCTCCATCATCTACAGCGCCTTCTTCCTGGTGGTGATAATGGTGATCAACATACTGATAAGGAACAGTATCGTAAAGCCCATAGAGCAGTTCGTCGAGACGGCGGATGCCATCAGCCGCGGAAAGATGGACAAGGAGTTTGAGGTGAAGACAAACGACGAGATAAAGACCCTCGCCGACGCCATCTCCAGGATGAAGGTCTCCCTGGCCAAGGCGATGGACATGCTCAAGAGACAATAAAAAAAGACAAGACCCGGCGGATCATTCTCGACAGAGGTGGCGCCGGGAGAGTGAAAAGGGGGTGAGAACTTCATGAGACCGTCAAGGACCGGGGCCCTGCTGTCGGTCGTGCTGGCGGCCCTCTTTGCCGCAGGGGTTGCCGAGGCCGGCAGTGTCAGGAAAGGAGAGGCCCTCTTCAACAGCGCCGACCTCGGCACCAACGGCAAGAAGTGCAGCACCTGCCACCGTAAGGGAAGGGGCATCGACGGCAGCAAGAAGACATTCAAGATAATAGGGCGGAAGATGAACAGCCTCGAAGAGGCCGTAAACTTCTGCGTCACCTTCGCCCTGAGGGGCGAGCCGCTTGAGAAAGACTCCAGGGAGATGAAGGACATCATCTCTTACATAAAGACCCTCAAAAAGAAGAAGAGGCGGAGGATCATAGGTTGCTGACCCCCTCTGCCGGGGGGAAGGGACGAGCCCCGACGTGAGGCAGGGCCGTTCTGATTCACCCGCCTGCAGCGAAAGAGGATATCCGGATGGAGAGAGGGGGAGGAGGCTCCCCCTCTCCTTTTCCATCCAGGATATCAGAAGGTCACGTCGAAGGTGAGATAGATGTCGTGTGCGCTCTCCAGGGGTGTGAAGTACTGGGCGGTCATGGGGTCCATCGTGTTCAGGTCTTCGATCTTCTTCGGCTCGCCGAGCCAGAAGTTGCTTCCCGTGTACTTGAACTTGTAGTACTGATACCCCACCCTAATGAAGGCCTTACCGAACTTTGCAACAGGTATCTCCGGCAGCTCCTGGATCAGATACGCCTCGTACACATGTCCCCGCGTTCCGAGCTTGCTCGTCCACATGTCATCAGCGGCGGGTGTGAAGGTCAGCCAGTACTTCGAGCCGTAGTTGTACTCGACACCGATCTTGGTGCCCGTCTTCGTGAAGTCGTACCTGGCTCCGAGGTAGATCGCCTTTCCGGTGTGTGACTTCTTGTCCACCTCCGGGGTGTTCGGGTCATCGTCGTAGAGGAGGCCGAACCCTGCGTTCATGATCTCACCGTCATCGACCGCTCCGTTGCCGTTCATGTCCATCCAGGCGAAGGGCATGGAGCGGAGGTTGGTGTTGGGATGGCTCCTGCTGATCGCACCGGAGATGAAGAGGTTGAGGTCGCCGGGGCCGATGTCCTCGAGCTTGCCGATCACGTTGGCGCCGAAGATGTCGAGATCACCGACATTGCCGGTCACCGGTGCGTCGACGGTGATGAACGTCCCTGAGGGCGGTCCTCCCATCATCACCCCTGTGTCGATCTTCATCGGCCAGTTGTCCGGCGGAGCGTCGAAGAGGTTGAACGCCCTGACCCAGTTGAACTCCACGTTCAGGTTGTCCGTAAAGATGGGATCGATGAAGATACCCAGGAAGTCCGTGTCCTTCGGTGTGACGAGCCCTGCGACGTCGGTCCTCAGGCCGCTGTCATAGCCACGCCCGTAGCAGAGTTTCGCGTAGAAGCCCGGCAGGGCCTCGATGTAAGGCGCCACTCCGACGGTCAGTCCGTCGAAGGCCCAGTCGATCAGCAGACCGGCCACGCCGGCGGTGCTCTCCTTGATCGTGTTCTGCCTGACCGTGGTGGGTATCCCCTCTGTGGAGGCCCTCCTGCCGATCGAGAACCACACGGGATAGCCGAATATGTTGCTCCACGTCGCGTAGGCGTAGTCGACCCTCAGGACGTTGTCCATGGGTACATGCCCCATGGTGCCGTCAAAGAACGGTCCGAAGGCCCTGTCAGCGAAGAAGTTGCCCTGCACGGGCAGCATCGTCTCGTGTCCCCAGGTCTTGTACATGGAGAGCCTTGTCTTGAACTGGATATTCTCGGTCACCTGGGCCTTCAGCTTCAGCCTGAAGCGGTTGAACATCACGGTGTCGTTCTTGACGGTATGACCTTCCACCGGCTTCGTGAACGTGTACATGTCGAACCCGTACGGGGTGGGCAGGGGACCGTAAAGGGAAAAGGGATCGTACTGGTGGTAATCGTGCACCTTGCCCTTCAGCGAGTCGAGCCTGAACCTGTAATCACCGCTTATCTGAAGCCACGACCACTTCCCGACAGCCTCCTCAGCCCTCTCCTCCACTGCAGAAACCCTCGCATCCTGCAGCTGCTCCTGCTGCTTCAGCTCATCCATCTGCTTCTTCAGCTCCTCAAGCTGCCTGTTCAGGTCCTGAATCTTCTCCATCAGGTCCTCCTTGGTGACAGCAAAAGAGGTTGCAGGCAGGATCAGAGTGAAGGCAAGCAGGAGTACGAAGAACTGCTTCATCAGACACCCCCTTTTCTCCTGGAGAGGTCTCCAGGGCTTTATGATAAAACCAGTAAAACTGGCCTTCCATGCAGCGGTCTCAGGCTGCCGTCAGCAGGAGAGTCAAGAGTCCGCCCTTGATGAAAATTTCAAAACTATAAAGTCCTTAAATTTTATTATAAAGGAGAATTTTTGTCAAGCAATTTCTAATTTTTGCAACAAGCAAGAAGGGTGCCAGCCCTTCCATGTCCTCGGTTGAATCAAGTGCCGTGGTGGTCCGGGCCGGAGAGCCCCCCTCTCCGGCCCGGGTCTTTTGAATTACGTCAGAACAGCCCCTTCACCTTGCCCGTCTCTGTATCGACGTCGATCCTCCTGAAGGCTGGATCCGATGATGTGCCGGGCATGAGCTTTATGTCACCGGCCACAGGCACGACGAAGCCTGCTCCCTTGAAGACGAGGACGTCCCTGACGAAGAGCTTCCACCCCTTTGGAACACCCTTCAGGGCAGGGTTGTCGCTGAGGCTGAGATGGGTCTTCACCATACATGTACCCAGCTTTCCGAGCTCCGGGTCCGCCTCTATCGCCTTCAGCTTCTGGAGGGCCTGCGGTGTATACTCGACGCCATCGGCACCGTAGACATCCTCGGCGATCATCTCGATCCTGTGTCGCTGCGGGAGGTCAAGCTCGTAGAGGAACTTGAAGTTGTTCTCCTCCTCACAGGCGTCAAGCACCGCATCGGCGAGCTCGAGGGCACCCTCGCCGCCCTTCAGCCAGTGTTCACTGACAGCGGCCCTTGCCCCTGCGGACTCCGCCATCCTCCTGACCGTCTCGATCTCGGCCTTTGTATCGGTGTGGAAGGCGTTTATGCAGACCACAGGGTTTATGCCCGCCTTCCTGACGGTGTTGATGTGATGGACGAGGTTTTCGCAGCCCTTCTCCACCCACTCGACGTTCTCCCTGCTGTACTCCTCGGGGATCGGTCTGCCCGGAACGGGCACGGGTGCACCGCCGTGGCACTTGAGGGCCCTGATCGTCGCCACGATGACTGCGGCATGGGGCTTCAGACCGGAGAAGCGGCACTTGAGGTTCCAGAACTTCTCGAACCCGATGTCGGCGCCGAAGCCGCTCTCCGTTATGTGATAATCCGTAAGTTTGAGCCCCACCCTGTCGGCGATGATCGAGGACTGGCCGATGGCTATATTCGCAAAGGGCCCGGCATGGACGAATACGGGCTGACCCTCTATTGACTGCAGCAGGTTCGGGTTGATCGCATCGACCATCCAGGCGGTCATGGCGCCTGCGACCTCAAGGTCCTCCGTGGTCACGGGGTTGCCCTGCTTGTCGTAGGCCACGACTATCCTCCCTATCCTCTCCCGGAAGTCCTTCAGGTCCGTCGCCACCGAGAGGATCGCCATAACCTCCGAAGAGACGGCGATGTCGAACCTGGACTCCATCATGAACCCGTCCATCTTCCCGCCGATACCAAGGATTATCTTCCTCAACGCCTGTGCACAGAAATCCATAATCCAGCCCATCTGGACGTTGCGGGGGTCGATACTGAGCCTCTTCAGCCTCCGTTTGGCGAGCTGTTCGTCGTTGTAGTTGAACTCGTGCTGCAGCCTGGAGGTGAGTGCCACCATGGCGAGGTTGTGGGAGTTCATGATCGCGTTTATATCACCGGTGAGTCCGAGGGAGAAGGGCGTGAGGGGGATGCACTGCGAGAGCCCGCCTCCGGCGGCGGAGCCCTTGATGTTCATCGTCGGACCACCCGAGGGCTGCCTTATCGCTGCCATGACGTTCTTGCCCCTCTTGCCCATACCCTGAAGCAGTCCGATGGTCGTCGTCGACTTCCCCTCGCCAAGGGGGGTGGGTGTGATGGCGGTCACGTCGATGTACTTGCCGTCCGGACGGTCCTTCAGACGGTTCAGGACACTCTTGTAGTCGACCTTGGCAACGTAATGACCGTGGGGAAGGAGCTCGGCCTTCTCAAGACCCATCTCCTCCGCCAGCTGATAGACGGTCTTCATATTCTTCTCTGCGGCCTCGGCAATCTCCCAGTCCGCGTGTTTCGTAGGATCAAGCGGCATGATGACCTCCCTTTTTGAAGTTATAGTTACAGGTTACACGAAAACAAGTCATTATGAGATACGCTATACCCCGGATTCAGCGACAACCGCTGTTCTGAGGCAGCACGACGGGGTCTTCGGTCATTCCCGGCAGGGCCTTCGA
>WGEZ01000125.1 GCA_015492515.1 Nitrospirota bacterium
CTGCTATCCTCGTTTAACTCTCTTATCGCTGGATCTCGGTATACGTACTCTCCTATTCCCGTATTTTCGTATAACGAATTCCCGTTTTTTGTCAACTAATAACTGATCAGCAGCTTCACCAGCTTGTCGTTCATCGTGTGGACGTTTCGGCTCGCCACCCTTGCGATGGTCTTCATGATCTTGTACATCGTCTCGGGGTTGCTGTGCTCAAGGGCCTTGAAGTCTTCAGTTTTTAACAGAAACAGTTCTGCATTGTCAATAGCCGTGGCGTTGGCGCCGTGCTCCGTCTTGTCCTCGATAACGGAGAGCTCGCCGAAGAAATGCCCCTCTTTCAATATGGCGAGCGTCTGCTTCCAGCCGTCGGGTGTCGTCTTCGAGATCTCCACCTTGCCCTTCCCCACCAGATAGATGCCCCTCGTTGCCTCGCCTTCCTTGAAGACCGTCTGGCCCTTCGGGTAGCTCTCCACGGTGATCCTCTCGCCGATCATCCGGAGCTCACCCTCGTCCAGATCCTTCAGGAGTATCTGGCCCTCTAAATCCGATACACTCACCATGGTCTCCCTCCCTGCAACATTTTTCCCGGACTCAGCGATAATCGCTGTTGTGAGGCAGCACGACGGGGTCTTCAGTCATTCCCGGCAGGGCCTCCGGCCCGCCCCGGAGATGAATCTTACGGAAAATTCAAAGCCCCTCAGACCCGATCGTGCTGCCCCTGCTATCTTCGTTTCACTCTCTTATCGCTGGATTTGGGTTTTTCACTGTCCCTCCGTCATCTTCCATTGACAAATGACAAATGATAAATCATACCTTCTCTACCCTCACGGTGCTCACCTTGAGCTCCGGTATCTTGCACAGGGGGTCAAGGGCGATGCTGCTGGTCAGCACGTTGGCGGCTGCCTCCCTGAAATGGAAGGGGATGAACACGACACCCCTGTCGGGCCTCTTCGACAGCCGAGCCTTCAGCCTGATCTCGCCCCGCCGCGAGCTCACCCTCACCATCGCACCGTCCTCGATTGCCAGCTCTGCTGCATCCTCGGAGTTGATCTCCATGTAAGGCTCGGGTGAGACCCTGTTTATCGGCTCGACCCGCCTCGTCATGCTCCCTGTATGGTAATGGAAGAGCTGTCTCCCGGTGGTGAGAACGAAGGGGTATTCCTCATCAGGCTCCTCGGCGGGAGGCCTGTATTTCACCACCGTAAAGCGACCCTTTCCACGGGGAAACCCTCCCTTGAAGAGGTAAGGGGTGCCTGGATGGTCCTGTGTGGGACAGGGCCACTGCAGCCCTCCCTCCTCGTCGAGCCTGGAATAGGTCATTCCAGCCATCGCAGGCCAGGCCATGCCTATCTCGTGGAAGATCTCCTCAGTCCTGTTGTACTTCATCTCATAACCGAGCCGTCTGCTCAGCTCCGTTATGATCCATGAGTCCTCCCGCGCCTCACCGGGAGGGTTCACGGCCTTTCTCACCAGCTGGACCCTCCTCTCCGTGTTGGTGAAGGTACCGTCCTTCTCGGCGAAGCAGGCCCCCGGCAGCACCACATCGGCGAGCTCAGCCGTCTCGGTCATGAATATATCCTGAACCACGAGGAAGTCGAGTTCCTTCAGGGCCTCCACCGTGTGTCCCACGTCAGGGTCGCTCAGCACGGGGTTCTCTCCCATGATGTACATGGCTCTCACCTTCTGAGCCCCTGAGGCGAAGAACATCTCGGAGGCGACCAGCCCTTCCTTCTCGGGGAGCTTCACCCCCCAGAGCCTCTCGAAGCGCTCCCTCACGGAGGGGATGGTCACCTTCTGGTAGCCCGGGTACATGTTGGGGCTGCAACCCATATCCGTGGAGCCCTGGACGTTGTTCTGTCCCCTCAGGGGGTTCACCCCGGAGCTCTCCTTGCCGAGGTTGCCGGTCATGAGGGCGAGGTTCGCGATACAGAAGACGTTGTCTGTGCCGTGGCTGTGCTGGGTGATGCCCATGGTGTAGTAGATACCCGGGTTCGAAGCACCGGCATAGAGCCTGGCGGCCTCGATTATCTTCTCCTTCGGGACCCCCGTTATCCTCTCACCGACCTCCGGCGTGTACTCCTCGAGGCTCTTCAGGAAACCATCGTCGAAACCCTCCGTGTAGGAGGCGATGAAGTCACGGTCCACCAAGTCCTCCTTGACGATGACGTGCATCATGCTGTTCAGGAGGGCTACGTCGGTGCCGGGGCGCTGCTGTATCCATATCGTGGCAAACCTGACGAGGGGCACCTTCCTCGGATCAGCCACGATCAGCTTCGCACCCCTCCTCACGGCCTTTATCATCCTGAGTGCAACGATGGGGTGGTTCTCCTTGGTGTTGGAGCCTGTCACGAAGATGAGGTCGTTCCGCTCGATCTCCGGTATTGAGTTGGTCATCGCTCCCGAGCCGAACACTGTGGCCAGACCGACCACGGTGGCGCTGTGTCAGTACCTGGCGCAGTGGTCGACGTTGTTTGTGCCGACGGCGGCCCTGAAGAACTTCTGGAAGAGGTAGTTCTCCTCGTTCGTACACCTGGCGGAGCTGAGCCCGGCGATCGCATCCGGGCCGTAGCGGTCCCTGATCCCCCCCAGCCGTTCTGCGACATGATCGAGGGCCTCCTGCCATGAGACCTCCTCGAACCGGCCGTTCTTCCTGATCAGGGGGGTATTCAGCCTCTCGGGGCTGGAGATGAACTTGAAGCCGAACCTCCCCTTCACGCAGAGCCATCCCTCGTTGAGCGTCTCCGGTGAGGAGGAGACCCTGATCACCTCGTTCCTCGCCACATGGAGGGTCAGGTTGCAACCGCAGCCACAGTAAGGGCATACCGTATCCACCTTCTTGATATCCTTCTGTCTGCCTTTACCGAGGGAGAGCTTCCCCATCAGCGCACCAGTGGGGCAGACGCTCACACACTGGCCGCAGAACTCGCAATCCAGGTCCTTCTCGAAAGGCGGGCAGACCTTTGCATTGAACCCCCTGTAGGCGATCTCTATGGCACTGACGCCCTGGACCTCCTCGCACACCCTGACGCACTTACCGCAGAGTATGCATTTCTCCATATCCCTCTCTATGAAGGGGTTTGCATCCCTCTTTGCATACTGTCTTCTTTCGCCCCGGAAACGGTTCTCCCTGAGGCCGTAGAAATAGGCGAGCTCCTGGAGCGTACAGTCCCCCGCCTTCTCACAGACCATACAGTCGTTGGGATGGTCGCTGAGGATCAACTCCACCACCGTCCGCCTCAGACCCTCGATGTATTCATTCGTCGTCTCCACCTTCATCCCCTCTGAGACAGGGGTGGTGCAGGCGGTCACAGGCCTGGGCACCCCCTCTATCTGGACGAGACAGAGCCTGCAGCCACCGTAGGGCTCAAGCCGCGGGTCGTCGCAGAGGGTGGGGATATAGATCTCGTGCTCCCTCGCTGCCTGGAGAACGGTAGAACCCTCTTTAACCTCGATTTGTCTGCCATCTATTGTCAGAGTGAGCATCATACCTCCACACTTGGCATTTTTCATTTGTCGTTAATTTTAGCTTAATGACAAATGAAAAATGCTAAATCCCAAATCCAGCGATAAGAGAGTTAAACGAAGGCAGCAGGGGCGGCACGATCGGGTCTGAGGGGTTTTGAATTTTGCGTAAGATTCACCCGAGGGGTGAACAGCAAAATTCACCTCGGAGGCGGGCCGGAGGCCCTGCCGAGAATGACCGAAGACCCCGTCGTGCTGCCTCACAACAGCGACTATCGCTGAATCCGGGTAAATGGAAAATAACAAATCTATCCCTTCTTTATCGCCTTGAACTTGCAGGTCTCAAAACAGGCCCCGCACTTTATACAGATATCCTGGATGATCCTGTGGGGGGTCTTCCTCTCTCCAACGATGGCGTTCGCCGGACATACCCTTGCACACATGGTACAGCCGGTGCAGAACTCCTCAAGGATCGTGTATGTGAGGAGGTTCTTGCACACCCCTGCAGGGCAGCGCTTCTCATGGACGTGCGCCTCGTACTCGGCCTTGAAGTACCTGAGGGTGCTGAGGACCGGGTTGGGTGCGGTCTGTCCCAGACCGCAGAGCGAGGCGGCCCTCACGTCGTTGCTCAAACTCTCGAGGAGCTCTATATCCCCGGGCCTTCCCCTGCCGTCGGTGATCCGGGTCAGTATCTCCAGGAGCCTCTTCGTCCCTATCCTGCAGGGGACGCACTTCCCGCACGACTCTGCCTGGGTGAACTCTAAAAAGTACTTTGCAATGTTAACCATGCAGTCCGTCTCATCCATCACGACCATGCCTCCGGAGCCGACGATGGAACCGGCCTCTGCAAGGGACTCGTAATCGACGGGTATCTCTATCATCTCGGCAGGAATGCATCCACCCGATGGCCCCCCTGTCTGGACGGCCTTGAGCTTCCTGTCACCTTCTATCCCGCCGCCTATGTCATGGACGATCTCATGGAGCCTGATCCCGAGAGGGACCTCTATGAGCCCGCTGTTTTTGATCTTCCCGGTGAGGGCGAAGACCTTCGTCCCCTTGCTCCTCTCCGTGCCGAACTGTGCAAACCACCCGGCACCGTTACGCACTATATAGGGTATGTTCGCAAGGGTCTCCACGTTGTTGATCACCGTCGGCTTGCCCCAGAGGCCTTTCTGCGCGGGAAAGGGCGGCTTCGCCCTGGGCATCCCCCTCTTGCCCTCTATAGAGGCTATCAGGGCCGTCTCCTCACCGCAGACGAAGGCTCCGGCCCCCAACTTTATCTTTATATCAAAACTGAACTCCGTACCGGCTATATGCTCGCCGAGGAGGCCCTTCTTCCTCGCCTGCTCGAGGGCGAGTCTCAGCCTCTCCACCGCGAGGGGGTACTCAGCCCGGATATAGACATAGCCCCTGTGGGCGCCCATCGAGAACGCGCCTATGACCATGCCCTCGATAACGGAGTGGGGGTTGCCCTCGATGATGGAACGGTCCATGAATGCACCGGGGTCTCCCTCGTCGGCGTTACATATCAGATACTTCGTATCCCCGGGGGCCCTCCTTGCAAATTCCCACTTCAGCCCGGTGGGGAACCCGGCACCACCCCTTCCCCTCAGCCCTGAGGACTTGATCACCTCGATGGTCTCCTCAGGCGTCATCGAGGTCAACACCTTTCTGAGGGCGTCGTACCCTCCCCTCTCCATGTAGGAGCCTATATCCTCGGGGTCGACCTCTCCGCAGTCCGAAAGGACCACCTTCCGCTGTTTCTCGTGGAAGGTGCGGTAGTCGTCCTTCACAACCCATTCCTGAACCGCCTCTCCCTGAAGGATGTGTTCCTTCACTATCCTGGAGACCATGTCGGGTTTTATGTACTCATAGGTGGTCTTTTCGCCGTCGATCAACACGTCGACGAGCACGTCCCTGGCGCAGAAGCCCCGACAGCCGACCTTGTGCACCGAGCAGTGCTTCTCCACGGCGGCACTTATACCCTCTGCCTGAAGCTCCTTCTCAAAGGCGGAGATCACCTCTGTCCCGCCTGCGGCGATCCCTCCTGTTCCCATACAGACCTTTATGAGTATGGTTGAGTTCTCCATGGCGGTCTCACTTGAGCCTTCTTATCTCCTTCATGAGCCGATCCGCGGTCATCTTGCCGTAGACCTCCTTGTTTATTATGACCACAGGGGCGATGCTGCAGGCACCCACGCAGTTGACCCTCTCAACGGTGAACTTCCTGTCCTCCGTTGTATCCTCTCCCGTGGGTATCTGGAGCTCCCTCATGAGGCTGCTGATGAGCCTCTCGGAGCCCTTGACATGGCAGGCCGTGCCGCAACAGGTGGTTATTATGTTCTCACCCCTCGGTTTGAGATGAAACTGGGCATAGAAGGTGGCGATCCCGAAAAACTTCGCCGGCGGTACATCAAGCCTTTCGGAGAACCACTCTATTGCATCCTCGGGCAGATATCCGAAGGACTCCTCGATATCCTGCAGTATGGAGATGATGTTGCCTTCGTCTTCCTGATAGGTCTTGAGAATCTCCTCAAGTCTCTCCTGCAACTGAGGCCTCCTATGAGACATAAGGTCATTTAAGCTAACATTTACAGGCGGTTACTATCAATTGTCTTGGAAAGCTATTAAAAATTTTAATATCCAGTCCCTGAAACGGCCATCAACACCACCCATGACCACCTCATGACTTCTTGTTATGTTCACATCCTCTTCGGCGCCGTCACGCCGAGGATGGAGAGCCCCTCGCCGAGCACCGCCATCACGGCCCTGCAGAGGGAGAGCCTTGCCCGGCTGAGGCCTGGTTCCTCCCCCAGGACCCGGTGCCTGTTGTAGTAGGGATGGAACAACCCGGCCAGCTCCTGAAGGTAAAAGGTCACCCTGTGGGGCTCCATCTCCCGCACCGCGCCCTCGAACATGAGGGGATACAACAGGAGCTTCTTTATAAGGCCGATCTCTTCCTCCTCTTTCAGCCGGTCCAGCCCCGCCGCTTCGCCCAGCTCCAGGCCCTGCTCCTCGGCCTTGGCGAATATGCTCTGTATCCTCGCATGGGCGTACTGGACATAGTAGACAGGGTTCTCGGCGGACTCCTTCTTCGCCACCTCGATATCGAACTCCAGATGGCTGTCAGGCCTCCTGGTGAGGAATATGAACTTCGTGGTATCCGCACCCACCTCTTCGACCACCTCCCTCAGGGTGACGAACTCACCAGCCCTCTTCGACATCTGCACAGGCACCCCTCCCCTCAGGAGAGTGACCATCTGTACCAGGAGCACCCTGAGCCTCTCCTCGGGATAGCCGAGCGCCCTGATCACCGCCTTTATCCTCGGGATGTAGCCGTGGTGGTCGGCCCCCCAGATGTTTATCAGCCCCTGGAAGCCGCGATGTATCTTGTACCAGTGGTAGGCGATGTCAGAGGCGAAGTACGTGGGAGAGCCGTCGCTCTTGATCACCACCCTGTCCTTGTCATCGCCGTACTCAGTGGACCTGAACCAGAGCGCCCCTTCCTTCTCGTAGACCTTCCCCTTCCCTCTCAGTTCGTCGAGGCACCTCTGCACAAGCCCCTCCTCGTAAAGCGCCCTCTCGCTCTGCCACCGGTCGAAGACGACGCCGAAGCCCCTGAGGTCGTCCTCTATCTCCTTCAACATCTGCTCAACACCGAAGCGGATGAACTCTCCGGCGACCTCATCGAACTCAGAGTCCTTGAACCTCTCGCCCTCCGTCCTGATCAGGGTCTCTGCAAGGCCCCTGACGTACTCACCCCTGTAGCCCTCCTGAGGGAACGGCCAGCTCAGTCCAAGGACCTCCTTGTATCTTGAGAAGATGCTCTCGCCGAGGAGCCTCACCTGCCTGCCTGCATCGTTGACATAGAACTCCCTCTCCACATCATAGCCAGCCCTCTGGAGCAGGTTGCTGAGCGCAGCACCCACTGCCGCCCCCCGTCCGTGACCGAGGTGGAGGGGACCGGTGGGGTTGGCGCTCACGAACTCGACCTGCAGCCTCTGCCCCTTCCCCATCTCTTTTCTCAAATACCTGGAGGGGTCTTTCAGCAGGCGCCCCAGCTCTCCATATAAAAACTCCCTCTTGAAGGTGAAGTTTATAAACCCCGGCCCTGCGACCTCCACCCTCTCGAAGGGCTCCTCCCCGCTCAGCACCGCTGCGATCTCCTCTGCCACCGCCCTCGGCGGCCTCCCGAGGCCCCTCGCGAGCGTCATGGCCACAGGTGTGGAGAGGTCTCCGTGCTCCGCCACCTTCGGCACCTCGAGCTCTACAAAGGGCGCCTCTGCACCGAGGGCCTGGACCGCCTTCCTTATGTATTCTCTGACATCCATGGGAGGGATGGTTTCCAGGGTCTGAGGTGATTAGGATACCATACGGCAGCGGCTCCGAACAAGACGGGAGGGCGAAGGGACCGCAACGACCCACCTGTCTTGCGTATCGGCAAAGGGACGTCTCTCTGCGTATCCTCACGCAGGGAGAAGCAAATGCAGTTTGATATGCACAGCCGGGCGCCGAACACTTCCACATCGTAAGTGTAAGTGCGTCGTCGACAAACCGGCGTCGGTCATCCCTCCGTCAGCCTCTTACGCCTCGTCCTCTTCCTCCTCTTCAGCTTCTGCTTCCTTATCTTCTCCCTGAGTCTCTCTGCAGGGCTCCGGCTGCCGAGTAATTTCTGCTCTATCTTCTCTGTCAGATACCTCCTTGCAAGGAAGCGGTTGAGGGGCTGTGAACGGCTCTCCCGGCACTTCACCTCGATGCCTGTCGGCAGATGCTTCAGGTACACACAGGTGGAGGCCTTGTTCACCTTCTGTCCACCAGGCCCACCTGAACGGATGAACCTCTCCAGGATATCCTCCTCACGGATCCCGAGGGCCTCCATCCGCTCCCTCAGCTCCCTCAGCTTCTCCGGCCTGACACCGAACATGATACCTCCATCCCGACATATTGTGATATTATACACCTGCTGCAGATGGGTTTCCATCCGCCAGGACCTGGACGAAGAGAGGCCGTTGGGTGAGCGGGTATACTCAAAGGAGGAGCCATGGGCAACGGAGATGAAAAGCTCGTAAAGACCACCGTCTACCTGGAAGAGGAGGTGCTCGAGGCACTCGAGGAGCTTGCCCGGGAGTTTTCAGAGGAGACGGGGCAGAGGTGGTCTCGGGGAGCGGTCGTCAGGCTTGCACTCAGCGAATTCTTCACGAAGAGGGGGAAGATGCTCTAACCCCGCTCAGCCGGAAATCCATCGATATCAACTGATTGGACGGGTGAGGCTGAGCAACTGCTCAGCATGAAGAGACCCCTCAGGTCCCTCCGGTGAAGCCCGTCGAAGACCCTTCGATGGATATGGAACAGGAGAAGGGGGAGAGGAGCTTCTTAACGTCCCTTGAACCGCATCGGGGACATATGGTATCCTCTTCAGTAGCCCCTTTCCGCAGAAGAGTAAAGGTCTCTTTACAGCTTATACACTCATACTCGTATAAAGGCATAGACCACCTCCACGGTTTATAAGTTTAGATACTGTAGTGTATATATTGATACATCCAAGGACCCGTTGTCAATGGCGACAGAGGAGATACTCCTGATAAGTTCGGACCCCTCGACAATCGAGATCGTAAGAGGCGTTTCCAGAGAATCCGGTCTCTCCGTGAAGGTGAAGAAGGATATCAGGGCAGGGGTGAGGGCCTCGAGGGACTCTCAGATCGTCCTTATAGACGACCCCCTGTCAGACGGAGATTGCCTCGACTGCCTTCAGAGCCTCGACGAGCTGAACACGGACCTCGTCCCCCTCGTCATGGTGGACAGGAGGAGCAAGGGGATCGAGGCCCTCGCAAAGAACGCCCTTTACTATCTCCTGAAGCCCCTGGACCCGGATGAGCTGAGGGCCGTGATCTCAAGGGTGGTCGAACACAGGAAGCTCAAGGCCCTGAACAGGAGGCTCTCCCGATGCACCGTCGAGGACTTCCTGAGGAACAAGCTCGAGGACGTCCTCTCCCAGATCAGCAAGGTGGGCTGCATCGGCCTCTACGACACGGTGATCTCAGAGGTTGAACGGGCGTTGCTGAAGATCGCCATCGAGGAGACGGACGGAAACCAGCTCAGGGCCTCCAAGCTCCTCGGGCTCAACAGAAACACGGTGAGGAACAAGGTGAAAAAATACAAAATTACACGGGCTTAAGAGGATTCCCGGTTGAAGTTCCTTTCCAGGACCTTCTTCCACCTTTCCTTGAACCCCCTGAACTCGCCCTTCAGGACCGCCTCCCTCATCAGTCTGAAGAACCTCATGTAGAAGGTCAGGTTGTGGATGGTGTTGAGCCTCATGGAGAGTATCTCCCCTGAGAGATAGAGGTGCCTCAGGTAGGCACGGGAGAAGCTCCGGCAGGTGTAACAGCCGCATTCAGGGTCGAGAGGGGAGGGGTCCTCCTTGAACTCCGTCCTCTTGATGCTTATCCTCCCCTCCGAGGTGAAGAGGGTGCCGTTCCTTGCGTTCCTCGTGGGCATCACACAGTCGAAGATGTCGTATCCGGCCTCCACAGCCTCGAGCACGTCAAGGAGGTCGCCGATGCCCATCAGATACCTCGGCCTGTCGGCAGGCATCAGCGGACCTGTGAAATGGATCATCTCGTGCATCAACCCCTTCGGCTCTCCCACGCTCAGCCCCCCTGCTGCATAACCGTCAAACCCTATCCCGACGATCTCCTCAAGGCTCCTGAGGCGGAGGTCTCTGTAGGTGCCTCCCTGAAAGATCCCGAAGAGTGCCTGGCCCTCACGATGGACGGCCCTGCACCTCCTTGCCCATTCAGTGGTCAGTCTGAGGGAGTTCAGGGCGTACTCGTATGTAGCTGGATAAGGGGTGCACTCATCGAAGGCCATGATTATGTCGGCACCGAGGGCCTGCTGTATCTTCATCGCCCTCTCGGGACCCACGAAGTGTAAAGAACCGTCTATATGGGAGCGGAACTCGACGCCGTCGGACGTGATCCTTCTCAGCCTCGAGAGGCTGTATACCTGGAACCCTCCGCTGTCTGTAAGCACGGGGCCCGGCCAGCCCATGAACCTCTGCACCCCGCCGAGGCGCCTGATCACCTCCTCACCCGGCCGGAGGTAGAGGTGATAGGTGTTGCAGAGGATGATCTCTGCACCCATCTCCCGGAGCTCTGCCGGAGACAGGGCCTTCACCGTACCCACGGTGCCCACGGGTATGAACTGGGGGGTGTGGATCAGCCCCCTTCCGGTCTCGATTACCCCTGCCCTCGCCTCTCCGTCGGGGGCGATCACTCTGAACTTCATGACCAGCTATTATAAAACAAACCTTGACCGTGGGGTCAGACGGGAAGGCCTCTCACAATCAAGGGGACGCGCAGCTCTCCCTTCAGAGGGGGTACCCTTCAGGCGGAGGGATCACCCTCCTGGCCACCTCCACCGTGAACCTCGCATCCCTTACGGCCCGTTCAGCATCTCTCCGGGAGTACTCCTCGGTGGGGATGAAGTCGATATCCCCGTAAAAGGCGAGTTCCCTCTCCTTCCTCAACCATTTTGAGATCTCGGCTAATTTCCTTATATGTCTCCGTTCACTGCGGGGAAAGAAGTTCCTGTTCTCCACCATGATGGCGCCGACGTCATGCCATTTGGGAGGGTCGATCCCCACCTGCCTGAGCATCGCCTTCTGGGCCAGCTCCACGATCTCCTGGGCCTCCCTTATCACATCGGAGTAGTCCTCCTCAGCCATCAGCAGATCCAGGATCTTCAGTCTCTTGACGGCCTTTATCAGGTAGCTCTGGGCCAGTGAGAGGTTCGTCATAGCTCTATCACGTCACCGTACCTGTAGTCAGGCTTCAGGACCCAGTACCAGGCGTTCCCCCTCACTATCCTCCTGGCGCCGAGCCTGGCGAGCCTCTCCCTGAGCCGGTCGAGGTACCCCCTGAAGAACCCGTCCCTGTCATAGAGGATCACGGCGTCGTAGACCATGTCGAGAAAGAGGGGGCTGCCCTTCTCCACCTCTTCCACGGTCTTGAAGACGGGGGAGAGGTTTATGTGGATGCCCTTCTTCTCCAGTTCCCTGATGCGTCTCTCGAGGGTCTTCTCGACATTCCCGGAGAACTCCGAGACCCTCCTGATCCTTCCGCGGGGCAGCTTCCTGGTTATGATCAGGCAGTCTATGTCAGAGTCCGGCCGCTGCTTACCCCTTGCAACGGAGCCGAAGAGGACGAAAGAGACCAGTCTTTCACCATAGTACTCCTTCACCCTTTCAAGGAGCACTTCCACCAGCCTGTTGATCTCTCCCGTGTATCCAGCAACGGACATGGCTATAGTTTAGCATACGGGGGTTGAAAACGTGATCAGTGCATGATCCGGCCTTTTCAAACCGGGGCGGAAAGAGGTATCCTATCCCGATGGAGGAGAAGAAGATCGCCATAACCATGGGGGATGCCGGCGGGATAGGGCCCGAGGTTGCGGTCAAGGCCTCGCTCTCAGAGGATGTGGGGCGGCTCTGCCTTCCCTGCCTGATCGGCGACAGGAGGGTCCTGACGGAGGCTGCGGAGATCTCCGGGCTGGCCCTCGACACCGGTGTGGAGATCATCGAACCCTTCAGGATCAGGACCTTCCCGAGGTGCAGACCCTCTGCAGAGAGCGGCGAGGCCGCATACCGATACATAAGACACGCCGTCGAGGGCTGTCTCAGGGGTGAGTTCCATGCAATGGTCACCGCCCCTGTCTCAAAGGAGTCCCTCAGGGAGGCCGGGCTCCCCTGGCCCGGCCATACGGAGATGCTCGCAGAACTCACGGAAACCGCAAAGTACGCGATGATGCTCATCGGCGGGCCCCTGAGGGTCGTGCTCGTCACGACCCATCTACCCCTGGGGGATGTGCCAGAGAGGCTCACGGAGGAGGCCATAATCGAGAAGATCGAGCTTGCCTGTATGGCCTCTGAGATGTTGGGGATCCGGTCTCCCCGGATTGCGGTAGCCGGTCTCAACCCCCATGCCGGTGAGGGAGGGCTCATGGGCAGGGAAGAGGCCGAGGTGATCGGGCCTGCGGTCAGGGAGGCACGGGCCAGGGGCCTGCCCGTGGAAGGCCCCTTCCCGCCTGATGTGGTCTTCAGGCTCGCCTATACAGGCAGGGTGGATATGGTGGTCGCCATGTACCATGACCAGGGTCTGATACCGCTGAAGATGATAGCCTTCGACCGCGGCGTCAATATAACCCTGGGACTGCCGATACTGAGGACGTCGCCTGACCACGGCACCGCCTTTGATATCGCCTGGAGAGGCACGGCCCGGCCTGACAGCATGATAGAGGCCGTAAAGCTCGCCGCAAGTTTACTGCCTTTGAGGTTGAAGAGGGCGTCCTCTTAAACCTCTCCTGCCTTAAGGAGCCTGTACTCTGAGAGCGCTGTCTTTTCTTCCCTGCTCAGCGTCATGGAGTTTCACTCCATCCCTTTGAAGATATCTGGGGTCGGAGACCTGTGAGGGACTTACCCGAAGACCTCTTTCAAGGATATGGCCAGCCCCTTGAGGAGGTCAGAATTGACTCACACCCTTCAGGGTAAAGCCGTAGTTCACCGCCGAGAGGGGGGTCTCCTCAAGGGGTATCCCCCTCCTGATGAGCGAGAGGAAGACCCCGCCCTTCATCACGTTGCCGATGATCTGCACCCCCCTCAGGCGGCCCTCACCGTCGAGATAGGCCTTCATCACCGAGTCCGACCGCTCTTCCCTGAGAACCCGCTCCCCCTCCCGCACGCCTATGGAGAGGAGGGATAGGCCGAGGACGGTCAGGACGTTCATGTCCTCAAGATGGGTCT
Source organism: Nitrospirota bacterium (assembly GCA_015492515.1). Lineage (GTDB taxonomy): Bacteria > Nitrospirota > Thermodesulfovibrionia > Thermodesulfovibrionales > JdFR-85 > S146-64. Next base: position 13,256 of record WGEZ01000125.1, read on the forward strand.
CCATCCTCCTCTCGGCGCCTGCCATGTTGGAGCCCGCCACCTCACCGCCCTTTACAGCGTTCATGTGTATGGGGGTCACCTTCCTCACACCCCCTATCTCTGCCTCGGCAACGTCACCGGCTGCGTAGACATCGGGGACGTTCGTCCTCATACCCTCATCCACCAGTATGCCGTACCCCCTCCTGATGGGCGAATCCTCTATCATCCCCGTGTTCGGTTCCATACCCGCGGCGGATACCAGGACTTCACAGGGGGCAGAGCCTCCGTCCTCGAAGAGGACACCCGATATCCTGTCACCCTTCCGCTCGACGGACCTCACCCTTCTGCCGGTGATCACCCTTATGCCCTTGCCCTCGAGATGTCTCCTCAGGATACCGGCCATCTCATGGTCCAGCATCCTCGGCAGGACGCGGTCCTCCCTCTCGACCACGGTGACCCTCACTCCTCTTCTGGAGAGGGCATCGGCCGTCTCGAGCCCGACGAATCCGGCACCTATCACCACGGCATCCCCGGCATCCGCCGCAGCCTCCATGATCTTCTCGGCATCCCCGATGGTCTTGAACGAGAACACACCTTCCCCGTCCATCCCCGGAACACCGAGAGAAACGGGTCTGGAACCTGCGGCGATGAGGAGTCTGTCATACCCTATAGTGTCCCCTCCGGAGAGCATCACCAGCTTTCTCTCCGTATCCACACCGATCACGGGCCTGCCCAGAAGGGTCTCGACCATCCTCTCCTCGTAAAAGTCCCCCTCCCTCATATAGAGCCTCTCCTTCTCCACGTCACCGCTCAGGTACCTGTGGAGAAAGCATGGGGTGTAGGCAGGCTCGTCTTCTGCAGAGACGAGGGTGATCCTGCAACCCCCGTCATACCGCCTGATCGCCTCTACGGCGCTTATCCCCGCCGGACCGTTTCCTATGATAACGCAGTCCATCCGCTACTCCCCGGCTCCCTGACACACGGACTCTATATGCCCAGGGCCTTTCTCTTCTCCGTGATATGGTCGTAGAGGCCCTCGGCCGCCTTTACAGGGTCGAGCTCCACGTAGGCCCTGCCGCCTGTCAGGTTCAGCAGCCCCTCCGTAAGCGTCTTCGTCGCCACGGGGCTTCCCAGTATCCTCGGCGACGGCGCTATATGCACTGTGAGGCCGAGGGCGAGAAGCCATGTCCCTATGGAGACGGCCTTCTCCTGCACGAGCTCCGGTGCAGAACCTGCAACAGGCAACTGGCTTATCTTCACATCGAGCCTGCCGGCCAGAGCACATAGGAGGGAGGCGATCCTGGAGTTATCCACACAGGAGCCCATGTGCCAGACGGGCGGCAGCGGGACATCAAGGCCAGCTGCCTCACCAAGGGCCCTCAGGACCGCCTTGAGCCCCTCGCCGCAGTACTTCTCCGTGGCGGCGGAATCCATCAGGCCCGCCTGGGCACAGATATGGGCGGTGCATCCGGTGGTCACCACCAGGACGTTCCTCCTGAGGAGTTCCACGGCCATCCTGTCCGTCATCTCCGTGGCCCTCAGCTTTATGCTCGGGCACCCCGCGAACCCGACGGCTCCGTAAATGTTGCCGTCGACTATATTGTCGATCAGTGGTTTGAGCGGGTCCTCAGGGTTCAGCTTCCTGAGGACCTTGACGATCGCCTCCACGGAGAACCCGATCAGTCCCACGGACTTCTCTGCCGGGATGAAGACCTCCTTCCCCTTCCTCTCCTTGAACCCCTCGATGGCCAGCCTGACGATCCTCTGCGCCTCCTCATCGGCGTGTTCGGGTTCGAAGGCCACATGGACGGCTCCCGGTATCTTCACGAAGGACTCGGTGGTGATGACCCTTGTATCGAAGCACTCCGCGATCCTCGTGCTCGACGGCCAGATGCACTGCATATCCACGATCATCGCATCAACTGCACCGGTAAGGAGGATGACCTCCGACTGCAAGTTATGGGCAGCCATGGGTACACCGTGGCGCATGGTGAGCTCGTTTCCGGTGCAGCATACACCGACCACGTTTATCCCCCTCGCCCCTTCCCTTACAGCCTCATCCTCGAGCTTCACGGCCCACTCCAGTATCTTCTCCGACAGCACCGGGTTGTGTCCATGTATGGCGATGTTCACCTTCTCCTTCTCAAGGACACCCATGTTGGCCTCGATCATCCTCGGCTCCGGAGTGCCGAACATTATGTCCTGGAAGTCTGTCGCCATATGAAGCCCTGCATAGCCGTCAACAAGCCCTATCCTGAGACAGGCGAGGAGGAGGTTGACGGGGTCCGCGTCGTTCCCCATCGAGGTCCTGTGCATCGCCTCCTCAATCTCGTTGTGGGCGTTGGAGACGAGGATACCGAGGTCCCGCCACATCTCCATCTCCTTGGCGGGCGCCCTCAACCTTATCCAGTTCATCGGCCCGTCGTCCTGTCTCGTGACGTCCTCGACGGCCTTCTCCACCACCTCGAGGGCTATCTCGGTATCGGATCTTCCGTCCGTCTCTATCCCCAGCCCCGAGGCGACCTCCATCAGCTTCTCCCTGTCCGCTATCCTGTAGGGCGCCTTCCCCTCGAGCATCTTCTTGAAGGATGCCACCACGTGCCTTGCATGTCCCACATGGGATGACGCACCGCCCACCTCTTCCCTCAGGAGGTTCCTGCATACGATGGTGTCCGCCGTTGCACCACAGACGCCCATCGTTGCACCTTCACCGAAGGGGTCTATCCTGCACGGTCCCATGTAGCACATCCTGCAGCAGGTACCGAGCTGTCCGAAACCGCACTGCGGTTGCTGCGCCTCGAGCCTCTGCACCCCGGTGTCTATCTTCAGGGCAGCGGCCCTCTCCACAAGCATCTGCGTAGGCCTATCAAAGTTCTTAACCGCCATTTACACACCTCCCATCGTCCTCAACATCTCAAGGGGGGTCATCTCCCCCGGTTCCATGGAGACGGCGACCGCCTTTGCCGCCCGCTCGGCAGCGGAGAGCCTCTTCGACTTCACGAGCTCCTCCGTCTCACCGAACCTCAGGGCACCCGTCGGGCATGCCTCGACACAGGCGGGCAGCAGCCCTTCCTTCACCCGTTTCCTGCAGAAGTCGCACTTCCTCGCCACCTTCATCACATAATCGGCGGTGATCGCACCGAAGGGGCAGACCATGGCACACATCCAGCAGCCCATGCACCTCTCCTTGTTCACATGCACGCTCCCGAGCTCCTGATCCCTGTACATCGCACCGACGGGACACGCGGCCATACAGGGCGCATCGAGACAGTGCATGCACCTGACGGGAAAGGAGAAGTTCAGGGCCCTCTCTACATGGACCCTCCTGATCGGTGCAGGCCTTTCGAGGATTGCGGTGAAGAGGTCCTTGGACTTTGAATGCTGTACAGAGCAGGCGATCTCGCAGGACTTGCAGGCGGTGCAGCGCTCGATCTCGACGAACACCTCTCTCATAACACCACCCCCTTCATGGTCGGTTGGACTACACAGATAGTTTACCACATAAGCCTTGAAAATGCACTCTGACGGCTCCCTTAAGTTCCGGACCCCGTGTCGGGCTCCAGCAGCTCCTCTCTCCGGAGGTCTCTGACCTCTCGACCCACGGTTGCCCATGGGCCTATAAACAGACGCCTCGCATCCATGCCTGCCTGCATGAGGTGCAGGGGAATGGCTTATCGTCCAGACGTGCTATATGTTATAATTGAAAGGAGATTTTCCTCTATCAGGAGGGATGGCATGCCTGCAACCGAAGAGAGACTCGACACCCTGGAGAGCATACTCGGGCAGTTCATAGTCCATACCGATGTCGCCCTGAGAAGGCTCGAGAACGAGATGAAGGTCTTCAAGGACGAGATGCGGGCCTTCAGGGAGGAGTCGGAGCGGGACAGGAAGGCCCTGCACGAGGAGATGAAGGCCTTCAAGGAGGAGATGCGGGAATTCAAAGACGAGATGCGGGAATTCAAAGACGAGATGCGGGAATTCAAGGAGGAGATGAAGGAGTTCAAGGATCGTCAGGATGAGGAGAACAGGCGCAAGAACAAGGAGTGGAGCGCCCTTGCGAAGAAGATGGGCACCCTGGTGGAGGACCTGATAGCCCCTGCCCTGAGGCCTGTGTTGAAGAAGTACTTCGACTGCGATGTCATCCTTGAGGGGCAGAGGATGTTCCGCAGGAAGGGCGGAGAGGACTACGAGGTGGATGCGGTGGCCGGCTGTGACGACAGGGTCTTCATGATAGAGGCCCGTTCGACCCCGAGGGATTCAGACGTGAAGGAGATAAAGGAGAAGGCCGGGAGGTTCTTTGAGTTCTTCCCCGAGTTCAAGGGCAAGGAGCTGGTGATAATCTTCGGGAGCATAACCTTTCCGGAGAACGTGGTAAAGCACGCCAGCCGTCTCGGTGTATATGTGATGGGCTGGAGGGAATGGGAGTATATGGACATACTGAACTTCGAAGAGGTGAGGAGAGGCGGGAGGCAGTGATCAGACGAGTGGTCACCGTCATATTGTTGGTTGTCTTCTCATCTGTCTCTGTGACGGGGGTTTCCGCGCAGGAGGGGAAGAAGGACATCAACAGAGCAACGGTGGAAGAGCTGACCGAGGTGAAAGGGATCGGGGTGAAGAAAGCGACGGCGATCAAGGAGTTCATCAGGAAGAGAGGGGGAATAAAGAGCATGGAGGAGTTGCTCGAGGTGAAAGGGATCGGGGAGAAGACACTCGAAAAGCTGAAGAAGGATTTTGAGGTGAAGAGGTGAACCGATCCCGGAGTACAACATCGAACGCCGAACGTAACAGGAAGCCATGCGTGTGCCGCTGATCGCAGCGAACTGGAAGATGCACAAGACCACCGGGGAGACGAGGGACTTCATCGCCCGCTTCCTGCCCCTTGTCGGAGATGTCAGGGGTGTGGAGATGGTGATCGCGCCGCCCTTCACATCCCTGACCTCTGCTATGGACGCACTCGAGGGCAGCGATGTCAAGCTTGCGGGGCAGGACGTCTTCTGGCAGGAGAGCGGAGCCTTCACCGGCGAGGTCTCCCCCTCCATGCTGGTAGACGTGGGGTGTCGTTACGTAATAGTCGGACACTCTGAGAGGAGGCAGTATTTCGGCGAGACGGACGATACGGTGAACAGGAAGATCGCCGCTTCACTGGCGGCGGGTCTCGGCGTCGTCTTCTGCATAGGGGAGACCCTTCAGGAGAGAGAGTCGGGAGCGACCTTTGACGTACTGAAGAGACAGATATCCGATGGGCTGAAGGGTATCGGCCCGGATGGTCTCGTGATCGCCTATGAACCGGTATGGGCGATCGGTACGGGCAGGACGGCCACACCGGATCAGGCACAGGAGGCCCATCGGTTCATCAGGGATGAACTGAGCGGACTGTATGGTGAGACAGCCCGTTCGATCAGGATCCTCTACGGCGGGAGTGTGAAGCCCGGCAACATATCCTCTCTGATGGTGAAGGAGGACGTGGACGGTGCCCTTGTGGGCGGTGCAAGCCTCCAGCCCGAGAGCTTCGCAGATATCGTCAAATTCTCAACACCCCCGACATAAAACCTTTCCCGCCTTCAACTTTGGCAAACGGGAATATGTTATAATACCCCACGATAACACCACACCGGTTGCAAGGAGGAAGAGGATAGATGGCTACAGTACTTGTGGTAATCCATGTTATCGTCTGTCTCTTTCTGATAACGGTCGTACTTCTTCAGGGTGGAAAGGGCGCCCAGATGGGCTCCGTCTTCGGCGGCGGCTCAAGCCAGACGCTCTTCGGAAGCAGGGGAGCGGCCACATTTATGAATAAGCTTACCACCGGGGTGGCCGTGGTGTTCATGATCACATCCCTTGTGCTTGCGCTTGTATCTGTCAGAGGAGGGTCCATTGTCAGGTCCACGGTCATACCGGAGGAGACCGCTCCTCAGTCTGAGACAACACAGGAGTCCGGTGGAACGACGCCGGTAGTGCCGGAGAAGCCTGCTGCTGAGAAGACGGATGTTAAATAGCAGGCCTCCTGACCGTTCATTCATCCGGAGGGAAGGCTGTCCATCTCAATCATGAAAAAGACGAGCCGTGGAAGGTCCGCTTCAGGGTCAATCCTTAGGAAGGTCAGGCGACGGCTGAGGCGGTTCTGGCACAAACACTGGGCTATCCTGATCGCACTCACTGCAGGGCTGATCATCGGGATGGGGATCCTTCCCAAGTTTTTCAAATGAAGAATCATGTGGTCTGGCATCAGGGCTATGTAACGAGGGTTGACAGGAATCTGCAGAACAACCACAAGAGCGGTCTCGTCTGGTTCACGGGGCTTTCAGCTTCCGGTAAGTCCACGATCGCCCATTACGTTGAGAGGGAGCTTTACAACAGGGGTGTCAGGACATACGTCCTTGACGGCGACAACGTACGTCACGGCCTGAACAGCAATCTCGGCTTCAGCCGCGACGACAGGAGGGAGAACCTCAGGAGGATAGCGGAGCTTTCCAAACTCTTCGTCGATGCCGGCATCCTCGTCCTTGCCGCCTTCATATCCCCCTACAGGGAGGACAGGGAGTATATCCGGAGAAGATTCGCGGGAGACAATTTCCTCGAGGTCTACGTGAGATGTTCTGTTCAGGAGTGCCAGCGGCGTGATCCGAAGGGTCAGTACAGGAA
>WGEZ01000126.1 GCA_015492515.1 Nitrospirota bacterium
ACCTTCTCCCCCACCGCCGACCCCATGCTCCCGCCCATGAAGGAGAAGTCCATCACGGCGGAGGCGAGGATAAAGGGGCTCTCGGTCGTGATCGCCGTGATGGACTTCTCCTTCATGGGCGGGAGCATGGGGTCGGCGGTGGGGGAGAAGGTCGCGAGGGCGGCGGAGCACGCCCTTGACAAGGGGCTGCCCCTTGTAGTGGTCTCCGCCTCAGGGGGTGCGAGGATGCAGGAGGGGATGTTCTCCCTGATGCAGATGGCAAAGGTGTCGGCAGTCATCGGGAGACTGAAGGATGCCGGGGTGCCGTACATATCGGTGCTCACGGATCCGACATTCGGAGGTGTAAGTGCGAGTTTCGCCATGCTCGGTGACGTGATCATCGCCGAGCCGAGGAGCCTCATCGGTTTCGCAGGACCGCGGGTGATAGAGCAGACGATAAAGCAGCAGCTTCCTCCGGACTTCCAGAGGGCGGAGTTCCTCCTGGAGCACGGCCTCATAGATATGACGGTCAACAGGAAGGAGCTGAGAGACACCATCCACAGGATCCTTTCCCTCCTGGCATGACCATCCGGCAGCGCGCACCTCAGGAGGAGGGGGATGCAATGGGGTACCCGGAAAGCATCGAATACCTTTACGGACTGCGACACCACGGCATAAAACTGGGACTTGAGAACACCCTGAGGCTCCTCTCCATCCTGGACAACCCGGAGAGGCGTTTCCGCTCCGTCCATATCGCGGGGACCAACGGCAAGGGTTCCACAGCGGCGATGATCGCCTCACTGCTCAGGGAGGCAGGCGTCAGGACCGGCCTCTTCACCTCGCCCCATCTCGTGAGCTTCACGGAGAGGATACAGGTCGACGGACGCCGCATCGATGAAGGGGACGTGGTGAGGCTGACCGGGTATATCAGGGACAGGCTCGTCAGGGATCTGTGCCCGACCTTCTTCGAGTTCGTCACCGTCATGGCCTTCCTCTATTTCATGGAAGAAGGGGTGCAGTGGGCGGTGGTGGAGACCGGGATGGGCGGAAGGTTCGACGCCACAAACACCATCGCCCCCTCCGTCACGGTGATCACCTCCGTAGGGATGGACCACAGGGAGTTCCTCGGCGAGACCCTTCCGGAGATCGCCTACGAGAAGGCGGGCATCATAAAGAAGGGGGTCCCCCTCGTGCTCGCCCCCCAGAGAGGGGAGGCGCTGGCCGTGATTTTAGATGTGGCCGAGAAGAGGAACGCCCCCGTCTACAGATACGGAGAGGATTTCACGGCGGAGATAAAGGAGCTCACCAGGGAGGGGGTGAGGTTCGACTACCGGCGCCCCCCGACGGAGTTGAAGGACCTCTTCGTCCCCCTTACAGGATCACATCAGGCGGTCAACGGTGCTGTCGCCGTGAAGGCGGTGGAGCTCGTCGCTGCCCTCGACCCATCGGTTCAGAACTTCCCCTCCTTTCTCCGGCGCGGTCTTCAGAGGACCTCGGGGCCGGGCAGATGTGAGCTGTCGAGCTTCAGGGGCACGCCGGTCCTGCTGGACGGTGCACATAACCCGGATGCAGCCCGTGCACTCGCCGAGACCATCCGGAGGGTCCATCCCTCCGGCACGGGGCTGATACTCGTCTTCGGCGCCATGGCTGACAAGGATACAAGGGGGATGCTCTCAGCCCTTCTGCCCCTGGCACGGGAGGTCGTATTCACCGCTCCCTCCCATGGGAGGGCCGAGGACCCCGAGCGGCTGCTCAGAATGGCGAGGGAGATGGTCTCTTCCTGCTCAGGCCCTGACGTCGATTCAGGGGACGGAGGGTTATGTCAAATGTTGAGACCTGACCCCATTCATGCCGTCCCGGGCGTGGGGAGGGCCATCGAGTTTGCCGCACGGCTCCGCCGCAGCGGAGAGATGATCGTCGTTACCGGGTCCTTCTACACCGTCGGAGAGGCGAAGGAGGCGATGGGGGAGAGGGCGGTCCTGAAGGGGTTGAGGGAGTGAGGACCGGTGCCCCCTCCGCGGTAATGAAGGGCCTCAGGTCCGAGGTCGCGGCCCTGCTTCTGCTCATCCTTCTGATGCCCCTCCAGGCCCGGGCCGAGGAGGTGGAGACCACCATCGAGGCTGTACATCTCGAGTATTCCGAGGGGGTCTATCGCCTGAGCGGAGAGGTGAGGATAGAGAGGCTCGATGCAGTGCTGGAGGCCGACAGGGTGGTGTACAACGAGGTGACGGGAGAGGCGAGGGCCTCCGGGAGGGTGAGGTACGAGGACGGATGGGTGTTGATCGAGGCGGAGAAGGCGGATATGAACCTGGTGACGAAGCGGGGGAGGATCCACAATGCCCACCTGCTCTTCAAGGAGGACAACTACCACGTAAGGGCCGAGGAGATCGAGAGGAGGGACGAGGGGTTCTACGTGGTGAAGGAGGCGACCTTCACCACCTGTGACGCCCCCCTTCCCGAGTGGTGCTTCGATGCCGAGAGGGCGGACGTCCGCCTCGGCGACAGACTCAGGGCCCGGGGCGTGGTCTTCAGGATCAGGGGCCTGCCGGTCCTGTACAGCCCCCTCCTCCATGCCCCGATCCAGACGGAGCGTAAGAGCGGCCTCCTGCTGCCCGAGGTGGGCTTCAGCAGCGACAAGGGCCTCTTCTGGCGGCAGCCCCTCTACCTCGTGCTGTCGGAGAACAGGGATGCCACCCTCAGGCTCGACTACTATGGCAGGAAGGGCTGGGCGGAGGGTGTGGAGTACCGCTATATCGAGAGGGGGATCGGAAGGGGAGAGTGGTGGTTCTATCACCTGAGGGAGCGCGGGTCGGGAAAGGACCTCTTCGAGGTGAAGGGAGGCCATTACAACTTCAGGAGCGAGGGCCTCTCGGGGTTTCTCGACCTCAACTACGTCAGTGACAGGGCCTTCTACCGTGAGTACAGCAGGAGGGTGGAGCTGAGGACGCGGAGGTTCCTTGAGTCCATCGGAGAGGTCTCATACCCCTTCGGGAAGGGCAGGGTGTACATCGTGGGAAGGGCGTGGCAGGACCTCGCTGAAGACGGGGACACAGGAGACGTCCTCCAGAAGGTGCCGGAGGCGGGGCTCTCCCTCTATCCCGCCAGGAGTGGGCCGCTGTACCTTGCCCTGGATGCATCATTCGCCAACTTCTACTCCGAGAACCTGCAGAGGGTGCAGAGGTTCGACATCCACCCCAGGGCATACCATACAGGGGGTGACGCGATACGGTTGAGCCAGAGCCTGGGGCTGAGGTGGACCCTCTACAGGGTCGGCAACTCCGATGACTTCCCGGACGCCACGGCGCGCGGGTCTATCGACTACAGTGTCAGGCTCCACGCCAGGGTCATGAAGGGCTACGGAGGCGTCACCCATATCGTCGAGCCCGAGGCGGGCTATAGATTCATCCCCGCCACAGGGGCGGATGTGCCCCTCCTTGACAGCACCGAGCTCTACGACAGGGTCTCGGAGGTATCGGTCGGGCTCAGGAACTACCTCTTCGACGGCAGGGGGCGGATCGCCTCCGTTAGGCTGACGGGAGTGTATGACCTCCATTCCGGAGAGAGGCCGCTCCTGAGGCTTGAGGCTGCACTCAGCCGTCCGCTCCGGATCAGCCTGGATGCCTCTTACGATCCCGGCTCAGGCGGTTTCGAGTGGATAAACTACAGCACTTCCTTCAAGGCGGGCCGGACCTCCTTCTCCGTCGGTCAGAGATACTCGCGGAGGGATGAGATCCTCTTCTACACAGGGGGGTTCTCCATGCCCCTGACGAGGAGATGGAGTCTCAGCTCAACCGCCTGGTACGACGCCAGGGGGGAGGGCCTCAGGGACCTGAAGGTCACCACCGTCTACTCGGCGCAGTGCTGGGGGCTGAGGCTGACATACAACAGGAGACCGGATGATTACAGCATATTCCTCGTTATCGAGCTGAAAGGGCTCGGTTCTATGAGGCTCGTCGGGATCTGACCGCCTCCTCGATGATCCTCACCGCCTCCTGAACCCCCGTGGTCTCGGTGTCGATGATCACCTCTGGATGCAGCGGTTCCTCGTAGGGGACGGTGATCCCTGGGACAGGC
>WGEZ01000127.1 GCA_015492515.1 Nitrospirota bacterium
GTTGGCACCGAGGTTTCTCAGTATCTTTCCGCCGATACCCTCGTCCTCCCTGATCAGGCCGAGCAGGAGGTGTTCGCTGCCGATGTAGTTGTGCCCCAGCAGCCGTGCCTCCTCAACGGCGAGCTCGAGGACCTTCTTGGCCCTCGGTGTGAAGGGCATGTCACCGAAGGTGAGCAGGTTGGTGCCGGCGGGCAGGTTCCTCTCCGCTTCCATACGGACTTCCTCTATGGAGAGACCCATCTTCTTGAGGATTACCACAGGGAGGCCGTCCTGTTCCCTGATCAGGCCGAGGAGGAGATGTTCGGTGCCGAGATAGTCGTTCTGTCGTCTTTCCGCCTCTTCTTTGGCATATATGATTACCTTCCGTCCTCTTTCTGTGAACTTCTCAAACATGATCTCACCTCATGAAACCGAGAGTGCCTATTGATATTTTCCAAAAAAAGACCGACAAATTACAAGTCCACTCTCTCCGGCCTCTCTCTTAAATCAATAATACTTTTTTTACGAAAGGGTTGTCAACCGTTGACATCGCTGTCCTGGACCGCTCTGCCCGGGTGTCACCGCCTCACGCCCGCTCATGACCGCCCTGCCTCATCTATTTATATATATTATCGGCCCTTTTCCGTGATTGTTGAACCCCGAGCCCTCCGCTCCACCTCGAAAACGAGACAGACCGGATGGACCGGACAGACGATACCCATGGTTTGACAAAAAGGGCGTCTTTATTTATATTATGAAGGAAATCAGGGTCTGTTCCAGAGGCGGGGTGAGCTTCATATGTGTGTGGCTTCTGGTTCGATCCGGAGGGAGGAAAGGAGGCCGGCGGTGGGAATGAAACCTGCCAGGAGAGTCGATGCAAGGGGGCTGAACTGCCCTATGCCCATAATAAGGCTCGCCAAGGAGATGGAGTTTGCGGAGAGAAACGAGGTCATCGAGATATCCGCTGACGATCCAGCCTTTGAGACCGACCTGAGGGCCTGGTGCAAGGTGACGAAGAACGAGCTGCTGGAGGTCGTCAACGAGGGCAACGTCACCATGGCTTATGTGAGAAAGGTCTGAACGATCCCCTTTTATTGATTTATGAAATTCCGTAATGTTAAATTATCCAATACCTCCGACGCGGGGTGTACTCGATATCCTGAAACCGTCACGTTCCCGTTGAGCCAGGGAGAAGATCCTCCGGTGATCGTTTCTCAGCCCCGTGGAGGCTGCTGAAACAATAAATAAGCTCGAGGTCGAGATGCTTGATGCAGATATACCATTGGGGCTCACCTTCGATGACGTCCTCCTCGTTCCGGCCAAGTCCGACGTGTTGCCGAAGGACGTCGATGTCTCCACATCCCTTACTCGGAACGTCCGGTTGAACATCCCCATCGTCAGCTCCGCCATGGACACGGTGACCGAATCCGCCCTTGCCATAGCCATCGCGAGGGAGGGCGGTATGGGCATCATCCACAGGGCGATGTCTCCCGAGAGGCAGGGGATCGAGGTCGACAAGGTGAAGAAGTCCGAGAGCGGGATGATCATCGACCCCATAACCGTCTCTCCCGAGGCGCCGATCAGCGAGGCCCTCGGCCTGATGGAGCGGTACAAGATCTCGGGGGTGCCGGTGACCGTGAAGGGCAAGCTTGTGGGCATCCTCACCAACAGGGACCTGAGGTTCGAGACCCGGATGGACAGAAAGGTCGAGGAGGTGATGACGAAGGAGAGGCTCATCACCGCCACGGAGAGTATAACCCTTGAGGAGGCGAAGGAGATACTGCACAGGTACAAGATAGAGAAGCTCCCCATCGTCGACGGTGAGTACAGGCTGAAGGGGCTGATCACCATAAAGGATATCGAGAAGAGGAGGAAGTACCCCAACGCCTGCAAGGACTCGGTGGGGCGGCTCAGGGTCGGTGCGGCCGTCGGCGTCAGCGTCGAGGCGGTAGAAAGGGCCGAGATACTCGTTGCAGCGGGTGTCGATGCGCTGGTCATAGACACGGCCCACGGACACAGCAGGGCGGTGACCGAGACGCTGAAGAGGCTGAAGGAGAAGTTCGACGTCGACGTAATAGCCGGCAACGTGGCCACCAGGGAGGGTGCGAGGGACCTCATCGAGGCCGGTGCCGACGCCATAAAGGTCGGCATAGGTCCTGGCTCCATCTGTACCACGAGGGTGATCGCCGGTGCCGGGGTGCCCCAGCTGACCGCCATCAAGGAGTGCTGTTCCGTAGCGGATGAATACGGCGTACCCGTCATCGCCGACGGAGGCATCAAGTACTCCGGAGACATCACCAAGGCGATCGCAGCGGGTGCCCAGGTCGTGATGATCGGGAGCCTCTTCGCCGGTACCGACGAGTCTCCCGGTGAGATAATACTGTACCAGGGCAGGAGCTACAAGGTTTACAGGGGCATGGGCTCTCTCGGGGCCATGTCCCAGGGTGCACGGGACAGATACGGGCAGGAAGGGGTGGAGAAGCCGAAGCTCGTACCCGAGGGTGTTGAAGGAAGGGTGCCCTACAAGGGCCCCCTCTCTCAGAGCATCCATCAGCTCATAGGCGGCCTGAGGTCAGGCATGGGATACTGCGGATGCAGGACGCTGGAAGAGCTGAGGAAGAAGGCTAAATTCGTCAGGATAACGAATGCTGGATTCAGGGAGAGCCACGTCCATGACGTGATCATCACGAAGGAGGCCCCCAACTACAGGACGGAGTGGTGAGCCCCCGGCGGCTTGATCAATAAGACTGTCCCCGTATGGTGAGATGGAGAGAGAGAAGATACTCGTTCTTGATTTCGGTTCCCAGTATACCCAGCTCATAGCCCGTAGGGTCAGGGAGTGCAGGGTGTACTCCGAGATATATCCCTTCAACGCCTCCGTCGAGAAGATCAAGGACTTCGCCCCCCGGGGCATAATCCTCTCAGGCAGCCCGGCGAGCGTCCATGACGAGGGAGCGCCGATCCCCGACAGGGGGATATTCGACCTGGGAGTCCCCGTGCTTGGGATATGTTACGGCATGCAGCTGATCACCCATCTGCTCGGAGGGAAGGTCGCACAGGCAAGGACGAGGGAGTACGGCAGGGCCGAGCTGCTGATCGATGACGACAGGGACATCCTCTGGGGCGTCAGTGACCGGACCGTCGTGTGGATGAGCCATGCCGACAGGATCGAGAGCCCTCCGGAGGGTTTCACCCCCATAGCCCACACCGACAACTCCCCTGTGGCGGCCATGGCGGACTTCGGGCGGAGGATCTACGCCCTCCAGTTCCATCCCGAGGTCGTGCATACCGTCGAGGGGAAGAGGATCATTCAGAACTTCGTGATCGACATCTGCGGCTGCAGACCCGTGTGGCAGATGTCATCCTTCATCGACTGGGCCGTGGAGGACATAAGGAAGACCGTCGGAGACGGCAAGGTCATATGCGCCCTGAGCGGCGGCGTCGACTCCTCTGTCACGGCCCTCCTGGTGCACAGGGCGGTGGGTGAGAACCTCACCTGTATATTCGTCGACAACGGTCTCCTCAGGAAAGGAGAGGCCGAGAAGGTGGAGGACACCTTCAGGAGGCACTTCCATATAAGGCTCGTCACAGTGGATGCACGGGAGAGGTTCCTGAACGCCCTGAGGGGCGTCACCGATCCGGAACAGAAGAGGAAGATCATCGGCAACGAGTTCATCAGGGTCTTCGAGGAGGAGGCCAGGAGGATATCGGGCGTGGAGTTCCTCGCGCAGGGCACCCTGTATCCCGACGTGATCGAGAGCGTCTCCTTCAAGGGTCCCTCGGTCACCATAAAGTCCCACCATAATGTGGGCGGGCTCCCGGAGGTGATGAGGCTCAAACTGATCGAACCCCTGAGGGAGCTCTTCAAGGACGAGGTGAGGGAGCTCGGTGAGGAGCTGGGGCTGCCGGAGGAGATCTGCTGGAGACACCCCTTCCCCGGTCCGGGGCTCGCGATAAGGTGTCTCGGAGAGGTCACGAAGGTGAGGCTCGAGATCCTGAGAGAGGCGGACGCCATAGTCCTCGAGGAGATCAAGAAGGCGGGTCTGTACAGGGAGATCTGGCAGGCCCTGGCCGTCCTGCTGCCGATCAGGAGCGTGGGTGTGATGGGGGATGAAAGGACCTACGAGTATGTCCTCGCCGTCAGGGCGGTGACGAGCATGGACGGCATGACGGCGGACTGGGCGAAGATCCCCCCCGATGTGCTGGGCAGGATATCGAACCGGATAATCAACGAGGTGCGCGGCATCAACCGTGTCGTCTATGACATCAGCTCCAAGCCGCCGAGCACCATAGAGTGGGAGTGAACCCGGATGAAGGTGGATGGGATGATCGTGAAGGAGTACCTTGAAAGCAGGAGGGAACTGGTCGATTCGTTCCTGAAGGGGTACTTCTCCGAGGGCTTCACCCCCCGGAGGCTCCATGAGTCGATGACTTACTCCCTCTTTGCAGGCGGCAAGAGGATAAGGCCCATCCTCACGATGGCATCATACGAGGTCTGCGGCGGGAAGGCGGAGGAGATACTGCCTCAGGCTGCAGCGGTGGAGCTGATCCACACCTACTCCCTCATCCATGACGACCTCCCCTCTATGGACAACGACGACCTGAGGCGGGGGAAGCCGACGAACCACAGGGTCTTCGGCGAGGCAGTGGCCATACTGGCGGGCGACGCCCTCCTGACGGAGGCCTTCGTGATGTTCACCATGGGAGAGCGGTTCTCACCGCAGACGTTGAAGGAGGCCCTGACGGTCCTCTCGAAGGCCGCCGGCTTCAGGGGTATGGTGGGCGGTCAGGCCGAGGATATCCTCTCCGAGGGGAGGGAGCCTGACCCGCAGACGGTGCACTTCATCCATACGAGAAAGACCGGTGCCCTGATACACGCATCGGTCAAGATAGCACCCATCCTCGCCTGCTCACCAGGGGAGGTGCTGGAGGGCCTCGGCAGGTACGGCGAGCGTGTGGGCCTCGCCTTCCAGATCGTCGACGACATACTGGATGTCACGGGAGACGAGGCCCGCCTCGGCAAGAGGACCGGAGCTGACAGGAGGCTCGGTAAGATGACCTACCCTGCCCTTTACGGCATAGAGGGTTCCAGGGCTGCGGCCGAAGGGCTTATCAAGGACGCCCTCGCGGCGCTGGAGTTCATGGGCGAGAGGGCCGCCCCCCTCAGGGGTATTGCGGAATACCTGATGGAGAGGACATTATAGAGATGAAGGCGGTGTGGGATGCTTGAGGAGATCAAGGGACCGGAGGACATCAAGGGGCTGGATATCCCCGCGCTGTACCGGCTCGCCGGGCGGATAAGGGAACGGATCATCGAGACCGTGGCCTCCACGGGAGGACACCTCGCCTCCAGCCTCGGTGTGGTGGAGCTGACCATCGCCCTCCACTACGTCTTCGATTCTCCGGTGGACAGGATAATATGGGACGTGGGGCATCAGTCCTATCCGCACAAGCTGATCACGGGCAGGGCGGAGAGGTTCTCCACGCTGAGACAGTACAGGGGCATCTCCGGCTTCCCCCGGAGGTCCGAGAGCCCCCACGACCACTTCGGTACGGGCCACAGCTCCACCTCGATCTCCGCCGCGCTCGGTATCGCAGAGGCGAGGCAGCTGAAGGGTGAGGACTTCGACGTAGTGGCGGTGATAGGTGACGGAGCCCTCACCGCAGGGCTTGCCTTCGAGGGGCTCAACAACGCGGGACACCTGAGGGTCCCCCTCATAGTCGTCCTGAACGACAACGAGATGTCCATCTCCCGCAACGTGGGCGCCCTGTCGAACTACCTCAACAGGATACTCACCGGAGAGCTGTACCAGAGGTTCAAGAGGGACACGAAGTCCCTGCTCGAGGGTATCCCGAGGCTCGGTGACAGGATGTACCGCCTTGCACAGAAGATCGAGGGGACCTTCAAGGGCTTCTTCCTCCCGGGACAGATGTTCGAGGAGCTGGGATTCAACTATGTAGGGCCCATCGACGGCCACAGCATAGAGACGATGGTGGAGACCTTCAGGAGGGTGAGGCGCCCTGAGGAGCCCTGCCTCGTCCACGTCATCACCAGGAAGGGGAAGGGGTACGAGTACTCGGAGAAGGAGCCCTCCGTCTTCCACGGTGTGTGCCCCTTCGAGCCGGAGACGGGTTCGATGAAGGTCTCGGGCGGGGTGCCCTCCTACAGCGAGGTCTTCGGAAGGACCCTGACCGAGCTCGCCGGGGATGACGACAGGGTGGTGGCGATCGTGGCCGCGATGACCGAGGGGACAGGGCTTGCACCCTTTGCCAGGGCCTTCCCGGAGAGGTTCTTCGATGTGGGTATCGCAGAGCCGCACGCCGTCACCTTTGCAGCCGGGCTCGCCGCCGAGGGTTTCAGGCCCGTGGTGGCCGTTTATTCCACGTTTCTTCAGAGGGCCTATGACGAGATCATACACGACGTCTGCCTCCAGAACCTCCCCGTGGTCTTCGCCCTCGACAGGGCGGGCATAGTGGGCGAGGACGGCCCGACCCATCACGGTGCCTTCGACCTCAGCTATCTCAGACATATTCCGAACCTCGTGGTCATGGCGCCGAAGGACGGGGGGGAGTTCGCCGATATGATACGTTTCGCCGTCTCCCTGGACAGGCCCGTGGCCATAAGGTATCCCAGGGGCAGATGCGTGGAGCGCTTCGACGTCGGGCCCCGGCCCCTGAGGCTCGGAGAGGGCGAGGTGCTCATCGACGGTGACGATATCGCCATACTGGCCATCGGCAGCATGGTCTATCCGGCATACAAGGCGGCCAGACGCCTGGCCGCCGACGGTGTGAGCGCGACGGTGGTGAACGCCAGGTTCGCAAAGCCCCTCGACGCCGATCTCTTCTGCAGGGTCCTCCAGAGGGTCAGGAACATCATTACCGTCGAGGAGAACTCCATTGCAGGGGGGTTCGGTTCATCGGTCCTTGAGGCCCTGAGCGCATCGGGGGTGGAAGAGTTCAACGTCAGGGTCGCCGGCATACCCGATACGTTCGTGGAGCACGGCTCTCAGGCCGTCCTCAGGAGCCTCCTGGGGCTCGATGAGAACGGTATATACCTGATGGCCTCATCCCTCGTGAACCACAGCAGGGCCGGGAGGCCGCAGAGGCGTTGAGTCCCGGGCACGACCGGAGGATGCCGACAGCGGGGCGTTGAAAGACAGGATAGACAGACTGCTGGTGAAGAGGGGTCTCGTCTCCTCGCGGGAGAGGGCCAGGGCACTGATTCTGGAGGGGAAGGTGCTCGTCGATACGAGGCCTGTACAGAAGGCGGGGACCCTTGTGGACGAGGATGCCGAGATCGTGCTGAAGGCGGACCTCCCATACGTCAGCCGTGGAGGGTTGAAGCTCGAGGCCGCCCTTGATCACTTCCGGATCGATCTCGAGGGTAAGGTGGTCATGGATGTGGGCGCCTCCACGGGCGGGTTCACGGACTGTATGCTCCAGAGGGGGGCGAGGAGGGTCTATGCCGTCGATGTGGGGTACGGACAGCTCTCCTGGAGCCTGAGGAAGGACCCGAGGGTGGTCGTCCTGGAGAGGAAGAACATAAGGTATCTCCGGAGGGAGTACGTCCCGGAGCCGATCGACTTCGCCGCCGTAGACGTCTCCTTCATATCCCTGGGAAAGGTGATCCCGAAGGTCCTGGAGTTCATCGGAGAGGGCGGAGAGATCCTGGCGCTGGTGAAGCCCCAGTTCGAGCTCGGCAGGGCCGAGGTCGACAGGGGCGGGGTGATCAGGAGCGAGGCCAAGAGGATGAAGGCCGTCAGGGCGGTCTGTGACAGGATGCCCTCCATGGGGCTGGATGTGATAGGGGTGTTCGAATCCCCCCTCAGGGGGCAGAAGGGCAACATCGAGTACTTCGTCTATCTCAGGAAGCGGTCGGCGTCGCTGACCACGGGAGAAGGCAGCGGTGGATGAGAGAAGGCTTATAGGGCTTGACCTTTCCACGGCATCGGAGACGGTGCTCCGTATGCTCCTGGACTGCCCTTCCGACGCAGCCGTCTTCTCCGACGTCCTCGAGGCCAACAGGGAGAGGACAGAGGTGCTCCGTCTCCTCTATGACCATCCGGGGACACCTCCCGAGGTGCTGAAGGAGGCGGCCTCCCTCCTCAGCCTGCCCGTCAAGGTGAGCACCGAGGTCGCCGGGGTCCCCGCCGCCGAGGAGGCGGAGAAGACGGCCCTCCAGAAGGCCGAGAGCCTCCTGTACAGGATCCAGTGGCTGAACGTGGGAGAGAGGATACTGCTCGCCAGAAAGGGCGGCAGGGACGTGAGGAACATCCTCATCAGGGACCCCAACAAGGAGGTGGTGATGAAGGTCCTGGAGAACCCGAAGATGACCGAGACCGAGGTCGAGATGGCGGCGAGGAACCCGTCCATTCCCGAGGAGGCCCTCCGTTTCATAGCCAAGAAGCGGGACTGGATAAGGAGATACCCTATCATGCGTGCCCTCGTCTTCAACCCCAAGACGCCGCCGGGGGTCTCGATGCCCTTCGTCCCTCACCTGAGGCTTCAGGACCTTGTGGCCCTGGAGAAGAACAAGAACGTGGCCGAGTCCGTGAGGGCGGCGGCCAAGAGGTATGTGAGGATGAGGAAGAAATGAAGGGTCTCCCGGAGGGGCGGGGAACTCCCGTCGGCCTTGATCACTCGGTGTGGGAGAAGGTTCTTAACTTCATAGCATCCAGCGAAGAGCCCACCCCCTACCTCCTCCTCGACCGGGAGATGGTGAGGCGGAAGGCCTCGGTCATAGGCAGAGGGATCCGGAACTCGAAGGTCTTCTATGCCGTGAAGGCCCACCCGGACAGGGAGGTCGTCAGGTTCGTGGGTGAGCTCGGCCTGAACTTCGAGATCGCCTCCGATGGAGAGTTGAGGATACTCGAGTCCCTGGGCGTGAGCCCTGAGAGGATAATATCGAGCAATCCTGTGAAGAGTCCCGGTTTCATCGATCAGGCCCGAGACTACGGGGTCGGATACTTCGCCTTCGACTCACCCGCCGAGGTGGAGAAGCTCGCGGCCCATGCACCGGGATGCAACGTCTATGTTAGGCTCTCCGTGCCTAACGAGGGGAGTGAATGGCCGCTGAGCAGGAAGTTCGGCGTCGAGCCCGACGACGCCCTTGACCTCATCGTCCGAGCGCGCCGCTCGGGACTCAACCCCGTGGGGGTCACCTTCCACGTCGGCTCTCAATGTACGAACATCTACAACTGGAGCATGGCCCTCGACAAGGTGAGCGCCCTCTGGGAGAGGGCCGGAGAGGAGGGGATCGACCTCTCCCTCCTGAACATCGGCGGGGGCTATCCCATAAGGTACACCAGGGAGGTCGTCGATATCCAGGCCATCGAGGAGATGATCGACGGGCTGATCTTCAGAAAGTTCCCGGAAGACGTGGAGATCCATATCGAGCCCGGCCGGGCGGTGGTAGGGGATGCGGGGGTCATGGTCACCTCCGTCATCGGCAAGGCGAGGAGGGCGGATGAGGACTGGCTGTATCTGGACATCGGGGTCTTCAACGGTCTCATGGAGAGCATCGGCGGGATAAAGTACAACTACGTCGTGGGAAGCAGGGCCAGGACCAGGCGGTGGACCGTTGCAGGACCGAGTTGCGACAGCTTCGACGTCATCGACCGTGATGTCGAGCTGCCGGAGCCCGCGATAGGAGACCGGATGTTGATCCTGTCCTCCGGTGCCTATACCGTCTCCTACGCCTCGGAGTTCAACGGCTTCCCCATACCGAAGACCATCCTGATATGAAGAGGGTTGCCCTCATCCATCAACGGATGAATACATAATGAAAAAGGAGGAGCCCCTATGATAAGGTTTTTCGAGAGAGACCCCTATTCCCCCATCCAGTACGTCTATGAGGTGGAGAGGGTGCTCCACAGGAGCAGGAGCCCTTACCAGGAGGTGCTGGTTATCGAGAACCCCTTCTTCGGCAGGATGCTCGTACTCGACGGTGTCGTACAGTTGACGGAGAGGGACGAGTTCTTCTATCACGAGATGCTCGTCCATGTGCTCATGCACGCCCATCCCGAGCCGAAGAGGGTGGTGGTGATCGGCGGTGGTGACGGCGGCGCCGTGAGGGAGGTCCTCAGACACGGCTCGGTGGAGAAGGTCTTCTTCGTCGAGATAGACGAGGAGGTGATAAATGTCTCAAGGGAGTATTTCCCGACCGTCTCCTGCGGGATAGACAACGAGAAGGTGGAGATCAGGTGCATGGACGGCGCAGAGTTCGTGAAGGACGGCAAGGGGGACGTGGACGTGATCATAGTCGACTCCACCGATATCATAGGGTTTGCCAAGAGCCTCTTCACCGTGGAGTTCTTCAAGTCCGTCAAGGACTGCCTCGGCGACAGGGGGATGTTCGTGACCCTCTCGGAGTCGTTGCACTTCCACAGGGAGATGGTGCTCGAGGTCCAGGAGACGATGAGGCTCGTCTTCCCCGTCGTCGATCTCTACACCGCGCCGATCGCCACCTATGCGGGCAACTGGTGGACATTCTCCGCTGCGTCGAAGGGGCTGAGCCTGAGGGAGATGCGGAGACCCCTCGTGCCGGGCACGAGGTACTACAGCGATGAGATCCATCAGAGCTCCTTCCTCCCCGAGAGGCTCTACGAGATGCTGCTTCAGAAGAGGCTGAACTGGTGAGCCTCCGTCCCCCTTGACAGCCGGAGAATGGAACTGTTAAATTATTAGCACTCTGTGAGGGAGAGTGCTAAGTGCTTGACGAAAGGAGCAAAAGGGTCCTCTGTGCCGTTGTCGAGAGCTACATCGACAACCCTGATCCGGTGGGCTCGAGGTACGTCACCAAGCGGTACTCCTTCGGTTTCTCTCCCGCAACGAGCAGGAACATAATGGCTGACCTCGAGGACATGGGCTTCCTGAGCCAGCCCCACACATCGGCGGGCAGGGTGCCGACCGACAAGGGCTACAGGTTCTACGTGGAGAACCTCCTTATGGAGAAGGTCTCATTCCACAGCGAGATCGCCGAGCTGCTGACGAGGAGGCTGAAGTCCCTCAGGGAGGATATAGATTCGCTCCTGGACGAGACATCGAAGACCCTCTCCAGCCTCTCCCACTACCTGGGGCTCGCCGTGACCCCGGGACCGGAGGAGAGCACCCTGGGGCGTATCGAGATCATCCCCTACAGCGACGAGAGGCTGGCGGTGATACTCTTCACCAATGAGGGGATAATCAAGCACAAGGTGATCAAGAACGATCTCTCCCTCTCACGGCATGACCTGAACAGGATCGCCCGGTATCTGAACAGGGAATACGCAGGGTTCACGATAAAGGAGATACGGCAGCATCTCCTGGCCGAGATGGAGAGGGAACAGGCCCTCTGCGACTCCCTCGTCTCGAGGGCGTTGAGGCTCTGCAGGGACGTGATGTCCTATTACGGCGCCAACGTCTTCATCGCGGGCCTCGCGGAGATAATCGAGCTGCCCGACTTCTCCGACGTCGAGAGGATAAAGGAGCTCTCCAGGACCATAGAGGACAAGCGGGCGATCATCAAGCTCATAGACAGGATCATCGACGCCGAGGGCGTACAGGTGGTGATCGGCTCTGAGAATCCGGTCCGCGAGATGAAGGCCCTCAGCGTGATAGCCTCAGCGTACAGGGAGGGGGAGAGGCCCGGAGGGGTGATCGGGATCATCGGACCCACGAGGATGGATTACTCTTCGGCGATATCCCTCGTGAGCACGGCGGCGAGGTTCTTGAGCAGCATATTCGACAAAGGAGGTCGCGGGTGAAGGAGAGAGAGGAGGCCAAGGAGATAGAGATCAAGGAGGAGCATCCCCTTGAACAGAAGAAGGAAGTGCCGGAGGAGGTGGTCCCTGTCGAGCCACCCCCGGAGGAGAGGCTGAAGGCCCTGGAGAAGGAGCTGGCCGAGACGAAGGAGAAGTACCTGAGGCTCTATGCCGAGTTTGAGAATTACAAGAAGAGGGTCCAGAAGGACAAGGAGGAGCTGCTGAGGTACGGCATCGAACCCCTGGTGCAGGAGCTCCTCACGGTGCTTGACAACCTGGAGATGGCTGTGGAACACGCCGGCAACGAGGCCTCTGCAAAGGGCCTCCTGCAGGGGGTGGAGCTGACCCTCAAGGAGTTCAGGAAGGTGCTGAGCAAGCATGACATCGCCGCGATCGAGGCCCTCGGGAAGCCCTTCGACCCGGCCTATCATCATGCGATGAGCCAGGTGGAGAGGGACGACGTCGAGGACAAGACGGTCGTCGAGGAGTACAGGAAGGGTTACGTCTTCAAGGACAGGGTGATAAGGCCGGCCCTGGTGGCCGTCTCCAGGAAGACCAGGACGGAAGGCGCTGATGTCGAAGAGAGAGCTGAAAGAGGTGAAGGGAATAAAGACAAAATAAAGGAGGAATGATACGATGGGAAAGGCGATAGGGATAGACCTTGGGACCACGAACTCCGTTGTGGCTGTTGTGCAGGCCGGTGAGCCTGTGGTGATCCCGAACCAGGAAGGGAACAGGACCACGCCGTCTGTGGTCGCCTTCACCGAGAAGGGAGAGCGTCTCGTCGGCCAGATCGCAAAGCGCCAGGCCATCACAAACCCTGAAAACACGATCTTCTCGATAAAGAGGCTCATGGGCAGAAAGTACGACTCCGACGAAGTGAAGGAGGCGAAGAAGAGGCTCCCTTACAAGATCGTGGAGGCCCCGAACGGTGACGCCCATGTGGAGATAATGGGAAAGAGATACTCCCCTCCGGAGATATCGGCGATGATCCTCCAGAAGCTGAAGCAGGCTGCAGAGGACTACCTCGGTGAGCCGATCAAAGACGCCGTGATCACCGTGCCCGCCTACTTCGACGACAGTCAGAGGCAGGCGACCAAGGACGCAGGGAAGATAGCAGGGCTGAACGTGCTGAGGATAATCAACGAGCCCACCGCAGCGGCGCTCGCCTACGGTCTGGAAAAGAAGAAGGAGGAGAAGGTGGCGGTCTACGACCTCGGCGGCGGCACCTTCGACATCTCCATACTCGAGATCGCCGAAGGTGTGATCGAGGTCCACTCCACCAGCGGTGACACCTATCTCGGCGGCGACGACTTCGACCTCAGGATCATCGACTGGCTCGTCGAGGAGTTCAAGAAGGATCAGGGGATAGACCTCAGGCAGGACAGGATGGCCCTCCAGAGGCTGAAGGAGGCAGCCGAGAAGGCGAAGATCGAGCTCTCCACAGCCATGGAGACGGAGATAAACCTGCCCTTCATAACCGCCGACGCCACAGGTCCGAAGCACCTCGTGATGAAGCTGACGAGGTCGAGGTTCGAGCAGCTCGTCGCCGACCTGGTCGAGAAGACCGTCGGTCCCTGCAGGAGGGCCCTCGAGGATGCAAAGCTCACCGAGAAGGATATCGACGAGGTGCTGCTCGTGGGCGGACAGACGAGGACGCCCAAGGTTCAGGAGGTCGTCAAGAGGATATACGGCAAGGAGCCCAACAAGACGATAAACCCCGATGAGGCTGTCGCCATAGGTGCAGCCATCCAGGCCGCCGTCCTGAAGGGAGAGGTGAAGGAGGTCCTCCTCCTCGACGTCACGCCCCTCTCCCTCGGTATCGAGACGCTCGGAGGCGTCTTCACGAAGATCATCGAGAGGAACACCACGATACCGACGAGGAAGAGCCAGATATTCTCGACCGCAACGGACAACCAGCCGGCTGTGACGATCAAGGTCTACCAGGGTGAGAGGGAGATGGCCGCGGACAACAAGCTCCTCGGTGTCTTCGAGCTCGTCGGGATCCCGCCGGCTCCGAGGGGTGTCCCCCAGATCGAGGTCTCCTTTGACATCGATGCCAACGGCATACTCCACGTCTCCGCGAAGGACCTCGGCACGGGGAAGGAGCAGTCCATCAAGATAACCGCCTCGAGCGGCCTCACCGAGGAAGAGATCAAGAGGATGACGAGGGAGGCCGAGGAGCATGCCGAGGAGGACAGGAGGAAGAAGCAGCTTGCAGAGGCAAGGAACGAGGCGGACAACCTCATCTACACCGTCGAGAAGTCCCTGAAGGAATACGGCGACAAGGTGACGGAGGCGGAGAGGAAGGAGATCGAAGAGGCCCTGGACAACTGCAGGAAGGCCAAGGACACGAGCAACGACGTCTCGGAGATAAAGGAGGCGACGGAGAGGCTGACCCGTGCCTCCTACAAGCTCGCGGAGCACCTCTACAAGGGTGCCCAGGCAGCAGGAGCAGGAGCAGAGGCGGGGACCGGTGCCGAGGGGGCGAAGAAGCCCGAAGGCGAGGAAGAGGTGGTCGAGGCGGAGTATGAGGATGTGGACAAGGACAAGTCCTGATACGGTCCGGGGATAGGAGGTAATGAAAGACTACTACAGGATATTGGGTGTGAGCCGTGATGCGACGGACGAGGAGATAAAGAAGGCCTTCAGGAGGCTTGCACTCAAGTATCACCCGGACAGAAACCCCGACAACAAAGAGTACGAAGACAAGTTCAAGGAGATCAACGAGGCCTACGACTGCCTGAGCGATCCCGAGAAGAGGTCCAACTACGACAGGTTCGGCACCCCCGAAGGGGTCGGTGCCGGTGCCGGATTCGGTCCTTTCGCATCGAGCTTCTCCGATATCTTCGAGGACATCTTCGGAGACTTCTTCGGCACCTTCACCGGTCAGAGGAGACCGAGGCCGACGAGGGGTGCGGACCTGAGGTACGACCTCAGCATCACCCTTGAAGAGGCGGTCAGGGGTGTGGAGAAGGAGATCAAGGTCCCCACCTGGGGCTACTGCGACGTCTGTGACGGCAGCGGTGCCAGACCCGGTCACGGTCCGGTCACCTGCCCGGACTGTCACGGGACGGGACAGATCAGGTTCCAGCAGGGCTTCTTCTCCGTCACAAGGACCTGCAGCAGGTGCGGAGGCACCGGAAGCTACATCACCACACCCTGCCAGAGATGCGGCGGAAAGGGGCGGGTGAGGAGAGAGAAGACGATCCTGGTGAGGGTCCCGCCAGGGGTCGATACGGGGTCGCGCCTCAGGATGTCGGGAGAGGGGGAGCGCGGCACCCACGGGGGGCCTCCCGGCGACCTCTACATCGTCATCGATGTGAAGCCCCACAGCTTCTTCAAGCGCGAGGGGCTGAACATCCGCTGTGATGTGCCGATCAGTTTCCCCCAGGCCGTACTCGGCGCGGAGATAGAGGTGCCTACACTCTTCAGCAAGGAGAGGATCAGGATCCCGGCCGGTACACCCTCGGGTAAGGAGTTCGTCCTCAGGGGGCTCGGGGTGCCGAAGCTCGGAGGCCGCTCGAAGGGCGACCAGATCGTGAGGGTGTACATCGACGTGCCAAAGAAGCTCACCAGGAGACAGAGGGAACTCATCGAGGAGCTGGCCGAGATAAGCGGCGACGACGTACACGCCGGATTCATCGAGAAGGTGAAGGAGCTCTTCTCTTGACCCTGAGCCGGACAACGGGAGGGGGGATCCGTTCATCCGACGAAGGCCCGCTGCAATCCCTCCCTCCGAAGCTCACCCATGCCGAGGATAATCCTTCCCACAGCCGGCCATGACGCCAGAGAGCTGACCCTCAAGGGCCGGAACCTCCGATACCTGAGGGACGTCCTGAGGGTCTCCGAGGGTGAGACCGTCGTCGTGCTCGACGGGAGAGGCACGGCCCTGAGGACGAGGGTGAAGGAGATGGGGAGGACCCGCGCCGTCCTGGAGGTCCTGGGTGCGGAGTCCCTCGATACGGAGTCGGCCCTCGGGCTCGTCCTCGTACAGGGCCTCCTCAAGGGCGACAAGATGGACCTGGTGATACAGAAGGTCACGGAACTGGGGGTGAAGGAGGTCCATCCCGTCGTGACCGAGAGGTCCCAGGTGAGGTACACGAGGAAGCTCGGGCACTGGAGGAGGGTTGCCGAGGAGGCGGCCAGGCAGTCCCAGAGGCTCATCGTCCCCCTGGTGCACGAGGTCTGCGGGCTGGAGGAGGTGCTCTGCGATCTGGCCGAAGACTCGGTCAGGGTCGTCTTCCATGAGCACGCCGGGAGGGGGTTCAGGGACCTTGCCGGAGCCATGGAGGCGAGGGGAGCCGCTGCTCGATCACCGTACAGTCCCGCCGTCTACTACATGGTCGGCCCTGAGGGAGGGTTTTCCGATGAAGAGATCCGGTCGGTGGAAGGTGCGGGGTTCGTGAGCGTCAGCCTCGGCAGAAGGGTGTTGAGGGCTGAGACGGCTTCCATTGCAGGGGCGGTGCTGCTCCAGTTCCTCTTCGGTGACCTCTGAGGCCTGTATCCGGGGATCGGCCGTGGTGGCAGGGGGCGTGTGACCTCTGGTCACCTTTCTTCGTCCGTCTCCCTGACATAGACCACGTGCTCCAGCGGGATCGTCACCCAGCCTGTCTCGGTCTCGAGGTGGAGCTCGCTCTCTCCCACCTCCACAAGCCTGCCCGTGTAGGTGATATCGTTTGCGTATACCACCACCTTTCTGCCCGTGAGCTCAAGCATCACCCCTCCGGCGGCCTCCTCTCTTCAACTATTTTACCATCTTCGAGGAGAAATATCCTCTGGGCGAGGTCTGTCATCGACATCCTGTGGGATATTATGAAGGTGGTACGCCTCTGGAAGAGGGCCTTCAGCGAGTCCTTGACGGCCCTCTCCGCCGCCTCGTCAAGGGCGGAAGTGGGTTCATCAAAGATGAGGATCGGCGGGTCCTTCAGGAACGCCCTGGCGATGGATATCCTCTGGCGCTGCCCGGCGGAGAGCCTGGCACCCCGCTCGCCGACAAGGGTGTCGTAACCATCGGGGAGGGCCGCGATCTCGTCGTGGATCCGTGACTTCCGCGCCGCCTCTACCACCTCTTCCCTCGTCGCACCCGGGTCTCCGTACCTGATGTTGTTCTCCACCGTATCGTTGAACAGGAACGTATCCTGTGAGACCACACCCGTTTGCTCCCTCAGCCACCTGGGGTCTATCTCCCTGAGGTCGCGGCCGTCGAGGTAGATGGCGCCCCTCCTGGGGGTGTAGAACCCGAGGACGAGGTTGACCAGGGTGGTCTTGCCGGCGCCGCTCGGCCCCACGAGGGCGACGGTCTCACCGGGATGGACGGTGAAACTGAGGTCCCTCAGCACAGGTGCGCCCCCCTCGTAGGAGAAGGTGACCCCCTCGAACCTGATCTCGCCCTTGACGCCATCCGGCCTCAGCCTCCTGCCGGATTCGTCCTCGGGAATCACCCTGAACAGCTCCATCAGCCTCTCGGTGGAGGCGAACACGGGCTGGAATATGAGGTGGAACATGGAGAGCCTGTTTACCGAGTTGGAGAGGAAGACCACGTAGGAGGTGAAGGCCACGTAGTCTCCGATGGTTACCGATCCCCGGAGTATCTCCCGGGCGCCGAACCACATGATCAGGACGGTGGTTACAAGCTGTGAGCCCTTCACGGAGTAACTCGAGAGCAACGAGAGGACCATCGCCTTTATCCTGGTGTCGATCACCTTTCTCAGCCCCCTGGAGACCTTCTTCACCTCCCTCTCCTCGGTGGAGTAGGACTTTATCGTCTCCACCCCGGAGAAGACCTCCTGCAGGTCCCTGGAGACCTCTGCGCTCCCCTCCCTCTCGCTGTGGCTCACGCTCCTGAGCCTGCCGCCGAAGTAGTAGTTTATGAAGACATAGAAGGGGAGGATGCTCACCGAGAGGAGGGCCAGCTTCACGCTGAGGGTGAAGATGATGGCCACGCCGAAGAGGAGATAGAAGAGGTTGGTCACCATGTGGGATATCTGCTCGGAGAAGAGCGACTGCAGTACGTATATATCGTCAGAGACCCTGGACATGAGATACCCCACCTCCCTCCTTCTGAAGAAGGATATGGGGTACCTTAGGAGCCGGTCGAAGAGCGTTGTCTGGAGGTTGAAGATCACCTCCTGCTGGAACCTGAGGACCAGATACCTCTGGGCCATGCCGATCGTCCCTATGCCCACCCCTATCAACAGGATGGCGAGCACCACGAGGTCGATGGAGCCGAGGAAGTGCTTGACACCGGGGATCGCGCCCTCGAGTCCGAGACGGCTCAGGAGGGACTCGATCTTCTCGAACCCCTCCTTCATTATGATGAAGTCGATCAGGACCTTTGAACTGAGGGGGAGGAGAGAGCTCAAGGCGGTGGTCAGGATGGTGAGGACGAGGCTCAGCAGCCCCAGCTTCCAGACAGGCCTTGCGAATCGGGCGAGGAAGAGGAGGTCCCTGTACCTCAGCCTCGTCCCGGGGGGCTCGGGCCTCCTCAGGGTATCCCTGAGGAACCTGACAGCGGTCCTGAGCCTATGAGACATCCCTGCAGACATCTCTCGCTGCAACCCCTCCGCCCCTTCCGGTGGTTGCGGTCTTCCTCCTCTGCCGTACGAGGATCCTCAGGGGGGTGCCCTTGAAGGTGTGTCTCTGCCTGATCACCCTCTCGACGAACCTGATATGTTCCGGCTTGAAGGCCTCGGGGAAGTTCACGAAGAGGACGAACGTCGGTGGTTCTATGCCGGTCTGTGTGACGTAGAGGATCTTCACCCTCCTGCCCCTGTGGAGGGGGAGTTTCCCGGAGACCTGGGGGATGAGCCTGTTGAGCTCCGGTGTGGGTATCCTCTTCCTCCTCTCCTTCATGATCTCGTCTATGAGGGGGAACACCTTCGTCACCCTCTTCCTGGACAGGCCGGAGACCGTCAGAAAGGGAGCGAAGTCCACGAAGTGGAGCTTCCAGGAGAACTCCCTCGCCAGCTCCTTCAACCTCCTTTCAGGCTCCTCCACGGCGTCCCACTTGTTGAAGAGCACGATGAGGCCCTTGCCGTATCCGTTTACCAGCCCCGCTATCCTCTGGTCCTGCTCCGATATCCCCTCACGGGCATCGATCAGCAGGAGCACCACGTCGGCCCTCTCGATGCTTCTGAGGGCCCTGACGACCATGAACCTCTCGAGGGAGTAGCCCACCTTCGACTTCCTCCGTATCCCGGCGGTATCGATGATGATGTACTCCCTGCCGTAGTACCTGCAGATGCTGTCCACCGAGTCCCTCGTAGTACCCGGCTCGGCGCTGACGATCATCCGCTCCTTGCCGAGGAGGGAGTTGACGAGGGTCGATTTGCCCACGTTCGGTTTTCCAACGATCGCCACCCTCGGCAGGTCCCTCCCGGTCGGTTCAGGAGCCTCCCTGCGGGGGAGCCTCTGGATCACCTTCTCCATGAACTCTGCAAAACCGTATCCGGTAGCCGCCGAGAGGGGGATCAGTTCGCCCACGCCGAGGCGATAGAAATCGAAGAGCCTCTCCTCCTTTGTGTGGGCGTCTATCTTGTTCACCACGTAGAGGGCGTCCTTCTGCACCCTCCTGAGCATATCGACGATCTCCCTGTCCGTCTCGGTGAGCCCCTCCTTCCCGTCGAAGAGTACAACGACCAGGTCGGCCTCCTCTATGGCGAAGACCGTCTGCTCCCTCGTCTGCCGAAGGAGGTCCTCGTCAGCCTCCGGGAAGAGCCCGCCGGTGTCGACGACGACGAACCCCCGTCCCTCCCATTCCGCCCTCCGGTAGATCCTGTCGCGGGTGACGCCTGGGATGTCTTCGACGATGGCCGTGCTCGAGCGGACTATCCTGTTGAAGAGGGTGGATTTCCCGACGTTGGGCCTCCCTATTATGGCTACGATCGGTTCAGGCATCTGTTTCGTTTATTATACCAGCATGGGTGGTCGAATAGGCAGGACCGGAGAGGGCCTCAGGAAGGGAGAAGGGGGCGCTTCTGCCCCTGAGGGGTGCTCAAGGGGTGATTTTTTACGAAATCGAACCATTTTTTTACGATTATGTGTAGACAAAGGGATTTTTATCTGATATCATAATCACTATGAGAGGTGGTCCTGCCGGGATAGGCGGGACGATACGGGGTTAAGCTCCACTTTGAGGGGGCGGAGCTGAGAGGAAGGGTGGGCATCCCAGCCCTTCCTCAAAATAAACAACCCAACCGAGATGTCGGGCGGGGCCGCCTGTCAGACCCCCCTGCCGACCCTCCCTTCGATCACCAGGAAAAGGCCATCCTTGCGTCAGCCTGCCGGGGAGTGAAAAGATCTTGATTTTTTTCTTGATTTATTATGAGAGCATATGTATAATTTATACCAAGCCGTGCTTAACGGGGGAGGGTGTGTTAGGAGACTACCTCAAGACCCACAGGGAGAAAGCCGGTCTCACCGTCAGGGAGATCTCTTCCCGGACCAAGATCCGTTCCGAGTACTTGAAGGCCCTGGAGAGCGAGGATTTCACGAAGATCCCCGGTGAGGTCTTCATCAAGGGATACATCAGGGAGTATCTGAGGACCCTCTCGATCGAACCCTCCGAGGCCCTCGGCATGTACGACGAGCTGAAGAGGTCCTCCCAGTCAACC
>WGEZ01000128.1 GCA_015492515.1 Nitrospirota bacterium
CAACACCCGCCGTCCGTTCCCATCTCCCGGAGTGTCGAAATGAACAAGCGACAGGACGACCCTGCCCCTGCCGTAGCTGCCCTCCACCACGGCAGGCTCGTCCCTCAGCCGTTCGGGATCCAGGTTGATCCGATAGATCCTTTCCAGTTCGGACCAGCCGACACCGGCCCTCACGTCTCCCACGTTGAGGTCTGAGCTGAACGACTCAGGCAGGGCCTCACCATAGGTGGCGAGCACCCTTACACCCCTGTCCTCGATCTGGAACTGCGATGGCCACCAGGCGTGGAAGACGTGGGGCTCGCCGTCTGTGCCGTCCGCCTCCCAGAGAGGGTGTTCGTTCACGTTGAGCCTTATCCTGCCGTTGAAACTCGGCACCCTGTCCTCTGATCTCTTCCTCGTGATACCCAGCAGCCCCAAGCCACCTTCAGCCCTCGTCGCCAGCCCGGCACCACCGCAGATTCCCAGGTAGTTGCCACCCCTCCGCACGAAGTCCCGTATCGCCTCGATGCCGGCATCACCGAGGACCTTCCGTTTGTTCGAGGCCCATCCTCCGGGGACAAAGAGCATCCTGCAGCCGTCCAGAGCCCCTGCCCTGACATCCTCCGCCCTGATGAGCTCGAAAGGGAGACCAGAGCCCTTCAATGCCTTATACGCCATAAGCCCCCAGAGGAAGGACTCATCCCAGAGGAGGGCCGCGCCTTTCCTAATCCCGGGCCTTGAGTCTCTTCTCATACCCCCTGGGCGTCACCATCCGGCCCTTCCAGAGGAATGTCCGGGAATTGCCGACTATTAAAATGCTCTGCATGTCTATCTCTCTCCGTGTCATCTCCCGCAGATCGGTTATGATCACCTCTTCGTCGTCCCTCGTGGCGGCCCTGACGATGCCGACGGGTGTACGGGGTGGTCTGAACCTGAGGATAATCTCCCTTGCCTTCTCAATCTGCTCTGTCCTCCCCTTGCTCTTCGGGTTGTAGAGGATCATCACAAAGTCCGCTGCTGCAGCCGCCTCAAGCCTCTTCTCGATCACCTCCCACGGTGTAAGGAGGTCGCTGAGGCTTATCGATGCAAAGTCGTGCATCAGAGGGGCTCCGAGCCTGGCCGCTGCGGCATTCAGGGCCGCAATCCCCGGAATCACCTCGACATCCATAACAGGGCCCGGAGCCCGGCACCCGGAAACCGGACCCCTTCTCTTTCTATCCGTGTCCTGTGCCTTAAGAATCTCAAACACCAGCCCCGCCATTGCGTAGACACCGGGATCGCCGCCTGAGATGACCGCCACCTTCCTGCCACCGGCGGCAAGCTCCACGGCCTTCCTGCATCGGTCGACCTCCTGCCGCATCGGGGAGCTTACAACCTCCTTGCCCACCAGGAGTCCGCGTATGAGATCGAGGTATGTCCTGTATCCGATGATCACTTCGGCATCCTCGATGGCTGCCCTTGCAGCCGGGGTGAGATGTTCGGTGCCGCCTGGGCCGGTACCCACGATGTAGAGTCTGCCCCCGGGCCTCCTCTCCGCCACCGCAACGGTCACATTCCCCATCTTTTGCTTTGATACGAGGAGGGTATCGGTGCCTGCTGCGAGGATCGCGGCAGGCTCCGCCACAGCCACCGCACCCGTTGCGGATCTGACCGCATCTGATCCGCCGATGCCCCGTGCCGTGGCGAGGCTGTTCAGCTCATCTCCTGTGAAGAAATCGATCCCGAACCCCCTTCTGCCGGCGAATTCAAGGAGGCCCCGCTCATCCCTTTTGAGATCAATGGTCGCCACACCCCTGACGGAGCGGTAAGAGAGCCCGTTCTGAAGGAGGACCGTCCTCACGGCCTCTTCGATCTCCTCTTCACCGGTCCCCCTGTTACACCCTATGCCCAGGATGAGGCTCTTCGGTCTCAGCAGGAGGGCGTCGGTGCTGAGGAGCCTGTGCGTGATTATGACGTCAGCCTCCTCAGCCGACTCGACCACCGCAAACTCCTCCGGCAGCTCCCCGGGCGTGAAGGCCCCCTCCATCTTCAGCCTTATCCGTTCACCGTTGACGATCCTTGCACTCAGCCCCTTCAGCCTCTCCGGGTCCTCCACAAAGAGGTCGTTCTCTTCAGCCCAGAGATCCAGCGACAACCTCCCCTGCACATCGGACGCCGTTGTCACCACAGCCTCCGCCCCTGCATAGCCGGCGATCCTCCTTGCAAGGTCATTGGCTCCGCCGAGGTGTCCGCTGAGGAGGCTTATCACGAACCTCCCTCCCTCATCGAGGACGACAACCGCGGGATCAACCGTCTTGTCCTTTACGAGGGGCGCCAGGGCACGTACGACGATCCCCGCAGCCATGATGAAGATGAACCTCTTCGTGCCCGGCCATCTTGCCGATAACTCGGCGGGCTTGAAACGCAGAACCTCGGCATCGGGAAAGAGGCCCGTGAGTCGCTTCGCCAGATCGAGTCCGTTGCCCGTGAGATAGAAGATGACCGTCCGGGAGGCCTTCATCGAGACCATCTCCTGTAGCCGTGCCTGAAGTCTCTGTGATAGAGCCTCGACTCCTTCTTCAGGGAGACCTCCGAGGCCCTGAGCGCCTCCCCTACGTATATCAGCGCGGTCTTCTTGATCCCGGCATCCCTGACCATCTCTGCAAGGTCCCTCAGCCTTCCCCTGATCACCCTCTCGTCAGGCCACGACGCCTTCTCGATCACCACCACAGGGGTCTCTTCAGGATAGCCTTCGAGGAGTTCATCCCTCACCTCCTCTATCAACCCCACGCTCAGGAATATCACCATCGTTGCCCCGTGTTTCGCCAGCCCACCGAGCCTCTCCGACTCAGGCACAGGGGTCCTCCCTTCCATGCGCGTAAAGATCACGGTCTGGCTCACCTCCGGGATCGTGAGCTCCTGGCCGAGCAGGGCGGCACCGGCCATCGCCGAGGATACACCAGGGACCACCTCATACCCTATGCCCAGCCCCCTCAGCCGCTCCACCTGCTCCGATATCGCACTGTACAGGGAAGGGTCCCCGGTATGGAGCCTGGCGACGGTCTTTCCGGCCTCAACGGAATCCTTCATGATCCCCACGATCTCGTCGAGGGTCATGCCGGAGGAATCAAAGACCTCCGCACCCGTACCCTCCAAGAGGGCGGGGTTGACCAGGCTCCCCGCATAGATGATCACATCGGCTGCATCAAGGAGCCTCCTGCCCCTCAGGGTGATCAGCTCCGGGTCTCCGGGGCCTGCACCGATGAAGTAGACCTTTGCCAACCCTGGTCCTCTCTCCTTCACACCTGTATGCCTCCTCCGGCCCTGCGTCCCCTCTTCACTATGATGGTGGTGAAGTAGTCGACGTCTCCTGCCTTCAGGCCCTTCAGATCCGTGAACACCCTCTCGCCGTTCATCCCGGTCCTCGATATGCAGACGGCCCTCTCAAGGAGGCCCATCTCCTCAAGGACCCTGAGGAGATCCTCGATCACCCTGTGGACCTTCATGAGCACGACGGTGTCGAACATCCGGAGGGTCTCCCTTATGTCGTCCACATAGGTCGCAGGCAGGATCGCTACCCTGTCATCGGCGAGGCCGAGGGATGTCACTGCCGCTGCAGCGGATGCATTGACGGAGGAGATGCCGGGGATGAGGACCATCTTCAACCCTGGTGAGAGCCTGAGCAGCCTCTCGTGCAGGTGAAAGAACGTGCTGTAGAGGGTGGGGTCTCCGAGGGTGAGAAACGCCACATCCCTTCCGCTGTTCAACCTCTCCAGGATCATCCCTGCGGCCTCGTCCCATCTCGTCTCGAGCTCCGGATCGGGGACGGATCCGGTCTTCTTCATGGGGAAATGGATCTCCAGGATCTCCTTGCCCTCGAGGGGCACCGCCTTCTCCGCAATCGAAAGGGCGAGACTCCCTCCATCCACCCTTCCCTTGGGCACGCAGATCACACCGACCTCCTTCAGGGTCCTGACCGCCTTGACCGTTATCAGCTCAGGATCGCCCGGCCCTGTCCCTATGACATGGAGAACCCCCGGCATCATCGCCTCCTGCGCGGGGGTCGAGCCACCCCCGCCCTCCAGCCGGTGATGACAAAGACCGGGTTATGGGCGGACATATGCCTCCTCCGGTTGATCACCTTCGATCTCGATATCGAGACCTCGCAGACCTCCGTGTCGAACCCCCTCGCCTCGAGGGCCTTCAGCGCCTCGTACAGGGTCTCGATAGTGGCTGCATTCACAACCACCCTCTCTGCACCCTTCTCCGCAGAGTGCTCCACGATCTCTTGAAGCCTTCCTCCGCTGCCTCCGACAAAGACCCTGTCAGGCCCCGGCAGTCCCTCGAGGGCCTCCGGGGCCTCGCCCGTAATCAGCTCGATGTTCGAGACGTTGAACCCCGTCATGTTTGCACGGACGTCCTCCACCCGGCCGGCGTCCTTCTCTATCAGGAAGACCCTGAGTGCAGGGTTCATCCTTGCCGCCTCGATCGATACGGAGCCCGACCCTCCGCCGATGTCCCAGAACACCCCCCTCCGGGGCAATCTCAGCTTGTGTATGGCGACGGCCCTCACCTCGTCCTTCGTGATCAGGCCCCCCGTGTGCCGGATCTCCTCCTCCCTCAGACCGAACCTTGTGTCGTCACCGGCGGCATCCGGTGCTTCCGGGCCCCTGTCGAGGGCTATCACGACGTTCGGGTATGAAAAGGTCATCCCGGCGATCTCCTCGGGCGTCCCTTCCGTGATCCTCTCGTCGGGATAACCCAGCCTCTCACATACATACATCCTGACCGGCCTGTGGCGGATGAGGGGTGAGGAATGGAGCACCCTCGCTATCTCGGAGGGGTTGTTCACCTTATCGGTCAATATGCCGAGCCTGCCGTATCTTCTCAGGAGCCCGGGCAACTCCTGGATCTCGTATCTCAGCTCTCTCCTCTTTGCGGGATCAGGCCCGCCGTGGAGGCTCACGAAGAGCGCCTCACCCCACTGTTCCTTGATCCTGGAGAAGGCCACCTGGATGCTCGACAGATCGGGCAGTATCTCCACGAAACCCTTTCCGAACTCCTTCAAGGCCATCCTGCCGATGCCGAAGAAGAGGGGGTCTCCTGATGCAAGGAGGACCGTCCTCGAGGCCCCCGACCTCCATGCTTCTCTTATGTACTCCATCGTCTCGTAGACACTGTTTATTATCCTGATCTTATCCCTGACGGCCTCGTATTCATCATACCCCTTGAAGACCTCCATGATCCTGTCGTTTGCAAGGATGACGGAGGAGTCGCGGATCGCCTTCCCGGCCTTTCCGTCCAGAGGTCTGAAGCCCACCCCTATTACATAGAGCCTATTCACCGCCTGCTACTATCTCCCCTTCATAGGATACAAGATAGGCCGTCACCGGGACACCCCCTGTTATCTCCTCTGCATAATCCCCGGCGGCCGAGCAGACCCTGTCCAGGAGTCCGTGGCCGTCGGGGACCGTATCTACGATGTATTCGAATATCTCCCTCGCGGTATTGAACTCCCGGTCCAGGGGCAGATCGGCGCCGAGGGCGTTCAGGAACTCCACGGCCCTCGCTGCAGCTATCGCCCCGAACCTCACATGGGTCTGAGGGGTCGCCATTGCTATCTTCAACATCTTGGCCCACTGCGCACAGAGATGTATCCTGTCGAAGCCGTGTCTCTTCGCCTCCAGCAGCGAGAAGGCGAGGTAATCGCCGATCAGCACATAGCACTCCTCCGGGAGGCCGTGCCTCTTCATGTGCGCCTTCTCCGACGCCCGACCGGCGGAGAGGACCACCTCATCCTGTCCCGTGGCCCTGGCAACATCCATTGAGGATGTAATGGTCGCAGTCCATGCCTCAGCCGATACAGGCCTCACATAGCCTGTGGTGCCCAGGATGGAGATGCCGCCCACGATGCCCAGTCGGTGGTTCAGCGTCCTCTTTGCCATCTCCTCGCCGTTGACGACCGATATGGTGACCTCTACCTCGGGAGGATCGGCACCGGCTCCGGCCGTCTCCATCGCCTCTGTCAGGGCCTCCCTTATCATCCTTCTCGGCACAGGGTTTATGGCCGCCTCTCCCACGGCCACGGGGAGCCCCGGCTTTGTGACGATCCCCACGCCCGGGCCGCCTCTGAGCGAGACGGGGTCGGAGGGACCCGGACTGTACCGGTCTCCGTCTCTCGTCCCTCTCTTCCGGAGCTTCACCTCCGCCACTATCTCGGCACCGTCTGTCACATCGGGGTCATCACCCGCATCCTTCACCACCGATGCAGTGGCGACGCATTCCGCACCCTCGTTCCTGAGCCCTGAATCACGAACCTCGAAGCTATGCCTCCTTCCGTCTGGAAAAGGGATCTCAACACTCCTGACCCTACGTCCCACGGGTGAACCCCCGGCATCCGTACCCAGTATCAGGAGCATTGCGGCCTTCGCCGCCGCGGCAGCGCAGGCGCCCGTTGTATATCCCCATCTCAGCCCCTTCTTCACCTTCTAACCTGCAATATCGAATCCCCCAGCCCCGCACCCGATGCTCCGTTCGATAAGGTCTTCATCTCCCGCTGGTCAGGGCCTCGAGAGATCTCACGATCTCCCGTCTCGCCTCTCCGATGGTGAGGGGGATACGCTCAAAGGGGAGTTCGTCCTCGTGCTTCAATCTGTAGATCAGCTCTGCAATCTGCGGGAGTCTCAGCTTGATGTTCTCCATATCCTGGGGTGCGTTGAAGACCTCCTCGGGCGTGCCGCCCCTTGTGATCCTCCCCCTGCTCAGGATGAAGAGCCTGTCCAGGAAGAGGGGCACGAGGTCGACGCTGTGTGTCGCCATCACCATGGTCACCCCCTCCCTGTTGAGCCTCTGGAGGAGCTTCATCATCCTGTACTCGCCCATCGGATCGAGGCCGGCCGTGGGCTCGTCAAGGAGCAGCATCTCGTGCCCCATTGCGAGGAGCCCTGCTATACAGGCCCGTTTCTTCTGACCGAAGCTGAGATTATGGACCGACTTCTTCTCAAGCCCTGCCAGCTCGACCTCCTTCAGTGCCTCCATGACCCTCCTTTTCACCTCCTCCGTATCGATCCCCATGTTCAGTGGGCCGAAGGCCACGTCCTCGAAGAGGGTGGGAGCAAAGAGCTGGTCATCGGGGTTCTGAAAGACGAGACCCACATCTCTGTATATCTCCTTCGGTTTGAGGGTCCTGATATCCTCTCCCTTCAGGTAAACCTCGCCTTCAAACCCCTTCATCAGTCCGTCCATCGTCCTGAGGAGGGTCGTCTTTCCCGAGCCGTTTGCACCGAGGAGACCGACGAACTCACCCCGTCTGATCTCCAGATCTATATCTGACAGGGCCTGTGTGCCGTCGGGATATTTATATGAGAGACCCTTTAGCAGGAGCATAAAATCCTTCCCCGGCATCTGTGTTCTGGTTATATCAACCATATCAGCCAACCCGCGATCACCACCAGGGTCCCCGCCGCGAGCTCCTTCATCCTCAACGGTTCGTTCCTGAGAAGGGGCATGTCGCCCGAGTAGCCCCTCTGGACCATCGCCTCTGAGGTCTTCTGGCTCTGTTCGAACCCCCTGAGCACGAGAGAGCCTGCAAGGATGCCGAAGGAGTGCAGGCCCTTCCTTATCCCGGCGTAGCCGAGGCGGTTTTTCTGGGCGTTATATATGGT
>WGEZ01000129.1 GCA_015492515.1 Nitrospirota bacterium
CCGGGAGATGGGAACGGACGGCGGGTGTTGAGGAACCTCTGGGGGTATCTCGCAGGAGGGGATCGCGGGACGGAGGGCGATGACGGCAGGGCTGCCGACGGCGATGGCCGTACAACCACCGGGACGAGCCGGTCTTCCGAGCTCTGCGATCTCGGCGCTCAGCTCATCCGCCTCGGTGAACGGAACTTCCTCTGGTTCTGGAGAACCCCCATGCTCCTTCTATGGAGGCGCGGGGTGAGGGGCCTCGAGTACAACACCCTGTACGTCATGTTGAAGGAACTGAACGACATCCTGAGGACCCGGGGCAGGGACCTCGAAGCCGGGGATGCGGAGAGGATCAAGGCACTGCTCGTCCCCTTCGTGGAGAAGGCCGGGAGGCTCCTGATGCTGGAGAGATGCGCCCTCCACAACGGCCACATCACCTACAAGAGGTGCGAGGACCCGGAGATCCAGAGGATGAGGAGGGAGCTCTTTTCTCCATCCAAGCACCACGGAGGCCTCTTCAAGAGGCTGATAGACGAGGTGGACAGGGTCCTCTACTCGCTGATAAGATAGGGGGATGGTGGAGCTGAGCGGGATCGAACCGCCGACCTCTTGAATGCCATTCAAGCGCTCTCCCAACTGAGCTACAGCCCCACAAGTACTAAATTATAACTTTGACGGGACAATTGTCAAGAATATGTTTTATGTTAAAATGTTAGTACTTCCCCGGCGGCGTCGACGGGGAGGGAGGGAAGATTTCTCCGGGTTCCACCCGTTTCGAGCACCGTGGAGGGATATGATAGAGACCCTGAGACATCTCAGATGGCAGGATATCCTGGACATAATCATCGTGGCCGTCGTCCTCTACAGGGTGCTGTTGATCATCAAGGGGACAAGGGCCGTCCAGATGCTCATCGGTCTCGGCGTCCTCGTAGGGGCCCTCTTCCTCTCGAACTACCTCAGACTCCACACCATGTACTGGATCATCCAGAGCTTCTGGGCCCAGGTGGTCCTTGCCCTGATAATCCTCTTCCAGCCGGAGATAAGGAAGGCCCTCGCCCAGATGGGCGAGACCCCCTTCTTCCCGCCCTTCACCTCGGCGGCGGAGCTGAAATCCCTTGAAGAGATAGTGAGGGCGACGGTGGCACTGGCGAGCAGGAAGATAGGGGCGCTGATAGTGATAGAGCGGGATATGTCGCTCAAGGACTTCGTGGAGATAGGGACGCCCCTCGATGCAAAGGTCTCCAGAGAGATACTGCTCAGCATCTTCCATCCCACCTCACCGATCCATGACGGAGCGGTGATCGTCAGGGTGGACAGGATCGTGGCTGCGGGCTGCTTCCTCCCCATTACCTTCAGGACGGATATAAGCCGCTCCCTCGGCACGAGGCATCGTGCGGCGATCGGCATCGCCGAGGAGACCGATGCAGTGGCCGTAATCGTCTCGGAGGAGACGGGTGCGATCTCCGTGGCCGTCGACGGAAAGCTGAGAACAGAGATGGATACGGTATCACTGAGGAATCTGCTGACCGATCTCTTCACGGTGAGGAAGAAGGGCAGATGATGAGAGAGCTCCTGTTCAGGAACCTCGGGCTCAAGCTCCTCTCCCTCCTGCTGGCCATACTCCTCTGGTTCTTCATCTCAGCGAAGGGTGTCTCGGAGATCACCATCGAGGTCCCCATAGAGTATATAAACATCCCCGCGGGTTATGAGATACTCAAAAAGGACAGGGACACGGTGAGGGTGAGCGTCTTCGGCAGCGAGAGGGTGCTCAGGTCCATAAGGCCCGAGGACCTGAGGGTCTATGTGGACCTGAAGGATGCCCGGCCCGGGAAGGGCTCCTATCCGATAAAGAAGAGCAACATAAAGGTGCCCCCGGCCCTCACCATATCGAGCGTTACCCCGCCCAAGGTGAACATCGTCCTCGACAGAACGGTGAGCAGGGAGGTCCCCGTCAAGCCCGACCTCCTGGGAAAGCCCGCTCCTGGAAGGTACATAAGCGAGATCACCGTAAGACCGGAGCGGGTGGAGATCGAAGGCCCCGAGACGGTGATAAGGAAGGTGCCCTCCGTCAGGACCGAGCCGATCGATGTCTCGGGGCTCAGAGAGGACGTGATCGAGAAGGTGGGCTTGGAGACGGACATAAGCGAGGTGAGGCTGACGACCGACAGTGTCGAGGTCCATATCACCGTGAAGGAGGGTGGAGGGAGATGAGGCTCTTCGGTACGGACGGCATCCGAGGACGGGTCAACAGGGCGCCCATGACCCCTGAGGTCGTGCTGAAGGTGGGGATGGCTGCCGCGAGGGTCCTGAAGAAGGAGGAGGGCAGGAACATGGTCCTCATCGGCAAGGACACGAGGATATCGGGCTACATGATAGAGAGCGCCCTCACATCGGGCATCTGCTCCATGGGGATGAACGTCCTCCTCGTCGGACCGATCCCCACACCGGGCATAGCCTTCCTGACGAGGACGATGAGGCTCGATGCAGGGATCGTCATCTCCGCCTCCCACAACCCCTTCGAAGACAACGGGATCAAGTTCTTCTCCTCCGACGGGTTCAAGCTCCCCGACGAGCTGGAGAGGGAGATCGAGGCCCTGGTGAAGGAGGGCTCCTTCGTCGCCAGGAGGCCGGTGGGCGAGGCCATCGGGAAGGCGTACAGGCTCGACGACGCCACCGGCCGGTACATAGAGTTCGTCAAATCGACCATACCCAAGGGGGCGAGCCTGGAGGGGCTGAAGGTGGTGGTGGACTGCGCCAACGGCGCGGCATACAAGATCACGCCCGAGGTGCTGACCGAGCTGGGGGCCGAGGTGATTACGATCAACAACCATCCCGACGGCACCAATATCAACCACTGCTGCGGTTCAACCGACCTCTCCAACCTCAAGGAGGAGGTGCTGAGGCATGCCGCCCATGTCGGGGTCGCCCACGACGGCGACGCGGACAGGACCATCTTCGTTGATGCGGAGGGCAGGGAGGTCGACGGTGACAGGGTGATGGCTGTATGGGC
The DNA here is from genome assembly GCA_015492515.1 of Nitrospirota bacterium. Lineage (GTDB taxonomy): Bacteria > Nitrospirota > Thermodesulfovibrionia > Thermodesulfovibrionales > JdFR-85 > S146-64. Next base: position 2,996 of record WGEZ01000129.1, read on the forward strand.
GGTGGAGTTGAAGAAGGAAGGAAGGCTGAGCAACGACACGGTGGTGGCCACGGTGATGAGCAACCTCGGGGTTGAGCACTACCTCCGGAGGAAGGGGATCAGGCTGGTGAGGACAAGGGTGGGAGACAGGTTCGTCGTCGAGGAGATGCTCCGGGGGGGATACAACCTCGGCGGCGAGCAGTCCGGACATATCGTCTTTCTCGACTGCAACACCACGGGGGACGGGCCGGTCACGGCCCTGCAACTGCTGTACCTGATGAAGAAGACGGGCATGCCCCTCTCCGAGATGGTCTCCGACATATACCTCTATCCGCAGGTCCTTGAGAACGTGGAGGTGGTGAGGAAGGACGTCATAAAGAGGCCGGAGGTGAAGGAGGCTGTAAGGAAGGCGGAAGAGAGGCTCGACTCCAGGGGGAGGGTGCTCGTCAGGGCCTCGGGCACGGAGCCGAAGATCAGGGTGATGGTCGAGGGTGGTGACAGGGAGACGATCCATGCCGTTGCCGACGAGATCGTCAGCGTCATCCGCTCGGTGGGCGGCAAGGGGTAGGGCGGGCAGCGCCCGGATGATCCCTCGCTGAGAGGGAGACGCCTCTGACGGGGTGTTCATGATGCCTTCCGTCCTCCCCTACATATGCTTCATCGGAGGGATCGGGGCCTTCTACCTGCACCTCTTCTTCCCCCTGGCCGCGGTACTCCTGTTTCTTCTCTCCGCCTGTCTCCTCTTCAGATACCATGGGAGGGAGGCCCTGATATACGCGGCCCTCGTGCTCGTCGCCTTCGGCTACGCCTGGTTCAGGTACACGCCTCCTGAGGACACCGGGGCAGCGATCCTCGAGACAGGGGGGAGCCGGCCCTTCACGGCTGCCGTGGCAGGGCTGCCTCTGCCTGCAGGGCGGGGCTATCTGCAGGAGGTCCACCTCCGGGAGCCCGAGGTGAAGAGCGAGGTCTTCCTCAGGACGGTGAGTCCCCTGCCGCCCGGCTCACGCATCGAGGGCTTTGCATACATGAGCGCGGGGCGTCAGCGCATGAACCCCGGAAGCCCCCTCAGGCCGCCCTCTCTCTTTCTGAGGACCGAGGGCACCGTGGTTCTGAGCAGGGAGGACGGCTGGGTTGCCCAGAGGATGAGGTGGAGGCTGTACAACTGGTTCAGGGAGAATCTCAGCCCTGATGCAGCCTCCCTCCTCTCGGCGGTCGTGATCGGCCACAGGGGCGGCGGCGACGAGCTCTATACGGCATACAGGAAGGTGGGGCTCGCCCACCTGATGAGCATCTCAGGGACGCACTTCGGCCTCCTCTCCGTGCTGGTCTTCTCCCTCATCAGGCACTCGGCGAGGCTGCTGCCCTACCGATGGCTTGCCAGGCTGACGGCAAGGGTGAGCCTGGACGGGATCGCCGTCTCGCTGACACTGCCGCTGATGATACTGTATCTCCTCCTTTCAGGAGGCCGAGTCCCTGCACTGAGGTCCTTCGTGATGACGGGGGTCTTCCTGCTGGGCCTCCTGATAGGCAGGAGGGGCCGGTGGCTCCAGAGCCTCCTCTTAGCCGCTGTCGTGATCCTTCTGATGGACCCCGGGGCGCTCTGGACCGTTTCCTTCCAGCTCTCCTTCACGGCCGTCCTCTTCATAGGCCTTACACTGGAGGCCTTCGGCGGCACCGGGTTCGAGAGGCACCACCCGGCGGTGAGGAGGCTGCTTCTGCTGATCCTGGTGACCGGCGGGGCGCTGATCGGCACGGCACCGCTGCTGCTGTACTACTTCCATACCTTCCCGGTCCTCAGCCTGCCGGCGAACCTCGTCTTCACCCCGGCTGTCTGCTTCCTCGTCCTGCCCCTCGGGCTGCTCGGCGGGCTGACCTATCTGGCCACAGGATACTTCCCCCTCTCAGGGGTGCTCCAGGGGATCACGGGTGTCGTCAACTCATGGGTGGTCCGGATCGCCGGGTACGGCTCGACGACGATCCCCCTGCACGCCTTCCCCGCCGTTGTGCTCATCTTCGTATATCCCTGCCTGTACTTCCTGCTCAGGAGGAGATGGCGGTGGTCCATTCTGAGCTCGGCGGCACTGGCGGCCACACTCCTCGTCACCGTCGCCTCCTACGACTGGAGGGGCCCGCGGGTGACGTTCCTCGATGTGGGACAGGGCGATGCAGCGGTGATCGAGACCGCTGAGGGCCGGACCATCGTGGTGGATACCGGATATTCCGGAAGGGAGGTGGTGGACTATCTCAGGTACAAGGGGATCGGTGAGGTGGATGCCCTCGTGCTCACCCATGCAGACGGTGACCACTCCGGCGGCCTCTGGAACCTCCTCAGCTCCTTCAGGGTGAAGGAGGTCTGGGACAACGGCCTCCTCAGGTACAGACCCGGCCTCGGGGAGGGGATCATCCACAGACGGCTGAGGGCGGGAG